>JAVBMP010000071.1:0-8291 GCA_031552315.1 Desulfovibrionaceae bacterium | reverse complement strand
CTTTATACGGACGGTTGTCTGGCCTTTTTGCGCCCCCCTGTTGGGGCTTCGGCGTCCCCTGGACAGGCAAAGTGTCCTCGTAGCTCAGTTGGATAGAGCGCCGCCCTCCTAAGGCAGAGGCCGCAGGTTCGATTCCTGCCGAGGACACCAGCAGACAATCTTTTATAGTTCAAAAAAGGCCGAATTTCCTTAAAAATAAGGATATTCGGCCTTCTTGTTTGGCTTTGTTAATCGAGGCCGTTGCATAATGAGAATTTTTGTTCTTTTACAAGGAATGCGAGTTCTGCGCAGCCCCCAAGAAATGCCGCGCCAAGCATAATAATTGTAAGTGCCGCATTAAATAACTTCATTAAAACCCCTCCATGCAAGTGACTTATTTTACAATTATTTTACCTGTCGCATACTTTTTCGCGCGGCCCGCGCATTCGGCCCAAACGCCTTCAGCCCAAAACTACCGGCCTTGCAGGCCCAGGGTGTTCAGGGCGTCTATTATCGGGGCATAAAAGTATATGCCCTGCGTATCGCGCAGGCCCAGGGTTGAAATACCCACCACGTTGCCCGCGCCGTCCACGATGGGGCCGCCGCTGTTGCCGTGGTTAATAGTCGCATCGCCCTGAATCCAGCTTTGATTCCGCATTATCCTGTCAAGGTGGCTTACTATGCCTTTGGTTACTGTGCCGGCCAAAGAAATGTTGTTGGGCGAGCCTATCGCGTATATGTCCATGCCAACTGTCGCCGGATTTTTGCGTATTTTTAGCGGAGAAAGGGGCAAGTCCGGCACTGATATGGCGGCGACATCCCGCTGGGCGTCTTTTGCCACAACAACACCTTCATATTTGTCATTGTCTGAAGTCATAATAACTGCTTTGCCGGAACTTCCCACAACATGCTGGTTGGTTATTACCAAACCATTGTTGACGACAAAGCCGGATCCGTGCCCGGTGCCCACTATTACAGTAACCACGCTTTTTTGCACCGCGGCCAACGGCTTTGAATCACCCTTGGCCGTTATGTACCCGTAATTTTTTACCCGGTCGGCCCCGCTTGCAACCATGGCGCTTCCGGGGGCGGACGCGCTGTCTTTAACCACAATTTTTATGAAGTCGTCACTGGCCAGCAAATGCTGCAAGGCATTTTCAAAGGCCGCGTAAAAGCCTTTGCCCAGGTCGCTGTTTTCAAAGGTTGTATTTGCCGCGCCATTGGTGGTTTTTTTCAGCACAGTCTGGCGGTTGAAGGAATCATACACCTGCCATTCCACGCTTACTGTGGCGTTTGATTGCCCAATGGTAAGATTTTCAAAAAAATTGTCGTGATACACATTCAGGGTTACGGACTGTATGATGCAGCCCACAAGTATTTCTGCTTCACCCGAATTATCTTCAAACAAATTGCCGGATGCGCCAACCGTTGCCAGGTTTCTGCTGACCAGCGTTTGCCGGAAAGCATCCGCAAGGCGGTCGGCGTCCGCCCCGTTCCAGGCTGTCTTGCCCGCGTTAAGGATGCAGGGCACGCCTACTTTTCTTTCACCCAACGTGGTGCCAGGGCTTATTTTTGCCACTGCCTTCCCAAAGGCGATGCTTTTTGTTTTGCCCGGTTCAAAAAGGTTTGCGCTCTGTTCCGGCGGGGCCACCACTTCAGCCTGCTGAACGCAGCCGGTAAAAGAAATAACCACAAGCAAGGCCAAAAAAAGCGGTGTGGATAAAAAAGACGCGAGGCTTCGCATGGGTGTCCTCCGTAAATATCTATGTATTATATAAGAACAAATTCAAACATCACAATTTAAACTATTGGCACTGTATCAAGATTACCTTTGTCAGAATACATTTGGAGAACAGCTTTGTCAAATTTGACCGCTTTTCCTGGCTTTGACAAGATCAATAAAAAAATTTCCTCTATGCTCATAATACTCTAAGTTTATTCTTTTCGAGAGATCTTTTGAAATAAGAATGATATCATCTGTTATTTCAGAGAAATGAAAGTCTGCTCTGATTAAATTTGAATCCAGACAAAAAGTGCCGCAATATTCCCAATCTGTATCTATAAATATATAAAACAACCCCGCATATTCATTCTTTATGCCGCGTATAATCGCGTTTATTTCTTTAGGGGCCAGTCCCACAGCCTTTATGGTATGCAACTGTTCAACCCCGGAAAAGCAATTAAATATTCTGTCACTTTCCTCCAAGCCCAAAAATTCAAGCTGTTGCACACAAACCAGCGCAAAACTTTCTATTTTGGAGGAATATTTATTTATATTCCTCTTACAATTCCCTCTGCGGTATAATATTTCACGTTGATAGGCGGATATTTTCATGGCGCTTCCCAAGTACCTGAAAAAGCAATATATTATACCATAGCTGCCTGCCGCTTGCCCAAGAAATTCAATACGGTATTCAGCAAAACCATTGGAATATACCTGATTAAAATATAGGGCATATTATCCAAACCCGTATAAAATGCAATCCCCCATTTGAGGCCGTTGTGCAACAGCCTCATTTACCGCCGGGGGCCAAGTGAACCGCCCAAACGTGAAACGCCCTTGAAGGTGCTGAATACCTTCAAGGGCGTTTGCGCCTGCCTGGCAAAATTGGTTGGCATCAGCCCCAAGGGCGGCGCGGTTGCGTGACTTTATGACATTTTCGTTTTGAAAACATCAAAATCAATCCGTCCCGGCGTCCACCCGCTGCCAGGTGCCGTCCGGGTCAAACAGCTTGACCTGTTGTACCTGGGTGGCGGTATTCTGGCCGAAGTTTTTTTCATAAACAACGCCGTCCTGACTGACCATGAAGCTCATGACCCCGGAAACGCCGTACTGCTCCGGATAGGCCAGCAGGGCGAAGCCGTGCGTCATTCTGCCATTTTCCATATAGTCCAGCGCCCCGCCGGGGGCGTTTTTGCCTTGCCCGTTCAGCACGCGGTAGCGGTACCCGAAATAGGGTTGCCCCTTGCCTTGTTCAGGCTTTGCATAGCCTTTGACTTCCGCTATGGCGGCCAGCTTTCCCAAGGGGCTGGCGGCGGAATCACTTTCCCAGAACAGGCCATCGCGTTTTCCTGGTGTGCTGGCAATAAAGGCCGCGTAATGCGGGTTTTTTGCGCCGTCCGGGTTTAGCCCCCAGTATTCTTGCTGCGCGTCCGCAAAGGCCAGGCATACCTGCATGGCGGCAAGTTCGTTTTGCCCGATGCGCCAGTTCAAAAGCGCTTCAACCCCGGCCGCGCCATCAAAAAACCAGCGGCCGCTGCTGGCGTCACGGACGATGGGAACGGGAAAGAGCCATCTTTTTTGCCCTATCTCAAGCGTGTAGCGGGTTTGCTTTTCCGCGTCCATAAGCGGAGGGGGCGGAGTACCCTGCGGAAGCAGCGGAACCTCTGGAACCAGGGCGTTCTTTTCCGCGTAGGCAGTGGCAAAGGCCGCGCGGTCGGCTGCATCATCCACAGCGTCGCCGGATTCTATGATGTCTTTGGCAGCCGGCCCCAGTATGGCCCGCAGCTCTGCCGTATTATTGGCAGAAACGGCCGCGGCCAGGGCTTCCGCCGCTGCCTGTGGCGTATCATACGCGCGGTGCGGCGCTTCCACGGCCTGGGCCTCTTTGAACGGGAACGCGGGGGCAAGCAGGGAAATCAGTAAAAGGATGAAGGCCGTAGTTAGCCGGTGTTTTATTTTACGCATAGTCTTCTCCTTATTTACCGCGAAAAGCGGTGAAAACCGCCGCCGTGCGGATGAGACTGCATAAGCTGGCGGCTTTGGGCCCCACGCTGAAATTCATGCCGCATACCCGACCCGCCGGATCCGGAAAAGACGCTGGGCCTGCCGCCGGAAGAGTCCCTGAACTCGCGTCCTCCAGCAAAGTCACGCCCGGCGGCGCCTCTGTCTTGGCGCCCAAAGCCGTCACCACCCAAGCGGCCTTCCTGGCCCGGACGCATACCGCCTTCCTGGCTTGGGCGTATGCCGCCCTCCTGGCCGGGGTGCCCGAAGCGCCCTTCCATATGGCTGGGGAAGCCGGACGCGCCGGAGTCGCCGGTAAAGCCAGAGCTGTGCCCGCGAAAGGCTTCACGCGCATTGACCCTTTCCTGAGCGGGAGAAAGTCCGTTATGCCCTGGCCGTTGGAAGCGCTGGGCCACGTCGGGATTTCTATAGGGCACATTGCCGCGATGATCCGGGTTGTGGCTCCATATATCGCTGCCCGGACGCGTGCCGGTATTGCCTCCACCATGTGGCGGTACCGGGGGGGCCGGGGGCACGGGGCGCCCTCCTCCGCCATGCGGCGGCGCGGGCGGCGGTGGCGGCGGATGCCCGGCAAAACTGGCATAGCGGTTCACGTTGATGTCCACATCGCCGCTGTGCCAGTTTGGGTAACCCCACATGGCATAGCCCACGGCCACGCCGACCCCGAAAGAAACAACAGCCGCGCCCGCGACATAACCGGGCGGGTACCAGTAATAGGGCGGATAGGCCGGATAGGGCCAGGGGCCGTAAACAACCGTGGGGTTGTAGGCCGGCACGTATACAACATCCGGCTGGGCCTGTTCAATAATGATGGTGTTGGCTCCGCCTCCGCCCTCAACCTTGACGGTCTGCTGCTTGTTCGACTTCAGGTTGCCCTGGGCTTGGGCCTTGGCCCGCAAGCGTTGCACGGCATCCATCACGTCCTTGGGCTGGGCAAGAAAGGCGTCACCCAGTTTTTCTGTCCAGTCCAGCTTTTCATTCATCATCTGCAAGGTTTGGGGAACCTTGACCAGCGACTTGACGCTGGCGTCCCAGTTCTGTTTTTGCAGGGCCGCATCCTGATCCGCCCCTTTCAAGCCTGGATTCGCCCGCAGCCAACGGGCGGCATCAACCACTTCCAAAGGATAGGTGGAAGCCATAAGCACCTGCGCCAGCAAGGCGTCCGGGTACAGGGCCACCGGGGCCGCCAGCTGTTCCAGCTGGGCCGCGTCAAGCTTTACGGCGGCGCTGGAAGGCGCGCCCTCCGCCGCCAGGGCGAAACCGGGCGACAAGGTCAAAACCATGGCCAAGATCGCCGCCAAAAAGGGTTTGGGTATTTGCCGCATACATTTCTCCTTTGCCTCCCACCGAATTGCCGAGGAGAGCAAGAAAACATATTTTGCCACTTATCTACCATCATAAAGCATAAAAGGCGGCCAATGTCAATTTGAGAATTGAGGCCGTTGTGCAATGGCCTCGATGTTGGATGCAAGGCCGTTTTGGAAGTACGCTGCCCCTATTCCATTCGCATAGCGCCATAAGATCTACCGGGGTAACCTGCTTTCACTATTCGTTTTTCTTGCTGCCCTTACAGATATAATAATTAACGACTGTTGAACCTGGCCAGTCACCCTTTTCGAGTATGTCCTTCAGGGTAAAATGAACTTCTTCCCCATTGGGAAGTTTAGCCGTTATTACATAATCTGTATTTGTTAAAAATTCCTTAACTTTCCTGTCATATTCATCGGCAGACAAGTGGTACGCTATCGTCAAAGAATAAATATCAACAGCGGATTCTTTTTCTTTTAATATCTTGCCCTGTTTTGCGCCAGAGGGATTATATAACACGATGGTGTCATCGCAATCATTATACAGTGTCAAATACAAAAGCTGAGGTTTTGCCGGGCACCCGGTTATAAAAATTGACAATACAATCAAGAAAATGAAAGAGTAGCGAGCCATATTGCGCCCCTTATGTCGATGTGAGACTGTTGCACAATGACCTTATATGCTTAAAAAAGACCAGCTATTTTCAAAAATGCCCCCCCAACCTGGCGGGCCATTTATATTCTTTACTCTTGCTGATAATAATGGTCTGCTGGAAGCTGTTCACCGTGGCGCACAGTGACAAAAATTCGTTAATAACGGCCCCAAACATATACAGCTCACCCTCGCAAGAAAAGCAGTCCGGGTTCAGTTCCACACGGGTTTGCAGGCCGCGCACGGCAATGCCTTTAAAAATACGGTCTGTTTCCACACTTTTTATAGACGTTATGCCTTGAAGGGTGCGTTCCAGCGCCCTGGCGGCCTTGTGGTCGTGCATCGCCCGGAAATTGTATGTGGAAAGAAGCGCCTTGAATGAGGTCAGGTCGCTTAGCGGGATATAGTTGAGGGTCATGGCCGATAAAAGCCGCCACAGAAGATCCGCCTGCAGGGGTGGAGGAAAAGGAGAAGTTACCGGCAAAATATTTTTAAACGGCAGGGCGGAATTGTTTTTGCTGCCCGCCAGCGAAGAAATATCACCGGCCTTCAGCCGCCTGGGCAGCATGCGGTTGGTGCATGTAAGTTCCAGGCCAACCGTAAGCGGGGCCTTGTTGTCAGCATTCAGGGTGATGTATGTTTCCACGTCTTCACCGCCCAAGACAGGCCTGATATTCAGGTGATATGCCGGCAGGCGCGACAGGCCGAAAGGGGCGGCGGAAATGGAATTTTCATAATTTATTTGCCCTTTGGCGCCCTGAGTCCAGCTGCATACCTGGTCAACGCTGTACACAGCGAAATTGTTCGGGCGCTCCGGCACGGGCACAACCCGAAATTCACGCCCCGGCTCGGACAAAACTTGCGGCGCGGCCTGCACGGGGAAGAGGTTGACGGCCGGGGTGCAAAACAACTGCCAATTATCCTTATGGAAGGCTTCTCTGTCTTTGGGCGCTTCTTTCAGCACAAAATGCAGTTCAAACCCGTCAACACCCTGAAACTCTTGCAGGTTTTTCTTACCTGTTCCTTCTTCAAGCCCATTCAGTTCCACAAACAAAAATTTTTCTGGAAAGCAGAAGTATTCTTGCAGTATGCGGTAGCCTGCCGCGGTTGCCGCCGGGTACGGGTAAAGCCCTTCCCCTTCACCAAAGCCCACCGCACGTAAGGCTGAAGCTTCCAAAACAGCTGTGCGGCGCTCTTTTTCAGCATTTTTGATGACAACGCGTATTTCTTTCACCTGGTGAAGCAGTGTGAAATAAATGGAATACGCGTCATCTGCCTTGCCAGTGAAAAAAAAGCGCAAGCCAGATAACGCCAGGTTGCCCAATTCCCCATTGGTAACAATGAAGCGCAGCGCCAGCGCGGTCTCTCCATTGCCTTCAATAAACCACTGCCCGGCTATTTCAAGCGGCAGCACAGCGGTATCATAAACCGTTTTGAAGGCGCATGAAGTGCCGTCAACAGGGACGGAATGAACCAGGGTTCCTTTGGGAATCAGCGTCTGCCCCGTGGTATTTTCTGTAGGCCGGTACTGAATAACCGTTGCCGCGGGAAGCGGGCGCAAATAATTGGGCCACAACCTGCTGAACAGTTCATGGGTAATTTCCGGCAATTCATCGTCCAGCTTTTGCCTTACCCGCCCGCTAAGAAACGCGAAACTTTCCAGCAGCTTTTCCACATCAACGTCACGCCCCGGCGTGGCAAGAAATGGCGCAAGGGCGGCATTGCGCCTTGCGGCATCACGCCCCAGTTCCCGCAACATGACAAGTTCATTTTGAAAATATTCTTTAAAATCCATACGCGAATCTTTATAATGCCCATTGTTATATTTGGTTTGATATCAACTTCAAAATAGTATATCTATCAATCAATAAAAAGCATTATTCAAAACTTTAGTCAAGCGCGGCAGTAAAAAAATATAGGTTACAGCAATGGTACCAACCAAATTTTATATCTTCTTACCAGCCTTGGCATTAGCGCTACTAAACAACGGGGGCATAGCCATGGCAGGCACAACATACTCATTTGAACCAAAAGAGTTCGAAATGCTTATTGAAGACCGTTCAGATGAAGATCGGTTACAATTTTACCATACAGCCAGACAACACAGCCTTGTTGTTCCATTTCCTGGCCTGGAAAGAACCACTCCAAATGCTATGGTTATGAATATGCCGGAAAAGCTTATAATCAGGGCAGACGGCCTAAACGATTTTTCCTGGGAAGAAGTGCAACTTCCCCTTACATTCAGCGCCATGTTTGACGGTAACCACGCAAGATTCAAAACCAGCCAGTTCGTATTTATGAAGGATGAACGCTCCGGGCAAGAATTTTCTTTTTGGGCAA
This sequence comes from Desulfovibrionaceae bacterium, assembly GCA_031552315.1. GTDB lineage: Bacteria > Desulfobacterota > Desulfovibrionia > Desulfovibrionales > Desulfovibrionaceae > JAVBMP01. The sequence continues at coordinate 268 of JAVBMP010000071.1, read as the reverse complement.
ATGTTGATTTGCTGGACCGCAGCCGCATTCCCACATTAATAAGGCCATTGTACAATGTAGCCGCAAGGCGGCAAAATGAGTTTTTGTGGTCGTATTCTTCAAGTTTTCGGCATTTTTTCTCTTTAAAGGGCATTTTTATGCCCTTTTCAGGTAAAATTCGCCCTGATTTTTGTTTTTTGGCGAAATTTTGGCGCAGTTATCCTATAAAACCTGGCAGAAATAAGGCACGCTTCAGGTTGTAGGCCAGGGACGAAAGGAGCAGCTCGCC
>JAVBMP010000134.1:0-37575 GCA_031552315.1 Desulfovibrionaceae bacterium | reverse complement strand
GCCAAAAGACAAAAATTAGGGCGAATTTCACCTGAAAAGGGCATAAAAATGCCCCTTAAAGAGAAAAAATGCCGAAAATTTGAAAAATACAACCACAAAAATTTATTTTGCCGCCTTAGGGCGGCATTGTGCAATGGCCTTTATTCACCTGATGAGCTATTTTGAAGGCAAGGGCGTTTACATTGGCGGCTGGGTGAAGCGCTACACCGGCCTTATTGCCCTTTGGCGCAGCCTGAACGGCAAGCCGGATGAAGATCAACTCTATTTGCGGCACAACGGGCCGGAACACCTGCTTTGCTTCATGCCTACCCGTTCCGGCAAGGGGGTTGGCCTTATTCTGCCTACCTTGCTGGCTTGGGAAGGTTCCAGCCTGGTTCTGGACATTAAAGGGGAAAACTGGGCCTTAACGTCCGGCTGGCGGCAATCACAGGGGCATTTTACCCTGCGTTTTGACCCTTCAGACCCTTCCGGCCTTTCCGCCGCCTTTAATCCGCTGGAAGAAATTCACCTGGACGAAATAACCGCCATTCCAGACGTGCAAAACATTGCGGCCATGCTTATTGACCCGCAAGGCAAAGGCCTTGAAGACCATTGGGCCAAGGCCGGTTTTGCCCTGCTTTCCGGCGCTCTTTTGCATTGTTGCATTATGGTTCCGCACAAGCAGAAAAAGCCAGCCACCCTTTATGACCTGGCCTGTATGCTGGCGGATGAAACCCGCAAAATTTCCGAGTTGTTTGATGAAATGGTCAGCACAGACCATGCCGCAATTTTGAAAGAAATGTACCCGAATATTACTGAAGACAGCGGTAAACAGGCGCATGTGTTTGTCGCTTCCGCTGGCCGGGAAATGCTTAACAAGGCCGAGAATGAAGGTTCCGGCGTTGTTTCAACCGTCCTCACAAACCTTTCGCTCTACCGCGACCCGGTTGTCTGCCTGAACACCTCGCGTTCCGACTTCCACATTGCCGACCTTATGAATCTGGACAACCCGGTTGACCTGTATCTTGTTCTAAGCCCTGCGGATATTGACCGCATCAAGCCGCTTATCCGCCTGATGCTGGACATGATTATCCGGCGCGTCTGCAAAAAAATGGACTTTGCGGATGGGGCCAGCAAGCAGGGTTTTAAACACCGCCTGCTTTTCATGTTGGATGAGTTTACTTCCCTGGGCAAGCTTCCGGTAATGGAAAAGGCCATTGCCTACATAGCCGGTTATGGCGGTAAAATGTATATAATTGTGCAAGATACCGTTCAGCTTGATGGCGTTTACGGCAAAGATAATGCCTTGATGTCAAACTGCCATATCCGTATTGCGGCGGCTCCCAACATTTACCAAACCGCTCAAGTTTTGTCGGACATGACCGGCAAAACAACTGTGGTGGAACAAAAAACCTCGCTTTCCGGCTCCAAGAACGGGGCCTTGAAGAATGCCTCCGTCAGCGTTTCTGAAACCGCCAGACCGCTACTTACGCCGGATGAATGTATGCGCATTCCCGGCAACCAAAAAGACAGCAACGGCAAAGTCACCAAACCCGGCGACATGCTTATTTTCACGGCTGGCCAGTCCACCATTTACGGCAGGCAGATTCTTTATTTCCTTGACCCTACATTCTCCAAACGCGCCAAAATACCCGCTCCCAGCGTGACGGATTCCATCTATTACCCGCGCGAGGCCACGGCTTCCAGTTCCGCAACCCAGGCCCCTGAAGCAAGGTTGCCCGAAGCCCAGGAACCCGCACCGGCGCAGGAAGCTCACGCCGCGCCCACTCCGCAACAACCAGAGGTAAATTATGAAAGCTACTTTGCTTGATAACATTTGGAACAGCCTGGACAAGCTTCTGGGCAAACTTACGGACAACCAGCAACGCAAGTTTTTCTGGGCCTTGTGGGCATTATCCCTGCTTTTCGCTGTTGTTTGGCTGCTCGCGTCCTTCGGCTACCGCGTGAATCTTACGCCTTCAATGCCAAAAGGTATTTACCAGCACACGGCAGGCCCCTTGAAGCATGGCGATTTGGTTTCCTTCTGCCTTGCAGATCCGGAATTTATCAAGCTGGCCCAAGAACGCGGCTACCTGCAAGGCGGTTCCTGCCCCTCCGGCCTGCAACCGCTCTTTAAAAGAGTAGCGGCGCTGCCGGGTGATTCCCTAAGCGTCACGGCGGAAGGCATCAGCATAAACGGCCAGCTTTGGGCCAATTCACAAATTCAAGCAACAGACAGCGCTGGCCGGGCCATGTTTTGCGCCTTGCTCCCGGCGGAAGTGCCAGCGGGGCAAGCCTTGCTGCTTTCGGATGAACACCGGGGCAGTTTTGACAGCCGTTATTTTGGTTTGGCGGGTTTAAACCGGGTCAACCTGGTTAAACCCCTTTGGATATGGAACTGATATTTAACCCTTTTACTCCAAGGAGAAAACGCATGGGCTGGATAGACAAGCTGACAAAAGAAGAACGCGCCTACTACGCCGCCGAGGCGGATAAAGTCCGCCGCCAGATAGCGGAAAACCCGGATGAGGACATTCACGTTGACCCGGACGTGGCCGACTACATGGGCGCAATGGAACACGATGACTTTTTTGACCATGAAGATGAAGATTTTATCCCGGCTGTAAAGCTGGACGCGCAAGGGGTTTATCATGGCAGATAAAAAGACCATGGCAGATAAAAAAACCGGGGCAGATAAAAAGACCATGGCAGATAAAAAAGCGGGCGAAAATAAGGAACAAACCCGCCAGGAACGGTTCCACAAAGAATTTGCGGCAAACATTATCAAATCCTTACAGGCTGGCACCGCGCCCTGGCAACGCCCCTGGGAAGCCGGGCCAAGCCAAATGCCGCAAAACCCTCTTAGCGGCACCATTTACAGGGGCATTAACCGCGTATCGCTTCAAAATATCGCGGCTGCCAGAGATGTTGACGGCGACCCGCGCTGGGTAACTTACAAGCAGGCTGAAAAGCACGGCATGTACATCAAAAAGGGTGAGCAGTGCAGCTATATCGAGCGTTGGCAATTTACCAAAGACCTGGACAAGCTGGATGAAAACGGCAACCCGGTGCTGGATGAAAAGGGCCGGGTTATCAAGGAAACTGTGGAACTGACCAGGCCTTACCCCAAAATATTTCAAGTTTTCCATGCCAGCCAGGTTGAAGGCATGGAGCCTTTTGACCCGCACAGCGCAATCCGCCACGACTGGAACCCGCTTGAAAAGGCCGAAACTGTTCTGGCGGCCTCCGGCGCGGAAATAATCCATGACCGTAGCGACCGGGCCTTTTATCGCGGTGGCGCTAAAGACAAAATCCACCTTCCGCCCAAAGAAAACTTCCCGGAAGCCGGACGCTATTACGCCACCGCCATGCACGAGCTGGCGCACTGGAGCATGGTTGAAGGCCGTCTGGACATGGCCAAACCCGCGCCCTTCGGTTCCCCGGAATACGCCCGCCATGAACTCCGGGCGGAAATAGCCAGTTGGATGATTTGCCAGGAGCTGGGCATTCCACATGACCCCGGCCAGCATACGTCTTATGTGGGCAGTTGGATTCAGGCCATTGAAAAAGACAACAATGAAATATTGCAGGCCTGCCGTGATGCGGAAAAAATCATGGGCTATGTGCTGGCCCCGGAAAAAAGAAAGGACCTGAAGGTGGAACAGACAAAAGAAATTACTGGCCCCGCTGTGCCCGGCCCTGCTGTATCCGGCCCTGCTGTGCCCGGCCATGTCGTGGCCGAAGCCGCCCAAGAGCTGCCCGCCATGTCCAAACATGAACCCAACCTTGCCAAGGAAAAAACCTACCTGAACGTTTCCTATGATGAAAAAAACAAGGCCAAGGCGGCCGGGGCCAAGTGGGATAAAGACGCGGTAAGCTGGTATGTGGAAAAGGGCGGCGACCTTGACAAGGTAAGCGCCTGGCTTGCGAGGCCGCTTAGCCCGGCTGAAAGTTTTGCCGTTGCCTTGCGCGACAACGGTTTTCATTTGGACGGCCAACTCCCGGTTATGGATGGCGAATTACACCGCGTCCGGCTGGCTGGCGACCCTGCAAACACTGTGAATGGCACATACAGCGGCTATCTGGACGGCAAAATCAACGGATGGGCGGACAATTTCAAGTCCGGCGAACGCATGAAATGGCACTACACGGAACCTGGCGTAAAACTTTCCCCGGAAGAGCAAAAGGCCTTGAGCGCTGAAGCGGAACAAAAACGCCTTGAACGTGACCGCGAACAAGCCGTGAAGCACAATCAGGCCATGGAGCGTTGCGGCCAGTCCTGGGAAGCCGCCAAGGCAGTTCAGGAACATGAATACCTTAAAAACAAAGGTGTTGAAGCCTTTGATATAAAAGTAAACTTTATTGGCGACCTGCTTGTTCCCCTGCGCAATGTGGATGGTGAGCTGCGCGGCTTACAGTTCATAGATGACCAGGGCAACAAACGTTTTGCCAGCGGCATTGAAAAAACCGGCAATTTTCACAGCATTGCCAGCGCGGACAAAGATTTTTCCCAGGGCGAAATCCTGCTGGCGGAAGGTTACGCCACCGGCGCAAGCCTGCACATGGCTACCGGCAAGCCCGTTGCAGTGGCCTTTGATGCGGGCAACCTGGTATCTGTGGCCATAAAACTGCGGGAAAAGTTCCCCCAGGCGGCCATTACCATTTGCGCGGACAATGACCATAAACGTGAGCCGAACATCGGTGTGGAAAAAGCCGAACTTGCGGCCCAGGCCGTGGGCGGCAAAGTGCTTGTTCCCGTTTTGACCCCAGAAGAAAAGGCCAAGGGCCTTACCGACTTCAACGACATTCACCAGTCACGCGGCCTTGAAGCCGTGCGCAAGCATTTTAATGACTTGCAACAGACACTTGATAAGGAACCGCCCGAAAAAAAGCGGAGCCAGGGCCTTGAACGGTAGGCACCGGCAATAACCTTGCGCTAAATTTGCGTTTTAAGTTTTTAATTTTCAACCCTTTAACCCTTTAAAAAGGAAACGGTTTGACGGGGAAATCCACCGGGGGCGGAGGATTTTTCATGAAATTGATGATTGTTGAATCTCCGAACAAAACAAAGAAAATTCAAAGTTTCTTGGGTTCGGAATGGCGCGTAATGGCCAGCGTTGGCCATGTGCGGGATTTGCCGGAAAAGGAAATTGGCGTATCCGCGCCGGATTTTAAACCTCAGTATCTGCCCACGGAACGCGGGGCGGAAGTGCTGGCCCGCCTGGGCGCAGCCGCCAAGCAGGCCGAAGCCGTGTACCTGGCAACCGACCCTGACCGGGAAGGGGAAGCCATTTCCTGGCACATAGCGGAAGCCCTCAAACTTCAGAACCCCAAGCGGGTCACATTCTCCGAAATTACGGAAAAGGCCGTCAAAACGGCCATTACTCAGGCCAGAAACATCAACATGCAGTTGGTTTTCGCGCAGGAAGCCCGCCGCGTGCTTGACCGTTTTTGCGGCTACCTGGTTTCCGGCCCGCTCTCCAAAGCGGCGGGCGACAAGCTTTCCGCTGGCCGGGTGCAAAGCCCTGCCGTGCGTCTGGTTGTGGAACAGGAACGCAAGATTGCCGCCTTCAAGTCCACAACCCACTACGGCGTTGAGCTGGTTTTTGAAGCTGTGGACAACATTACAGACGGCTGGAAGGCCGTATGGAAGCCCAAAAACTGGCTTGCGGAAGGCGAGGAATACTTCCTTGATAAAACCGCCGCTGAAAACATCGCCAAAGCCCGCAACCTGCACGTCCTGGATTGCCAGGAATCGGAAAGCAAATCCGGCCCGCCCGCGCCCTTTGTCACCGCCAGCCTGTTGCAGGCTGCCAGCAACGCCATGAAGTTTTCCTCCAAGCAAACCATGGACGCGGCCCAGGAGCTTTTCGCGCAGGGGCACATCACCTACATGCGCACCGATTCCCCCAACTTCAGCGCCGAATTTACCGAAGAAGCCCGCGCCTTTTGCGAGGCCAAGGGCTGGCCGCTGGTGTGTACTCCAAGAAAATGGAAATCCAAGGAAAGCGCCCAGGAAGCGCACGAGGCCATACGCCCCACACACATTGAAGTTGAAGAGGCCGGGGAAAATGCCGACCAAAAGGCGCTTTACGCGCTCATCCGCCAGCATTCTCTTGCCGCCATGCTGGAAGACGCGCTGTTCGCGGTGCGCGTGGCGACGCTGGAAGCGGAAATTGACGGCAAAAAGGCGCAGTTTGAGGCCAAAGGCCGCACCATGCTCAAGCCCGGCTGGAAAACCCTTATGGAAAGCGACCAGGCGGAAGATGCTGAAGACCAGACGGAAGACGCTGAAGACCAGGCAGCGGAAGCGGAAAACCCCGTGCCCGCGCTCAAACCCGGCGCTATGGCCACGGCCATGCAAGGCAAGCTCCTTACCAAAAAGACCAAGCCTGTGGCCCGTTTTACAGAAGCTAGCCTGATACGCGAGCTGGAAAAGCGCGGCATAGGGCGGCCTTCCACCTATGCCGCCATTCTGGAAAACATAATGAAGCACAAGGGTTATGTGCAAACGGAAAAACGCTTCCTTGTGCCCACGCCCCTGGGCGAGGCGGTTGTGGACAACCTGAAGAACAAGTTCAGCTTTATGAACTTTGAATTTACCAAAAAAATGGAAGACTTGCTGGACGACGTGGCCGAAGGCAAGGCCGCTTACAAAACCGTTGTCGCGTCTTCGTATGAACAACTCCAGCAAGAATTGTTGGCCTTTATCAAAGACACAACCCTGCCTTGCCCGGAATGCGGCGGCGACAAGCTCCGCCACCTGGTCAAAAAGGCCAGCAAAACCGACCCCAAAGAATATGACTTTTGGGCTTGTGATACCTGCAAAAGCACCTTCCCGAATGAAGGCGGCAAACCTGGCCCCAAGCAGGAAAAACGCGAGAAAAAACCGCAGGAACTCAGCCAGTTCAAATGCGGGGTGAAGGGCTGCGGCAAGGCGCTGATACGCCGCCAGGGCCAAAGAAAAACCGATGGCAAGGATTATGATTTCTTTGCCTGCTCCGGTTATCCGGCCTGCAAACAGAGCTATCCGGCCAAAAATGGCGAACCTGATTATGACGCGCCCAAGTCCGACAAGGCCAAGGGGGCGAAATAATGAAAGCGAAACATCCATTTACCCCGTTTTTCATGCTCCTGTTGCTTTGCGCAGGCCTTTTGCCCGGTTGCGCCCTGAACGGCCACAACGGCGTGGCCGGGTTTGACGGCGTTTCCAAAAACTTCCCCACGGCCACGTCCACTTTGGCCAATGATGCGGCCAAGCATTTGGCAACGGTTTATCCCCCTGGGCAAACGGCCTTGAGCATTAACGCCGACAGCGCCTTTGGCGAGGCGTTGGAAGCCAATTTGCGCCAGCGCGGCTTCACCATTGCGGCCAGCGGCCTGCCGGTGGGTTACAAGCTGGATATTCTGCAAGACGAATCCGCCTGTTATCTCAGCCTGTTCCTGCCGGACGGCGTAATTACGCAAAGTTACGAGCTGGGCGGCGGCGGTTTTGCCAGGGCGGACAACAGCTTTAGCAAGTCCGGCCTGCCGCAATACAACCCGCAATACAACCCGCCGTCCGCGCCGCAAATCGCTCCGGTAGTGGCCAGCTTGCCCGCCGCTTATCCTTCTCCAACTGGAGTAAATCCGGCTTCAACTGGAGCAAATCCGGCTTTGCCCGCGTCCGGCCATTCCCCGGCAGTGGGAACTGCCCCGGCCATGCAGGCCGCGACAACCCCGGAACCCGCTGTTTTGCCTCTGCCCGTGCCTTTGCCGGAACCGTCCACAACAAGCCATTTCAGCATTTGGCCCGGCATGTTGAAGCAACAGCTTCAGGAATGGGCCAACACGGCCAATTACACGCTTATCTGGAAGGCTGAACATGATTACGACATGGCGGCCCATGCGCAGTTTGACGGGGAATTTGTGGAAGCGGTGCGCAAGCTGTTCATGCGTATGCACCAGAACGGAAACCCTTTGAAAGTCACCATTTACCAAAACAACCGCGTCATTGAAGTTGTTGAGGATTGATATGAAAAAACTCCTACTTATAACCATATTGATGCTTGCCGCCGCCCTGGCGGCCTGTTCCAACCGGCAAGGCCCGTCTGAAGAAGCCATTGAGGGCAAAAAGGCGCAGTTGGAAGGCATGAGCGCCGGTAAAGTGGTTTCCGTAACGCCGGAACCTTACATGGGCGCTTTGCCGGTGCGCCTTACAAAAAATTCCGTTTATTCCTCTGGGATCTTTGCCCAGAATATCGCCTTGAACAAGCGTGGCACCCTGCCGGAAATCTGCGCTGCCGTAAGTGAAATGACCGGCCTGCCCATAAGCGCCCCGCTGGGCTTTGGGGCTTCCGGCACGTCCGGCGCCCGCTCGTCCACGCCATCTGCATCGCCGTCACCGTCAACCGCTGCCATGGACGCGGACTTGAAGGCCGCCCTTGGCCCAACCCCGCCGCCTGCGGCTCCGCTGCCGGTGGCCGCGCCCCGGTCAACCCCTTCCGCCAACACGCTGCGCATTCAGTACAACGGCACGGTCAAAGGTCTGCTTGACCTGCTGGCCACAAAGTTCGGTTGCGCGTGGGATTACACGCCGGAACGCGGCATAAGCTTTTCCGCCGACAATATCCGCACCTTCACGCTTTTGGCCGCTCCGGGCAAAGTGAGCTTTTCCAACAAGATAACCAATGAATCGGGCGGGCAATCAGGCACGGGCGCGGCTTCTTCACAGGCTTCATTCGGCCAAACCGCGCAGTCCAACAGTACCGAACTGACCTTTGACGTGTGGAAAGACGTGGAAACAGAGGTGAAAAGCCTGCTTTCCGCCAGCGGTTCCGTAACCATAAACCAGGCTGCGGGCACCATTACGGTTAAAGATAACCCGCAAACCCTTCAGCAGGTGGAACGTTACATTGATGCCTTGAATGACAAGCTGGGCCGCCAAATTGCCCTTTCCATAAAGGTGTGGTCGCTGGAAATTGAAGATTCCAGCGATATCGGCGTAAATCTGCAAATGTTCTTTGAAAACCCGGACATAAAGGTCTTTGCCGGGGCTTCGCCCTTGCAGTTTCTGGGCGCGGGCGGTGAGCTTTCCGCCGCCATTGTGGACGGCAAGTTGAAGGGTTCCACAGCCTTGCTCAAGGGTTTGCGCAGTGTGGGCAAGGCCACGCAGGTTACATCGGGCGGCGGGGTTGTAATGAGCAACCAGCCCGTGCCGGTGCAGGCCATAAAGCGCGAGGCCTACCTTGCCAGTTCTTCCCGTTCCCAAAGCGATATTGGCGACACCACGGCCTTGCAGCCGGGTGAAGTCACCACCGGCTTTGCCATGACGGTTATCCCGCACATTCTGGAAGGGCGGCGCGTGGTGCTGCAATACACCGTGAACCTTTCCAATTTGGATGATTTGACGGAATTTAAGTCCGGCGAATCCACCATTCAGCTCCCCAAGGTTTCCACGCGCAGCTTTTCCCAGCGCATGACCCTGAAAATGGGGCAAACGCTGGTGCTGGCCGGTTTTGAGCAGGAACGTGACGGCAACGCCACTCAGGGCGGCATTTTCGGCTTCGGCAAGTCGCGCCAGTACAAAAAGAGCATGATTATCATAACAATTTCAACAGAATCCGGCGAGGTTTGAAATGAGGCTGGTAACAGTACTTAACCAAACCTGGGCCGTGGGCCTGTTCTGGCAGGTGCGTTCCGGCGGGCCAGCCTCGCGGGCCGTCATGCTGCAACTGGCCAGGGAACAGGCCAGAGAGTTCAGCAAGGAAGGCTACAACTGCGTTGTAACTCGCGCCCAGCAATACGGGCTGGGGCAATACAAGATTGCCGGTGCCCGTCAACCCTTGCGTGGGGCCTGTTCACTGGCTGCGGCCATACGCCCGTCCATGAATGCCATTAGTGCCATTAGTGAAGGTTCAGACGCTTTTGTCGGGCTGTTCTGCCTTGGCAATACGCCGGAAGGCGAGGCGCTTTGGTGGGTTTGCGCCATTTCACGCGGCTTTATTGCCGCCAACGGTGATGAAGTGTTCACCAGCCGTGAAGAGGCGGAACTGGCGGCCACAGACCGGCGCAAGCTCTTCGGCAAAACCACGGAAATACACTGTGAAACGCTTGAGGAAACTGAAAGTTACCTGGCCGCGCTTTTGAAGCCGGAAACGCGGGTGGAAGAACTCTTCCCCAGCGCCAACAAGCGCCGCATGAAGCAATTCCAGATTGCGGCCCTGCTTGCCCTGATAGGTTGCGTAGTGGGCGGAATTTGGGGCTACGGCTATTTGCAGGAACAAGCAGCGGCTAAACAGCAGGCCGCTTCCGCCGCCGCCAATGCCCGTTACAAGCGAGAATTGAAGGATAGCCCGGAACGCTTCTTCACAATGGCCTGGCAACACGCGCCGCGCCCCGCTGTGGTCGGCAGGCAATGCCTGCCCGCCATGCTGGGCCAGCCGTTTTCCCTGCAAGGCTGGACAATGGCGGAAATGAGCTGCGTGTCTGACACATCAGGGCAAATTCTTGTTGTGCAGCGCGAACATACGCCCGGCGCGTCTTATAATTTGCCGCCGCGTTCCCGCCTGGCTTCCGCGCAAAAACTGACCACAAACCTGCCTTTGCCCACGCTACAAAAGCGTGAACCTTACCCTTATGCCGCCTTGCCCACCAAGGAAGAAGGCGCGGCCTTGCTCTACCAGTTAACGCAAAATATCCGCGCCAACCTGCAAACCCTGACCTGGGAAAACCCGGAACAGGTGACGCAAGATGACCTAACCCTGGTTGCCCCCTGGCAGCGCGGAATATTTGAATTGACGGACATTCCATCCGCCGTTTTGCCGGACGTCTGCAATGCCCTGGACTATTCCGGCCTGGTTATCAAGGCCGTTGTCTACAACAACAAGGCATGGAAAATTCAAGGAGTTTCTTATGTCAAAACTAAGCCTTAACAAGCCTGAAGCCGGTAATTCCGGCAGAAGGAAAAAATACATCATGTTGGCTGTGTTCCTTTGCCTGATGGCCGCGCTTGGTTATGCGGCCTGGGAATATGGCGATTTCGACCTGTTTTCTTCCGGCACTTCCGCGTCTGAACTTGCTCCCCAGCCGGTTGCCAAAATAGCCCCGCTTGCGCCTGTTCCACCAGTTCCGCCCGTTGAACAGCCTGCCAGCGCCTTTATCACGCCCCCGGCTCAACCGGCTCCGGCTGTCCAAACGATTTCGGCTGTGGTTCCAACTCCGGCCCCGGAAAAAGTCAATCCCAAGCCTGCTGAAGCGGCGCAACCGGCCCAACAGCAGGCCGAGCACCCGCTAACCCAGCCGTCCAGCGCCACAACCCAGCAGATTACGGAACTGCAAGCCGAGCTGGAAGTGAAAAAACTTCAGGCCGCCATTTATGAAACTGAACAGAAAATGAAGCAAGCCGCCCCGGCCCTGCCGCCGGTGATGGTTCTGCCGCCTGCGGAACCCTCCGCGCGGGTTCAAGTCGCGTCCATTTCCGGCTTTAACGGCGCGTTTTCCGCTGTTCTGCGCGGACAATCCGGCAGCCGCACGGTGAAAACCGGTGACAAATTCGAGGGCGGGCAAATCATCAAGATTACTCCAACAGAAGTGCATTGGCGGGTTTCCGGCAAGGTCAGCAAGCTCCTTGTTGACGAAGGGGGCGAGTGATGTCGTCATTCTTTGCCGGAGCATCAAAGGAACTGCTCAAAAATATGTTCCTTGAAGATGGCACCCTGTACATTTCCGAGGCCTGGAAGGGCGAGGCGGAAGTTATTTCCTTCATTGGCCTGGCGCACAAGCGCGGGGTGAAGGGCGTGGAATATCTTCCGGCGGGCGAATTTCAAAACCGTTACGTCAAGGCCGCCAAAGAGCAAGATATTCAGGGCCTTGGCGACAGTGAACTGCAAAGTTACGCCAAAAAGCTTTTTGAACTGGCCTTCAAGGAAAACGCCAGCGACATTCATATTGAAGATTACGGCACTTACGGAATAATCCGCTTCCGCTGCCTGGGCATGTTGCACACGCATCTGGAATTGCCGGGGGAAAAGACCAAGCAGCTTATTGCCGTTATTTACGGCACCCTGGCCCAGCAGGCCTCCACCACGGCCCACACGCCTACCGTGCGGCAAGATGCCCGCATAGCCAAACGGGAATACCTGCCCGCCAAAGTGCATAGCATTCGCGTACATACGGAACCTTTGGAAGTAAGCCAGGCGGATGGCGGGGCGGGTTGCTTCATGAGCCTGCGCCTTTTGTATGACCGCACTTCCGCCAAGGGGAGCCTGCGCAACCGTCTTGCCAGCCTGGGTTATGAAGATACGGACATCGGGCGTTTCCGCTTCCTTACCGAACGCAGCGGCCTGACCATTATCGCCGGGCCTACCGGGCACGGCAAGTCAACATTGCTCAAGCACGTTATGGAAGCCCAGGCCGAGGAAGCGCCGGAAAAGTCCTTCCAGTCGGTAGAAGACCCGCCGGAATACCCCTTGGCCGGGGTGAAACAGGTAATGGTTTCCACCGGCAACGTGGCAGACCCGGCAGCCCGTGGCCGCAACTACATTGACGCTATCGCCGGGGCCATGCGTTCTGACCCGGACGTGTTGATGATTGGTGAAATCCGCTTCCCGGAAGCGGCTGTCGCGGCCATTGACGCGGCCCTTACCGGGCATGGCGTGTGGGCAACCCTGCACGCCAACAACGCCCTGGGCATAATCATGCGCATGGTCAGCCTGCTGAACGCCGCGCACTACGCCGACCCGCTGGAATACCTTTGCGACCATAACGTATTGGCCGGGCTGGTTTACCAGCGCCTTGTTCCCGCCCTTTGTCCGCACTGCAAGATAAAGTTGATGGATATTCAGCAAGCGGGCGAGGAAGGCCTGGCCTACCGCCGCAAGGTCTTGCCGGATTACGTCTTCAAGCGGTTGGAAAGGGCCGTGAACAACCCGGAAAATGTGCATATTCGCGGCAAGGGCTGCCCGCATTGCAACAATTTCGGTTTTGCCGGGCAAACCATTGCGGCGGAAGTGATTGTTACCGACCACACGCTTTTGAAGCATGTGCGCAACGGCAGCATTTCCAACGCCTACCAGCATTGGCGGGAAAATATGAAGGGCCGCACCGTCATTCAAGATGCCATTCAAAAAATTGAAAGGGGCATTCTTGACCCGCACATGACGGAAATACGCCTGGGCATTCCCCTGAACTTTGACTACACAGACCTGCAATTCAATCTGGAAGAGCCGGAAAAGGAAGAGTCGGAACAGGAAGAACTGGAGCTGGCGCATGGATTTTAAACACCTTTTCTTAAAATCCTACTTCAACTCCAGCCAGCGGGCCAGAACCTGGAAAAAGCTGGCCACCTTCAGCAAAAACCGCATTGGGGAAAAGCGCGGGCTGGAACTGTTGCGCGACCGCTATGTGGAACGCAAGCACCCGTTGGCCAAGGTGTTTTCCAGCATTCTGGATGAAATAAACAAGGGGCACCCGCTGGACGTGGCCATTTACCCGTGGGTGCCGCATGAAGAGGTCATGCTTATTCGCGGCGGCAACAAAAGCGGCCGCATGATGGAAGCCTTTTCCGACTGCGCCGCTCTGATTCAGGCCCGGCAAAAAATTACGTCCAGCCTTGTCGGCGCGGTGTCCTATCCGCTGGTTTTGGCAAGCCTTTTCATGGCCCTGCTCATTACGGTTTCCGTCTACGTTGTGCCGGAATTGGCGCAAATCTCCAACCCGGAACAGTGGGAAGGTTCCGCCGCTGCCCTTTACGCCGTGGCGCAGTTTGTCACGTCCATAACCGGCATTATCCTGTTCACCGCGCTTTTTGCCGGGCTGGCCCTTGCCGTTGTTACCCTGCCTTACTGGACTGGCAAAGTCCGCATTCGCTTTGACCAGGCCCCGCCCTGGTCAATCTACCGCCTTTTGACTGGTTCCGTCTGGCTTTTCACCGTGGCAACGCTTCTTCGCGCCAACATCTCGCTGGACGACATCTTGCGCGACATGCTGGAAAGCGAAGTGATGAAGCCCTGGCTGCGCGAGCGCGTGGCCCTTATTCGTGAGCGTTACCAGGTGGAAGGCAACTTCGGGGCGCTTTTGCAACACCTGAACATGAACTTCCCGGACAAGGAACTGGTGGAAGACCTGGCCGTTTACGCCAGCTTGCCGGATTTTCACAAGGATATGTATTCAATCGCCAAAGACTGGCTGGATGAAGGCGTGGAACGCATTGCGGCCCAGGCCAAAATTCTGAACACCGGCATGCTTGTGTGCATAATGGTTCTGCTCTGCGGCATTGGCCTGGCAGTGGGTTCACTGCAACAACAACTGACTGGTTCTATGGGAGCTATGTAATGAAATTCACACTCAATCTTAATGAAAACCGTATGGCCCTGAACAAAATCCACGCCCGCGCCCGCATGAACGCCAAATTCAACAAAAACCGCGCCCGGCTTGGCAAAGAATTTTCCGAAGACGGCTGGATGCTGACCGAAGGCATTGGCGCAATCCTCTTTTACCTGATTATGATTGGCGTTGCCGCCGCCATTCTTTACCTGCTGTTTGGCTCTTCCAAAATCAGCCAGATGCAACAATCGCTTTCCACCATGACCATGCAGATTCAGGGGCTTTATTCCGGTTCCGCCGAATACACCGGCCTTACCAATGACGTGGCCCTGAAGGCCGGGGCCGTGCCGCGCAAGCTCCTTAAAGGGCAAAGCATCAAAACGCCCTGGGGCGGCAACATAACCGTGGCTACCGGCGCGGATTCCGGCACCTTCACCATCAAGCTTGAAGGGGTAAAGCAGGACGATTGTTCCAAACTGGCCGCCTTCCAGCTTGATTCATGGGTAAACGTGGACATTAACGGCAGCAGTTTTGACAGCACTTCCGGCGTTACTTCCGCCGTGTCTTCCTGCATCAGCGCCAACAACGTCCTGACGTACACGGCCCGCTAGGAAGGGGGTAGGCATGTTTGCCCTGAAAAACTTTGAGTTTTCCGACCTTATTCTTGCCGGTAGCCGCGCTGACTCCTGGTTTTTCAAGGGCACGGCTGCCGGTGGCTTCAGGCTGCTGGCAGCCGAAACGTGCTTCCAGAATGAACCGGCGCTTGAAAACGAGCTTGCAACCCTTTGGCAGGAATTGAGTGAGGCATATTCCACGCAAAAGCCGGGCATGGCCCTAAGGGTAAAATTTAACGGCATTACCTTCCGCGCCGCCCGTTATGAAGACGTGGCGCATGGGCAGGTGTTCTTTTTGCGCCGCCTGCCGGAAAAGGTGCCGGATTTTTTGAGCCTTGGCCTGCCTTCCCACGTTACCAAATGGCTTTTGAAGCCGGAAAATTCCATGGGTTTGCTGCTCTTCAGCGGGGCGCAAGGTTCCGGCAAAACGACTTCTGCCGCCGCCTTTATTGCGGCGCGTCTGGCCAGCCTGGGCGGGCACGGGGTAAGTTATGAAAACCCGGTGGAAATGCCGCTTTCCGGCCCGCACGGCCCACAAGGCTTTTGCTTTCAGGCAGAAATATCTTCCGAAGGGGAACTGCCCGCGCACATTGAACGCTCACACCGCTACAGTTCGCCGGACATTATCTACATTGGCGAAATCCGCAGTAAACACGCGGCCAGCGAGGCTTTGCGCGTGGCGCTGGGTTCCAGGCGTCAGCTTGTGGTTGCCACCATTCACGGCATACGCGCCACGGCGGCGCTGGACAGGCTCCTTACCTGGGCGCGGGAGCTGGATGGCGAGGTTGCCAGGCAGAATCTGGCGCAAACCCTTGTTGGGGTAATCCAGCAAGAAATGACTTACTCCAATGAAAAACGGGTGCTGAACGTGCCGGAATTTCTGCTTCTGCCCTTCAACGCCAGCGCGGAACCGGTACGCGCCAAGCTGCGGGATGGCAACCTTTTTCTTGACGACAACATACGCGAACAAAAAAACCGCATTGTTTACGGGGGTGAACTATGAACGCCATGGGGGTGTTAGGCTTTATGATTGGCCTTGTTTTTATGGCCCTTACCCTGGTTTTTACGCCGGGGGAAAATGAAACGCGCAAGGCCGAGGCCTGGACGCGGGGCTTCGCAATCTACCGCAAGGCGGTGAATGACTACGCCCTGGAACATAAAAGCCTTGGCGTGGCCTTGAACAGCATCAACGCCAGCGCCCTGAACCTGCCCAACGGGCTTGTGCTGAAAAACTGGCAAAACCGGGTTGCGGCCAGCGGGGCGGACATTATTTGCTACGTCTACGGCCCGGCCAGCCCCAATGAATATGAAGCCGCCCGAACCTTTTTTAAAGGGAGCGCGGCAATCGGCTGGAAGCAAAACGGCGTAATGCTGCGCAACGGCCCGGCCCTGGCCCTGCCTGGCTTTATCCCGGACGGAAGCCTGGTCAGCGTTATCAAATTAAACTGAGCCAAATTTGAGGACTACATGAAAAAACTGAAACAATCTGAACAAGATAAAGCGCATGGACACAGGCAATCCGAACAAGGCTTTATGGCTATTGAAGCCCTTGGGGCCTTGCTGGTGTTGCTCATTATGCTGCCCCTGCTTTCTTCCCTGTGGCAAGCGGGCATGAACACTGTTAAAAAACGCGCGGTTGCCGAGCATTTCATGCAGGTGGAAAAGGCCGCCCGTCAATACGTCAAACTGAATTACAACAGCCTGCAAGCCGCGACAACGGCCACAACAGGCCCCAGCGTTTCCCTGGCCGACCTTAAAAACAGCGGCTGCCTGCCCAACCAGGTGAACGCCCTGAATCCTTGGGGCCAAGGCTACCAGCTCTTTGCCCGCAAAGACAAGAACGGCGAACCTATTATGGTTGTTTTGACCAGCGGCGGGCGCGGCCACAGCGCCACAGAGCCGGATTTCGCCAACATTCTGGTGCCGGAAGCCGCCGCCCTGGCCAAGGCCGGGTTTATTCCCACCGGCACGGTGAACAACGCGGGCGTGTTGCGCGGGGCCTACGGCGGCTGGGAAGTAACGCTGGCCAGCCTGGGCGTAACCGGCACAGCCGGGCACCTGGGCATGGTTTCCAGCCTTAGCGCCGATGAAACGGGCAAAGACTACCTCTACCGCGTGGAAGTGCCGGGAATGCCGGAACTGAACGCCATGCAGACCGACCTTGACCTGAACGGCAACGATATTGAGGGCGTAAAGTCCATAACTTACGACCCGCAACCCTATGACGGCGCGTTTTGCACCAAGCCGGAAGATGAGGGCAAAACCTTTCTGAAAGCCGATTCCGGCATGTACCTGTGCCGCAACGGGCAAACCACGCTCATTTCAGACAGCGGCAACAGCCTGCCCATGAAAACGGCGCATGTGGCCGCAAACCTTGAACTCATAGATAAACCAGTCTGCCCGCAAGGCACCAACAGCCACCCGGAAATCTTTGTGGCCCCGGCCATTGCCTCTGCCGGTGCGCAGTCGCAAACCCTGGCCTCTTTCCAAACCTGGGCAACGGAATATTCTGCCAACCAGTGGCAAATTCAAATGCGCGTTCTTACGGCGGATAACCAGTGGGTTTACCCCACAGCCAACTATGGCCGGGCCATGGTCTTCACCAGTTGCGCGAAAAATTAAGCGCCCGAAAAATTAAGCAGAAAAATTAAGGAGTTCAACAATGAAAAATACAGACTTACGCAAGACATTCCTTCCCTTCCTGTTCCTGCTTTGCCTTTCCGGCCCGGCCCTCGCGGCGGATTCCACCGTGTTTGACCCGCGCCCGGTTTCCATTCTGGCCGACAGCTCTTCCGTGCCGGTGGGCACAATCGTAGCCTGGCCAAGCTGGACAAACCCCAAAGATGCCGACAAATGGCTGGAATGCAACGGCCAGGCCATAACAGCGGCGGCTTACCCGGCGCTTTACGCCATTGTGGGCGGGAATGTGCCCAACTACAGCGGCATGTTTTTGCGCGGGTATGGCAGCCAAACGGCCAATTCCGGCGGGTATGGCAACGTGAGCCATGCGTCCGGGAACCTTGGGGCGCTTCAAGGTGACGCAATCCGGAACATTACCGGCGGTTTCGACTGGCAGACAAACTCGGTTGGGGGCTGGGGCGCATTTGATGTTTACGGCGCTTACACTGACCTTAGGCCGGTAGCCTACGAACAATTGGGAACAGACGGAGCCAGCTTCAACGCCGCCAAGGTTGTGCCCACCGCCAATGAAAACCGCCCGGTCAACATGGCCGTGCGCTACCTCATCCGCGCCCGTTGAACGGCCAATACGGTGAACCCATGCAAAAAATCGTCATAATCATTACCCTGAGCCTGCTTTCCCCGCCCTCCGCCCTGGCGTTGGAAGGCCTTATGCAGGAAGCCGCTCAACGCTGGAACGTGCCGCAAAAGCTCATTCACGCCATTGCCAGCCATGAAAGCGGCCTGAACCCCTGGGCCGTAAACGTGCAAGGCAAAGGCTACATGCCGCAAAGCCGCGAAGAAGCCCTGGCCATTGCCAACCGCGCCTGGGAAAGGGGCCAGTCATTCGACATCGGCCTTATGCAAATAAATTCCTACTGGCTGCGCCGCTTCGGCTTCACCCCGGCCCACGCCATAGAACCCAAGAACAACGTCCTTATAGGCACCTGGATTCTCAGCAAGGAACTTAAAAAATACGGCCTCACCTGGCAAGCCATAGCCAGCTACCACACCCCCATAGACAAAAACCCGGAACGCGGCAAACGCTACGCCCTGGCGATTATTGGGCAGTTGAAGAAGCAGCGGGCGGGGAAATGAGCCTGTTTTCCGCCTTTCTGCACCTGGCCGTTATAGCCCTGATAACAGCAGCCGCGCTGCATGACTGGAAGACTTTCCGCCTTCCGCACGTCTTCACCATCAGCGCGGCTGCCCTTGCCATTCCGGGCTTTACCTTCCTGAATGGGCCAGATGCCGTTCCAGACGCTCTTCTGGGCAGCGCCGTGGGCTTCTTCGGCCTCAAAGCTGTTCAGATCCTGAGCCGCTACCGGCACGGCCATGAATGCCTGGGCAGCGGCGACTGCATTCTGATGTTGAGCCTCGGCGCAATGACCGGCCTTGAATCCCTGCCATTGATGCTGGCGGTAAGTGTGGCCGGTGCCGCAGTGGTAATAATTGCAAAAAAGCCCGAACGTGTGGCATTCGGGCCGTTTCTGGTGCTTGGGGCATTGGTATCTTTTTTACACCAATAACATTTTAAAAAAGGAAGAAATCATGTCAGGTTTCGCAGCATTAACAGTCTACCAGCTTGATAAAGCGCAACTTTCCGCCATAACGGCTGATGCCCTGAAAAAACACGCCTTCCGTGACGCGCCGGGTGAAGCCAAATCCTGGGGCTGGACAAGCATAGATGATTTGACAGACACGGAATGGCTCCGCTCCGTGCCCGAAAAAGGCGAGTTCATGGCCTTTTCCTTGCGCGTTGACACCAAAAAAGTGCCCGCGCCGGTGCTGAAACTGCACCTGCAAAAAGCCCTGCTGGCCGAAGAGGCCAAAAACGCCAAAGAGGGCAAGGAATTTGTCTCACGGGCGCGTAAAAAGGAGCTGAAGGAACTGCATACCTCAAAACTTCTATCCAAAGCCGAAGCCGTGCCCGCCACCATTGACGTGGCAATTGATACAGCCACAGGCCTCATGCACATAGGCAGCACCAGCAAAAGCGCCCTGACCCTGCTTGCGGAACACCTGGAAAAAAGCTTCAAAATCACGCCGGATCCGCTGGCCAGCAAACTGACCAACTACGCCCTGCTGGGTGACGAGCTGCATATCATTTCCGACATAATGGAAGAAATCTACAACGCCCCGCAATCCGTAAACATTGACGGCCAACAACTTACGGTTCGCATGAGCGAAACGGAAGCCATTTCCCTGGTAGCCCCGGAAGTATTAGGTGGCGCATTAAGTGGCGCATCAGGGGGAGCATCAGGGGGTGCGTCAAGCTCCATCAACAGCAAAGCCACCCCGGCAAGCGTGGAAGCTGGCCTTCAACAGGGCATGAAGATTACAAAAATCCAGCTCCAAACCGGAGAAGAACCCGACATCTGCACTTTCACCTGGAACAATAACTTCACCTTCTCCGGCATCAAAACCCCAGCCAGAAAACCCGACCCAGAAGAAGACCCGGACGCCGCCTTTCTGGAAAAAATGTACCTGACCGGGCGCATTGTTGACGTGATGTTTAAATTGTCCAATGCCAGGTAACGGCAGGTAAAGCAGGGTGGACGACAGCTCCCGGCCTCGGCCGGGGGCTGTTTTTTATGGAATTGTAAATTACAGATGAATGTTATAGAGTGACTGAAGTATGTATTAAGTAAGAGTAATTAGCTTTGGATATTATCAACTTCCTGATGAATATATTGAATCCAAATGGGTCTCTTCTGCTGAAATATTGCAATAAGTAACATGCGACACAACGAAACTGCACGTTGTGAATTAAACTACAATTAAGCCGAAAACAAGCTATAACATGGCTGGAGGTTGTGACTATGTTCTACGATAGCGGCATAAAAATAGAAAGTCTTGGCGATTTTATAAACGAGGTTATGCAGCTAAAAATAAGAGTTGATGGACAAGAATACTTCCAATGGTACCGTGGACATGCAAATAATTCATGGGAACTCATACCCAAAGTGCAAAGAGGTTTTGTCGGTTCAGAAGAAGAATTGTTTCGCAAAGAACGATGTTTCACAAATGATTTTCAAGCAAAAGCAAGTATCCTTGACAGAGCGGCCACCCTCAACAGACTTGAGAATTTTGACTATTTGAAATTCGGTAAACTGGCTTTTACGCATAACCGCTCCTGGTTGCTAAAGTTGTACTGTGAACCAGAAGTGTCTACTTTGCAATGGACCTATTTTAGGGGAACTTTACAAAATTACTATTTGCTGAGCTACGAGGGCAAGGCATAACAGATTATGTTGCACATTGCCTTACGGTATAGTTGGGTAAATAAATCCTCTGAATTTTTTTGATGTAAAAGCTTTCAACGGAGCTTGGTAAACGAAATATTTTTAGAATGAAAATATGTAGTGCATCCGCATTACGTCTATCAAGTTTAAAGGGACTATTAAATATGGGATACCAAGGATTAACATGGCTTAAGTGTGATCTACACATGCACAACCCTATGGATAACAACTGGACTGGCGCTCGTGCTGCTGACCCTGCAACTATGGCGAAAGAGTTTGCTGAGGCATGCCATGCTTCGCGTCTTGATGTAATTGGCATGACCAGCCATAGCTATGAAGGGCTACAATTCTATTCATATTTAAGTAAAGCCCTCCATGACTTAGAGCAAAAAGAAGGACATAAGATAACACTGTTTCCGGGGTTTGAAATTACTACATCAATCGGCCTAGGGGTACATATCGTATGCCTATTCGAGCCTGGGACTGAAAATCTTGATCACATATTAACTAGCATTGGAGCCAACGCATCACTCATTGGCTCAAGAGAGTCTGCAAGAGTGCAAAAACATTTATTAGAAATACTCGATAGCGTACAAGAAAAGTATCATGGGATTGTTATCCTAGCTCATGTTTTTGATAAACACGGGCTACTTGACGAAGACTCATATCCTGATGATTTTGCATCAGACGATTTTAGAATTCCAGCTCTGTTGGCAGTTGAGGTCCACAAGCCAGTTAGTAAAATGAGCCAAAACTTTCAGCGTCTTTTTAATTCTGGAACTACATGTGATGAGAAGTGGCGAAGAGAGTTCCCCATTGCAGCAATAATGTCATCTGATTGCAAACAGCTTCTCGCGCACACAGAACATGGTAAGCCAAAACCAAATAGCGTAAACTATAGATATACATGGATAAAAATGTCTTGCCGAACAATAGAATCCTTAAAGCAAGCATTTTTAGATCATAACTCACGAATATTGCTCAGTGAAAAGCATCCAGATCTATCTATAGAACATCCATATATCGTATCTATTAAGATAGAAAATTCAAAATTTCTTGAAGACCAAGAAGTCTTTTTTTCTCCAAATTTGAATTGCATAATAGGTGGACGCGGAAGTGGAAAGTCATCGCTGATAGAATATTTACGACTTGCATTTAGGAAGTGCAACGGGAAAGAAATAGAAGATGATGATAAAACAAAAAATAGAATCGAAAGAATCAAAAATACCCTAGTGCATGAAAATAGTACAGGAAGACTAGTAGCTACATGGCAAGGAACTAGAGGGGTTCAAGATATAGTCATCTGGGAAAACGGAACCTCTTTCCCATGTGAAAGCCAAGAAAATGTAGATACCTTTTTCAAGGGAATATCCGCATCATTTTTTAGCCAACAGCAGCTTACCCATATGACTGCTGCTGAAAAGTATGATGACAACAAACAACAAGCCCAAAGGTTACAAGACGTAATAGATGGTTTTTTCCCAGACAAAATGCGTGAACTTGAAAGGAATGAAGAATCCGTAAAAGGCGTAATACATGATGCTTTTAACGCACAAAGAAGTATTCGGGCATTAGAAAAGGAGTATAGCGAACTACTACAGGAGCTTAACTCTTTGATAAAACAATGTAATGCCCGTCAAGAACTTCAAGAGCCAGCAAAACACCATCAATTGCTATCTTATGAGAAAAAAATATTAGATACATTAAAAGTATCACCTTTTCAACAGTTTGAAGCGTGGGCAATAGAAACAGAAAAGATAGCTTCAGGCAAGATTGCTGCATCTGCTATTCAATTTCAAATTGAAGGCAATACTATTCCACACGCAACAGAACTTCGTAATGCAGAAATATACATCAATCAAATCATGGCTGATACAGCAAAAAATATAATGTTGTGGTGTCAAGATTTCAATAGCAAGTTGTCTGTCTACATGGCTACGCAACCATGGCCATCCATTTCATCTGAGCTGGATTTCGCAGATAGAGAGTTTGAAGACAAGTTAGCTCAAAAGGGTTTAACGCGTGATGATATAACACGTTTGCAAACACTTCTTGATGCTCGTAAAAATCTTGAGGGAAAACTGGAAGAAAAATGGAAGATTATTGAACAAAGAAAATCCACAGCAGATTTGCCAGATGCATTGCTCGGCAAGTTGTATGAAATATGGCGTCAGCAATTTTATATGAGAAAAAGAGCTGTTGCTATGGGAAATGAACATACATCTAGCGGTGAAAAATCCTACAAAATCATTGAGGTCGTTGTTTCATATCAAGCAGATAATAAGGATTTTTTAGAACAATGGGATTCTATTTCACCTAATAAAACAGAGCGATTAGGGCGGACTTGGTTTGATATTGGCAATCGTATCTTTAGCGACTTTTTATCTAATAGAGTGACCCCAGAATCTTCTGTTAATTCTTCCCAAACAGGACTTTTTGACTCCCCTTGGCAGTTGATCCAACAAGAGCTTTTAAATCAAGATAATGCTGCAATTCTAAGATGGATTTCCCGAAATGATGCCGACTTGCCAATCATATTTAGAGAGCATTTTCAAAAACTTGATGTGCGTTGGGAAAGGATACGCTGCTCACGTATAAAAGATTCAATCGACCTCACATTATTTAGAGCCGATTCATCACAGGCCGGTATGATTTCAAAAAGTACTCTTTCCGATGGGCAGCGCAACACTGCCGCGCTAGTACTCCTACTGTCGCAGGCAGAAAGTGGACCACTTATTATCGACCAACCCGAAGAAGAGCTCGATTCAGAGTTTATTTATAACGAGCTATTGCCACTTTTGCGCGACAAAAAGAATTCTCGACAATTGATATTTTCAACACATAATGCCAATTTGCCAGTAAATGGAGACAGCGAGTTGGTTTATGCTTTTGAAGCGCGAGAAAATAAAGGCAAATGTCTTGCACAGGGGGGGCTAGACAAAAAGGGCGTCGCGGATGCTATCCTCAAAGTTATGGAGGGGTCAGCGGAAGCATTTCGGCGTAGGAAGAACAAATATCATTTTTGAGGAATGATATTATCTATGCTGATCTGAGGCAATAGCTACATTTTACTTGTAAAGTCCCCCTTTTAGGGCCACCTATAAGTAGACACTCCCGGCCTCGGCTGGGGCTGTCTTTATGGGGTGCCTCTTCTACATAATGAATTCAGTAAGGCTTTGCGTTTTGACAGCGAAAAAAAGTAAGGATATAGTAATTCCTAACTAAAGATAAAATCTCATAGGGGAACTCAATGAACAGGGCAGAACAGCAAGAAATAATGGCTAAAATAAACACGGCCTTATATGAAAATGACATAACCACTGCTATTGAGCTGGCTCAAAAAATACCCATGCCGCCTGAAGTGGCCGAAGCCCTTAAATTTGGTTTTGGCGCGGAAGCGTTGAAGGAATCAGGCTTTAACCTTTCAGAGGCAGAAAAAACTTATGGCTCAAACTGGCTCTCTTGATAACGAATTCGCATTGTTTGCCATTGTAAACTGGAACAACAGGCAAACGCTTGAGGCCTCTGAACAATTCCAGCAATATACCACCGGCCTTGAAAAAACACTGCTCGCCTTGCGAAACCTTGGAAAATCCGGCGATATTGATAGAATAGTCAGTGTTGAGGCCACGTTTGTGGCCATGGAACATAGGCTCCATCAAAAACAAGACCCGTCTGTCCTGCCGTCTTTAAAGGCCGCCATAGAAGATTTCAAAGTAATCCATGACGATTTAAAACTTGTCAAAGTTCCAGAACATTATCAGATTGCAGCCGTATCCTACCATTCCAAGAAAAAATTGCACGGAGTTGTGACAGACGGCTGCCATGAAGCTTTTAACTCCCACATAACCCGTCTTGGCAACCGGATGAGCGCAGTCGGCATCTCTGTTCCTGAAAAAAATATCCTGCGCCAGCGCCAGGCTAACATGCGCACCGCCAAAGAACTTTATATTGACCTGCAACGCAAAGCTCTCGGCATTGAAGCCCCAACCAAAAGCAAAGGGCTTGAACGGTAGCCGGATGGACGAAAACACCAAAGAAGCCACTACACAGCCACCGCCGCATATACCCCTGACTGACGAGCAATGGGAAAAGATAAAAAATCTTTTCCCTGGAAGCGTACCAAGCAGGACAACATTAACTCAGGATAATCGTCTTTTTATTGATGCCGTAAGCTGGATAATCCAAACCGGAGCAAGCTGGCGCAGCCTGCCGCCACAATACGGCAAATGGTCAAGCGTTCACAAGCGTTTTACCACCTGGACGCAACTCGGAATCTGGAAGAGAATACAGAAAATTTTGTCCGGCCAGAAAGGAGATGCTGGCAATGACAGCCTGGAATGGTTAAAGAATATTACCTCAGAAGCTTATAAATCACGCCAAGACCAACCTGTTAAAGCTGAAATCCCCCATAACGAGCTGGGCACAATGTCAGACCCAGACCTTGCCCGCAAATACTCCGTAAGTCACACCACCATAATAAAACTGCGCCGCAAACACGGCATAAAGTCATACCAGAAACCCAAAGCCCATATAGACTGGCAACATTGGGACGCTTTTGTTGCAGACGAGACAATGACCGCTGAAGGTTTGGCCACACTCATGGGCGTGGATATTTCAACAGTGCGGAAGCGTAGGCGATTGTTGCAAGCAGGTAATTTAGGATAAAGCAGCCCGGTTTTTCCGGGCTTTTTATTTCTTGCTACCACAAAAACACTTGCTTTAATGCCTGCATTCTAATAATTGCTATCTGATAACAGATAACAATTATGCATGGAGAAATATTTCAATGCCGCAAATTATCAGCGCTGAAGTCTTACTTTGGGCTATAGGGTGCACCATAGCTGTTACTATCATTGTGATTATAGCCAATATTGCAGTAAAAGAAGCCAAAGAAGCTACACAGTTCTCCGTAATGGGGACTGTTGTTACAATAGCCATTACAATTCTTACTATGATATTTACGCATACGAAGAATATCGGGGTCATTGGTTCGGCTGCATGGTTGATTATGATGTTCTTGTGGTGGGTTAATAAGCAGCAGCGAAAGCAACTAATCACTCTTAAGACTATAGTCACTATTTTGGGCGGTATTATACTGGGCGTGTTCGCTAGTTACACTATATTTGTTTTATATGCGGAAAAAGAACTTACACGTGTAAAAGAAGAAATTATTACAGAATCGAAAAAAAATCATATAGTAAAATCTGATGATGAGTTCAAAAAATTACGCATCGAGAATGAAGACTATAAAAAATCAAATTCATTACTTCAATTCAAACTAGACAGAGCGTATTCAGACCTTGAAGAATTAAAAAAATCAACGACGCAAACTAATGATAAAAGCACACCACCTGCGCAATCGGCTCAAAGTATGCCACAACCAGAATTTAAGCCAGCAGTAGAACAGCCTATAGTGCTAGAAAAGCCTGTAGAAGTTAATAAGCAAGCTGAAAAGGCTAATATTACAGTAACTAAAAAATCATATTCACTGATGGAAGTATGTCCACCTTATCAATTTAATTATGGAGAAGCTTGTCCTGAAGATAAAAAATTTGCAATGTCCGGTGCAAAATATTCTGATGGATTTGTTCTTAAAGGTGGGAATATCTATAAAGGGTTTGCTCTTGTAAATTTGCAAGGCAAATATTCTAAGTTGACTTTTGAAGCAGGCCATATTGACGGCACGGATATGCTAAATAAGGGCACGACATTACATGTTTTTTTGAATGGGAAGCTTGTTATTGAAAAATATATACCGGAAGATAGAATAGCTCAAAAAATTATAGTCCCTCTAAATTATGCTTCTGAGCTAAAAATTCAAGTTATCGGCGGCGGCGGAAATTATGGCATTGCTAATCTTGTATTAGAGGATTAAACTTCTATAGAATATAATAAAGCTTACCCCTCCAAGTAGTAGGTCAGAAATATGCCTTTGAGTCTGACACAACGATGCCTTAATATCACAAACAGGTTAGTATATACATGCGCTATGGGAAACACTAAAACTACATTGATTTATATTAGCCTTCCTAGATTTTATCGCGTCTGACAAGCTCACGCAAATATTTAGCAATGAGGTCGCAATGACGAATAAAGAACTTACAATCGTTAAAAATGAAATATTACCTGCGATAGAAAATGGCCAAGCAATGTTGTTCCTTGGTGCAGGATTCTCTATTAACACACCTACTGCCAATTCAAGCGTTCCGTCATCTCAGCGTCTTAAAGAGATTATATGTAGTGAGTTAAGGCTAACAGATACTAGTAAAATAGATCTTCAAGATACTTTTAAATTAGGCAAGCGCAAAATAGATAATTTTGAAAAGTTTCTTTTAGATATCTTTGACATAACCAAGCCATTCGATTGGCAGATTGATATCTTGCGATATTGGTGGCGCGATATATTTACTACGAACATAGATACAGCATTAGAAAAATCAGTTGCTATGCTTAGAAAACAAGGTGATGGTCTTTCACCACAATATTCTTTTTTTGGGCATAAAGATAAAAAACCTATTATTAGCGGCGAACTTGAAAGAAATATTGTCAAATTACATGGGTCAATCTTACGTCCCAATGACGGATTCATATTTGATAGAGCCGCGTATGCAGATTTTTCTGCAATAAAGCCAGATTGGCTCAGAAATGTCGCGGCAAACATTGCTTCAGGGAACTGTCTTTTGCTTGGTAGCCGTTTTAAAGAATCTGACATCGAATCTGCTATTTCCGAACGCTTTGTTGTACATGATAATATTAGTCCACCCCCAAACAATTGGATCGTGCTGAACTCATTTGAAGATTATGAGCGCGAAATATACGAAGATCAAGGAATTATCCCAATAGCTTCAGATATAGAATCTTTTGTTAATTATGTTACAAGCAATCTTAAGCCGTTGAGCCAAAAAGCTTTTTTAAAACGACGCCTGCCGCACCTGCATATGCCTGATGGAAATTTAGATTCATTCGGGTGGTTTGCTAGCTCTTTCAAGCCGATTTCGACATTGATTGAGCAGGCAACATCGGAACATTGCTTACGTGGATTGTATTATTCTGGTGATCCCATTGAATGGAAATATATCGCGCATG
Source organism: Desulfovibrionaceae bacterium (assembly GCA_031552315.1). GTDB lineage: Bacteria > Desulfobacterota > Desulfovibrionia > Desulfovibrionales > Desulfovibrionaceae > JAVBMP01. The sequence continues at coordinate 9,665 of JAVBMP010000134.1, read as the reverse complement.
ATGCACCTGCTAGCCTGTCATACCAAGAAAAAATATATAATGCTATACAGACATGCATTCAGAGTAATTTCTCAGCTAGTGTAATAAATGTTACAGGCCCGGTTTGCAGTGGTAAAACAACCGCAGCGATGCAGGCATTAAAAACTATAACTATTAGCAATAAAAGCGCATACTTATTTGCATCTAAAGATGGCATTAATATTGAGCATTTTTGGCGAGCAATAAAAGATGGGAAAGGTATTTTTGTGTTTTATTTTGATAATGGCTACGAACACTTTTATGCAATAGATGATATAATACGACGGGCAAACGACGTGCCTGGAAAACGAAAGTTTATTTTTATCACAGAAAGCAGAAGTTCAAAATTTGAATATCATCAGCGACATTTTAAATCTATCCCCGAAGAAGCGATTATTAATTTAGAATTTTCAACATTGACGGTCAATGATGCCAAAAAAATAGTAGAACAGGTTGAAAGCCTTGGTGTAATTTACGAAAAATTTAAAGGTAAAACAACGCAAGAGAGGACAAATCTGTTAATTGATGTACGCAAGGGTTATAAAGGTGATTTGTTTGCAGCACTTTACGATCTTTCATCATCATCATCATATGAGCGCCAAATTTGTGATGAATATAATGACATAGATGATAGTACAGCTAAAATAATTTATAGTACGTTAGTAATAGCGACATCAATACGCATAAATTTTTCTTTAAGTTACTTGTCTGAATTCTGCGACTTACCTCCAAACTCAATTATGCGTATTTTTTCTCAAGAGCTTAAGGGAAAAATATGGAAAGCTGAATTTTCAGAAGCATATTCAATAAGACATCATTCAATTTCTGATTTTATTTTAAAGAAACTTATTGATAAGAAGACATTGTGTGAGATTGTTATCAGAATACTTAATGTCGTCGCAACCAAGTTTTCGCTCGAAGATATTAAATATCATCCATTGCCGTTTAGAATATATAGAGAAATAATTTCTTATAAGTTTCTGACTGAAATAGCGTTTAATGTAACTCACGATTTAGATTTTATAACATATATATATAATTCGGCAGAGCCACTTTTTAATAAGGATGCTTTCTTTTGGCTTCAGTACGGTAAATTTTATGGCAAGCAAAAGAAATATGAAGAAGCCGTATATTGCCTCAGAACAGGTAATTCTATGTACGAAGCACCACATATAACACACGCCTTGGGACATGTTTTATTAGAAAAATATATAGCCGATGGTCTAAAAAATGATTGCGAACTAGAAGAGGGAGTCGATATATTATCAGCATCAGTAATGCAGCAGGGAAAAGATGATCCATATTTTGCGACGACATTAATTGAAATGGCCGCAGAAATAATTTATAATCGCAACTTGCCAGAGCATATTCTGGAAAAAGTGAACGAAGCCATTAAAATATCGATGCACCATATCTCAAACAGTAAGTTTAATCACGCCCTCCAAAAGCTTATGGAGGCCAAGAAAAAAAAATAAGATGAGGGCATTGCACAGCAAGACAAGACTATTGCCTTTATTTTATTCATATATCCAATAGAACGTCTTCAAGCAACTTTGGAAGGAACCCGTGAAACGCAAAATTGGCCAATGATCACCGCCCAAGCCCGCGCTCCTTCTTCCGTTCTAGCTCCCGCGTAGGCTCAAACCGCAGTTCATTGCCTTCAAGCTTAACCTGCTTCCCCCATTTTTCCTTCGCATAACCCGCAGCCGCCTTCTGGGCGGCTGGGTCGTGCGCGGAGAAGAAAATTTGCTTGCCGGTGTCGCGGATGGTGCCACCGCTGGGCAGGGTGAAGATTATTACGCCCCTGTTGTCTATGCGGTGCTTTATGCCGGAATAAATTGTGTTTTCCGGTTGTATTGGCTGCATTGCTGTCTGGTTACTTGAACTCTGCCTGTCAAGTCCGCCTGGTGCCTGACCAGCTTCCTGTTCCTGCTTTTTCTCCTGCCCCACTTCCACCGCAGCCAAGCTTATCTTTTCCTGTTCGGTCAGCTTTTGCATTTTCAGTATGGCCAGCAGTTGCGATTTGCTCTGACCGCGCAGAGTGGAGTGCTGGATTTCCCTTTCCTTTCGCCGAATTTCTTCTTGAAGCTGTTCGCGTTTTTCCCATATGTTTTCGGGTGCGCGGGGTTTTTCCGGGGCTATTTCTTCATCTCTTGACCTCAGCACGGCCAGCGCCACTTCGTTGCCCTGTTCGGCTTTCCAGCGGAGGAAGTCGGCCCATGAACTGTAGGGAATTTTTTCTTTGAGCTTTGCCTTGGTCTGACTGTTTTGTTTCCGGTGCGCGGCCAGTTCATCGCGCTCGTATTGACGCATGTCGCGTATCAAATTGGCCTTGGTTCGGCGGGGAAGGAAGCCTTTTTCCACGGCCTGGCGTTCTCTTTCCCATTTGGAGCGTATCGGCTCAAAGCTGGACGTTTCTTGTTGCTTGAGGCGTTCAAGGGTTTCTTTGCGCTCGGCAATTCCGGCTTTAAATTCCGCATAAAGCTGGCCGCGCTCCGGTGCCCTGTGCAACGGTTGCGCTTGGTAGCGGTCTTTTGTCCCCCCATTGTCCCCTGGGGTACAAGTATCTTTTTCCGGCACTTGGTATGGGCCGAAGCGTTTTTCCAACTGCGCTTTGGAACAACTGTGGGCAAAGTCGCTGGCCTTCATAGCGGCTTTTTTATGTGTGCTATGCAAGTCGCTGATGCTCAGGCCGTTGTTATGCGGTTTGATTGTCATGCTGTAGGCGGCGAAAGCGGCGTGAACGTCATTCCAGTTTTTCGCGGTTTTCAAGGTTTCCAAAATGGCTGACTGCTTTTCTTTGGCGTAACTTTCAAAAGACTGTTGGCCTGACCGGGCTTCAACTGTGGCCGCTTTCTGGTTGGCAAACTTTGGCTCTTGTCCTGGCGTGATTCCGTTGTCCACAGCCAAGCCGTATTTCTTTTCAAGCTGGCGCGCCGCCTGGCTCATTTTGTAAAAATCCCGGAATGGCTCATGCCGCGTGAACTTTTGCGGGTGAATCATGTTGAATGCAATGTGCATGTGTATGTTGTTGGTATTTTTATGTACGCCACAAAGCCGTTGATGTTCTGAAAAGCCAAGGGCGTTGGCCATGCTGTTCTCAATGTCTTTCAGCATTTCAACCGACAGCTTTGCTTCGTCTTCCGGCCTGAAGCTGACTGCCAGGTGGTAGGTTTTATCTTCTCTGGAGCGTGTGTTTAAGGATTGGACGGCTTCTATTTCAAGTATGGCGTACTCGTAATCATCCGCCAAGCAGGCGGAATGCCATTCATAGAGGACTTTTTCGCCTTCGTTTTTCAGGTCGGCAATGTATTCGCCAAGGTTTTTGTAGTTGTCCGATTTGGTTTTTCTTTTATTCCGGTCTATGCGCTTAGTCAGCATCGGCCAGTTCCTTAGCCTTGGCCTTGAGTTCCAGCCGTGTGGATTCCACATCGGCCAGCAGCCTTTCCAACTGGAGCGTATTTCGCGGCGTTGCATTCAGGGTAATTTTCAGCAAGCCGCCCAAGCGGGCCAGGTCGGCATTGACCTGTAACAGGGCAAGCACGGCCTGTGAGTTCACCCGGCTGCGGATTGTGTAGCCCAGGCAAACATTCCGCATGAAGCGCGAAACTGAAAGGCCCGCCTTACCGGCTTGGGCGGCAATGTACTTTTCTTCTTCCGGGGTGCAATAGATTTTCAGGGCCTTTTTCTTGCTGGGCATTTTGTCTTTGCCTTTTGATTGTTGTTTTCTGCTTTTAGCGTTGAGCCGAAGGCGAATAAGCAGCCCCGCAGGGCAGGATTGTGAATAGGCCGGTAGGCCTACTTCACCTATCCTGCCTTTCAAATGCTGTATAAATCTTGGTAACAGCTTTACATAATAGCATAAGAAAAGACAATAACAGGCTAAATATATACTTTCTGCCTGCTATTGCCTTTTTTTATACTGAATTATCTTATATTATCTTGAATTTTGCTGTTTTGTATTGATTTATGCTAGTTATGTCATGTTTTATCCTCTCTTATACGGTTTTGTACTGTTTATATCTAATTTTATCTAGAAGGTATCTAGAATTTTTTTGGAAAAAAATTGACATCTTTTGTACTATCAGCTAGATGTTCAACATGCACAGATAAAGTAGGCCTACTACCCTACTCTATCAAAATGTATATAGGGAAGATTGTTAATTGCTTCGCGCCCTTGCTCTGGAGCCAGATGAGCATAACGCATAGTCATTTGTAAGGTACTATGCCCAAGAAGGCGTGAAACCACTGCTAACGGCGTACCATTTTGCACCAACCACGACGCGAATGTATGTCTTAGCGAGTGAAAGACTATGCGGTTACGGCTATCTTTGACACCAGAATTTAATTTACAGGCTTCAACTGATTTACGGAATATTTTTGCTGTGCTTACTGGAATATAGCCATTTTCTTGAAACAATGGATACCCAAGCCTTTTGGAAGCACAGTATTTTTTTGCTACGGATAAAGCCACTTCGTTAAGAGGCACACTGCGGTTCTTTGAACTTTTCGTGTCTACGACATGAACCGCAGTATTTGGCAAACTTATATGTTCTGCGTGCAAGCTAAGAACTTCTCCGGCCCGCAATCCGGTGTATAGTGAAAACAAAGAAATATCGTGCCAAAGAATGGAACGCCTTTTTAAGTCGGCAAGCAGCAATGCAGCTTCATCTGTAGTAAGATAGCGCATACGGGAATTGTCAAACTTGGGCAGCCGAAAAAACGGCAATGGGCCTGAATACAAACCCCATTCAATAGCCCGGTTCATGACCCTGTGTACTAATGACAAGCAATGCTTAATAGTTTGTGGACTTAACTTTTTCTGTTCAAGAAAACTACGCAACTGAGCGATTTTAAAGGTGTTGATTGTTGAAAGTTGGAGCATGGCAAAATCGGTTGGTATGTGGTTAATCCATCTGCCGTTTTCCGTAAGAATTTCTTGCCTGCTTGCATTACTTAACACAAACTCGTGATAAGCCTCCCATGCTTCTTGTAAAGTTTTCATTAGGTTAACCTCCTTGATTTGAGGCAAGGCAGGCTGCAAAAAAATTGCCAAGGGTGTAATGAGAAAATGCAAAAACATAGCGCAACACAAAAAACGCCAAGTTGGAATTTTTTCCTTGACTCGCGTGTGCATTTTCTTTATACACGTTTCTTCCGGGCGGTTAGCTCAGTTGGTAGAGCATCGGCCTTACAAGCCGAGGGTCATAGGTTCGAGCCCTATACCGCCCACCATTTTTACCGGGAAACCGGTTTGCCGGTCAGCATTGACAGCTTTATAAGCTGAGAAGCTGATTGGCCCAGCACGGAGCGGTAGTTAAGACGGTTATAACGCCGGCCTGTCACGCCGGAGGCCGAGGGTTCGAGTCCCTTCCGCTCCGCCAGGTTATAACCCCGCAACAGAGTTTTCCAAATGCTCTGGCGGTCTGAATAGGTTTGACGTTTGCAAGTTTTTTCCAAATTTGTTGGTTTGGCATTGCCGGGCCAACAATGGAGCGGTAGTTAAGACGGTTATAACGCCGGCCTGTCACGCCGGAGGCCGAGGGTTCGAGTCCCTTCCGCTCCGCCACTTTTAAACCGGGAATTTCGTAATGAAGTTCCCGGTTTTTTTCATTCCCCGCGGCCTCATGGCTTGCCAAAGCCTTGAAGCGGTACGGCGTACCGGATGACTGCAAAACAATCTAAAATCATGCTACTTCCTGGCTTCAATGGACAAGCTTACCACATAATCCGCCATTTCTTCGCCTTGGGGCAGGGTTTCAGCGATTTGCCTGTACAGGGGGTCGTTCCAGTCCTGCATGTTCCGCACGTAGTCGGGCTTGGGCGTCAATGTGATGGACGTAAAGCCTGTCTTTTCCAGCAAGGCCCGTGTTTCTTCCACCAGCACGGCCCCGGCGACGCAACCCACCAGTGCCGCCGCCATTTCCCGAATATTATCCGGCAGGGGCTTAAGCAGAGCCAAATCGGAAACAGACAGCTTCCCGCCCGGCTTCAGCACGCGGAAAACTTCACGCCATACCTGGGGCTTGTCCGGCGAAAGATTGATGACGCAGTTGGAAAGCACCACGTCAATGCTGGAATCCGGCACCGGCAGGTGTTCTATTTCTCCAAGGCGAAATTCCACGTTGTCTAGGCCGCTACGCTGTTGGTAGTGTTCAATATTCCTGCGGGCCCTGGCAAGCATTTCCGGGGTCATATCCACGCCAATCACCCGCCCGGCGGCTTTTACGCGTTCACCCGCCTGGAACACGTCAAAGCCGCCGCCACTGCCAAGGTCAAGCACGGTTTGCCCTTCCTGCAAGGCCGCAATGGCTATAGGGTTACCGCAAGAAAGCCCCATATTCGCGCCATCCGGCAACTTGGCAAGGCTTTCCGCATCGTATCCAATAGCTTGCGCCAGACGGGCCGGGTCGGCATGGCCGCTGTGCTGGCTGGAACAACAGGAACGCTGCTTTGTGGCAATCTCCGCGTAGCCGGTTCGCACAGTTTCTCTAACCTGCTCCGCAGCTTGTTTTTTATCAGATGAACTCATAGCATGCTTCCTTTGTTAGTTTTTTTTACTGTCACAGCAGACCGGCAAAAATTCCGGCGCGACTCCGCTTTCAGCGCGGTAGGCCTGGCACTGGCCCGGATTGCCGGAACAGCATTCGGCAGTCAGGTAGGCGATGGCTTCCAGCATTAAAGGAATGTTGGCCTTATACCGCGTGTTGCGGCCTTCGCGATCCATACTGGCAAGCCCGCTGTGGACAATGGTTTTCAGATGAAAGGAAAGGTTGGTCTTGGGGATGTCCAGCAGCCGGGAAATCTGTCCGGCGACCAAACCATCCGGCGCATACTTGACCAGCAGCCGGAAAATGGAAAGCCGGGCTTCAGATGTAAGGGCTTCAAAAATAGTGGTTGCGGTTTTTGTTTCCATTGGTCAATTATTCAACACCATTTGAACAATGTCAACAAATTTTCCACTCCGCCAGGCAACCTGGTATTGGCGAAGCAAATTCAGGCCTTGCAACCGCACTGTGCGGGCAGCAATTCAAGGCCATTGCACAGCGGCCTCAATTCAATTGAGGCGCGGGCCCGAATTTTCCCACACAAAAATTATTCTGGCAAATTTTCCGCTCTTGCCATAATATGCGCTTACGAGCATAAGGCCACAGGCTGCACGCCTGCTCTGGCCCGATTATTTATATTTGTTATCTATTACCGGAGGTAAATCATGCCGTTTAAAAAAATTTTGTTGCCTGTTGATGGTTCCCCCCACGCGGACGAAGCCACAGAAAAAGCCCTGGCCCTGGCCAAGGAAGGCAAGGCGGAAGTAATTATTCTGTATTGCATGGAAAAGGTGCCGTCACTTATAGGCGGCGCGGCGCGTGAGGAAATTATACACGAAGAGGAACGCGAGGCCAAAGGCTTTTTGGAACAGTACCGCGTGCGCTTTGCGGAAGCCGGCATACAGACGCGCCCAAGGGCCGTGCATGGCGCCCCGGCGGAAGTTATTCTGGCCACTTCCGAAGAAGAAAAGTGTGACCTTATAGTCATGGGCACACGCGGCCTGGGCGGCTTTGAAAGCCTGCTTATGGGCAGCGTGACCAACAAGGTGCTGAACCATACTGATGTGCCCGTGCTGGTTGTGCGTTCCAGGGCCGCGATGATCAAAGATTAAAACGCCGTTCCGGCGTTCGCCATACAGGATTGGGCGGACGCCGGAACAAATGGAAACCATTGCGCAATGGCCTGGAACGGCACGGGCATCCGGCCGGCTACACCCCGCAACGCGGGCAAAAAACAAGCATGGGGCAATTGGGGCAGTCCGGCTTGCGGGCCTTGCAAATTTCCCGCCCGAAAGAAACCATGCGGTGGTTTACATTTCCCCATTCCTCTTGCGGAAAAATGGCCATAAGGTCTTTTTCTATTTTGTTTTGTTCCGTATTGACGGTCAGGCCAAGGCGAAAGGCCAGGCGCATGACGTGCGTATCCACCGCCAGGCCCTGGTTCAGGCCAAAGCCGCCCCACAGCACCACTGCCGCGGTTTTACGCGCCACACCGTCAAGGGCGGTAAGTTCTTCCATACTGCGCGGCACTTCCCCGCCATGCGCCCGCATAATTTTTTGTGCGCTGCTTATAAGATTTTTGGCCTTGTTGTGATAAAAGCCGGTGGAACGTATGCATTCTTCCAGTTCCGCCAAGTCGGCCAGCGCCAGTTCCGCCGGGCCGGGCCAGCGGGCGAACAGGGACGGGGTAACCATGTTCACCCGGGCGTCCGTGCATTGGGCTGAAAGCAAGGTGGCAACCAGCAATTCCCACGGGTTGGAATGCGCAAGGTGGGGTGAAAGCGCCGGATAAAGCGTGCGCAAGGCCGCCAGAACGCGCCCGGCCTGCTCCTGCTTTTCTGCCGCTTCAAGTTTTGCGCCTGTTTTGACTGCCCGCGTGGCTTTATCTGTTTGGCCGGTTGCGGTATTTTGTTTGCGCGCCATAATTCGCACCTTATTCAAGAATGCCTTTGGCGAGCAGGGGCGCTGCCCCTGCACCCCGCGCGGGGAAATATTTCCCCGCGACCCCTCGGCAAGTTTGGGTATAAACTCAAAGTAACACCATGAAATATATCGGAATAGACTACGGCTTGAAGCGGGTTGGCCTTTCCGCCAGTGACGCGGGCGGGGGCATGGCCTTTGCCCGCCGCACCCTGAAGCGGGAAGAACGCGCCGCGTTTTTTGCCGAGCTTCTGGAATTTTTGGCGGAAGAAAACGCCGAAGCCATTGTACTGGGCCTGCCCCGCCACCTTGACGGTTCCGAAAGCCTTACCACCCGGCAGGCGCTTAATTTTGCCGCCAGCCTGAAGCGCCGCACAGAAAAACCCATTTACCTGATGGAAGAATACTTAAGTTCCGCAGAGGCTGAAACCATGCTTAAAAGCGCGGGTTACAGCCTGGGCAACGCGGCCCGCCAAAAAGGCAACCAGCGCAAGGCGCAAAAGGAACAGGGCAGAATAGACAGCCTGGCCGCCGCCCGCATTTTGGAATCCTTTTTGGCCCTGCCGGAAGAACAGCGCCAAGAACGGCTGTTTCAGGCGTAACACGCTGCTAACACGCTTAGGGCGTGAAGCGCCTGCCGCAAACCCGGCCTGCCTGCTTGTCTCTACTTTTTATTCTGGCAGCCGCCGCAACAGCCCCACGGCACATTGTCATTCACCATTGCAAGCACATCCGGCTTGAAATATTCCGGGAAATCGGAAGGGAAATCTATTTCCCACGGGCCTTTCGCTATATCGTGTGAAACGCTTCCGCCGGAAAGCAGGCGGTTTTCCCATACGTATTCCTTCTCGTCCAACTTGAATTTAAGCACCCCAAAACACAGCGTGGGGTAGGCCCCGTCATAAGAAATAAACATGGATCTGGTCATTGCGGCTCACCCTGTATATTTTATTTTGACAAAACTAATGATTTTAATGAGTTATTTGTGGACGAACATACCACGCCCGCGAATATTTATACGGCAAAAAATATTTAATTGAGGCCATTGCACAATGAGAATTTTTGTTCTTTTACAAGGAGTGCCCCTATCCCGTAGTTCCGTGCGGAGGGAGTATATTCAAGCATATATGACCTTCGCGCGGGACGAAGCACGACGCAGTAAAAGGGCAAAAAGGCCAT
>JAVBMP010000107.1:0-5161 GCA_031552315.1 Desulfovibrionaceae bacterium | reverse complement strand
CTTCCGCGTGGGGTTGTAGCTCAGTTGGGAGAGCGCTTGAATGGCATTCAAGAGGTCGTCGGTTCAATTCCGTCCAGCTCCACCAGAAATTTAAGGTGCTTACAGTTGTTGACTGTAAGCACCTTTCTTTTTGTATAAATTTTGTGCCACTCCTGTGCCACTTTTTCTGACCAGAACCACCAGGGGCTGGGGCATTTGGCACTAGAGGCCGTTGCACAGTGAGAATTTTTGTTCTTTTACAAGGAGTGCCCCTATCCCGTAGGTTCCGTGCGGAGGGAGTATATTCAAGTATATATGCCCTTCGCGCGGGACGAAGCACGACGCAGTAAAAGGGCAAAAAGGCCATTGTGCGATGGCCTCCACTAAGATAACAGTGGGGTGAACAGGCGCGGGTGCGTTGTGTTTCTAGTGTCTAGTGCAAAAAATTTTAACAGAATTTACTAGCTGTGCGCCTTTGATTTCTCGCTTTTTCCAAGCAAAAGGCGCATAGCGGCATAGGCTCTACTTTGAAGGACTGCTAAAATTGGGTGAATTACCAAACCCTTCGTCATCGGAAAGCTTTTGCGCCTTGGCAGTCGGCTTTGCGTTCTTGATGCTGGTATCGGGAGGGGCATATTGGTATTTCCTCCGTTAACCTGAAGTTCAGGCATAAGTAAGAAAAACTACAAACAGATATACCATCAAAATTGCTGGCTGTCACCATGCTTTGTTGGTCTTTACTGGAGCAATGAGAAGGGCCGGTATCCTGTTTTATCAGTGATACCGGCCCTTCTTGGACTATTTTGGAAAATTTAATGGTGCCGGGGGACAGGATTGAACTGCCCACACGAGGATTTTCAGTCCTCTGCTCTACCAACTGAGCTACCCCGGCGTGCGAAGCATTCATTTAGCGAAATCGATTGAGAAAAGCAAGCTTTTTTTTACAAAAAAAGTATTTTTTCCGGAACAAATTTTTCTTCATTTTGAAATATTCTTGTATGCCGCTCTGTTATATCAGTCTGACTTGACATTTCTTAAAGTTGCCTTGACAGAAACCTGGAAATAGCGGAAAGGTTGAGTAACACGATTTACAACAAAGTAACACGGAGGAGGATATGAGCAGAGTTCGTTTGTTGTTTGCGCTGCCGCTTTTGCTGTTTTGCGGCCTGAGCGCTCCGGCTATGGGCCTGGCGCATTTTGGCATGGTGTTGCCTTCAGAACAGGTGGTTATGGATGCCGCGCATAACAAAGTGGAATTACAGCTAAAGTTCTGGCATCCCTTTGAAAACAAAGGCATGGATCTTGCCAGGCCCAAGTCCTTTGCCGTGTGGCACGACGGCAAGGCCACAGACCTGCTGCTCGCTCTGAAGGAAGCAAAGGAGCAGGGGCACAGCGCGTGGCGCGTGGAATACGCCCTTGCCCGGCCCGGCCTTTACAGCTTTGTAATGGAGCCGCAACCCTATTGGGAAGAGGCGGAAGATTGCTTCATCATTCACCACACCAAGGCCATAACCAGCGCCTTTGGCGAAGACGAGGGGTGGAATGAACCGCTTGGGCTGCGCACGGAAATTGTGCCGCTGGTAAAACCTTATGCGCTTTACGCGGGCAACCTTTTTCAGGGGCGGGTGCTGCTGGACGGCAAGCCTGTGCCCGGCGCGGAAGTGGAAGTGGAATGGTACCCCGGCCCGGATTTGCGCGGGGATGCCCCGAATGAAATGCTGATAACCCAGACGGTGCTGGCCGATGCTGACGGCGTGTTTTCCTATGTAATGCCGCTGGAAGGCTGGTGGGGTTTTGCCGCGCTGAATACCGCGCCGGAAACCTTGCAGCACCAGGGCAAGGAAAAAAAGGTGGAACTTGGGGCCGTGCTCTGGCTACGCGCCCACCATGCCCCGCGCGTGGATCCGCTGAGCAAGAAGTAGATTATGCTGCCCAGAGGGCCTGTTGCCCTCTAGGCCAGTGTAGCAAAAAACTTTTCATTGCAGCCGGTTGCCATTATTTAGCTGTAACTTGCCGCAGGTGATTCCAGCTTTCGAGTGCAAGGTGTAAATTCAATTTTAATGAAATGAGAGTGCGAGTTATTATGAAGGGTTATTCCAGCCAGGCTGGCCAGACCGGTTTATTCAGCCATTTGGGGCTGAAGCGGGCATCCGCTTTTGGGGCTGCCGCCTTCTTTTTGGCGCTGTCCTTTCTGGGGACGGCTTTGCCCCCTGCGGCCATGGCGCACAGTCTTTTTATATTTGCCTGGGAAGAAGGCGGGCAAATTTGTTCCAAAAGTTATTTCAGCAAAAATAGCCCGGCGCGGGGCAGCAACGTGCGGGTGGAAGGCCCGGACGGCCAAATTCTGGCTCAGGGCGCAAGCAACGAGCGAGGGGAATGGTGCGTTGCGCGAAATGCTCAAATTGAACAGACTATTGCCTTTAATGCGGAGCTGTGCTTTATTGTGGAAGCAGGGGCCGGGCACCGGGCGGAATTTAAGCTGCCATTGCAGGCGTACCAGCCGGCCCAACCCCGGTCGGGAAGCGCCTTGTCGGGCTTGCCGGAACAGCCCGGACAGGCAGATCAGCCCGGACAGGCAGATCAGGCTGGACAGGCAGAGCGGGCAGAGCAGACGGGACATGCGGAACTGGCTGGCGGGCCGGGGCAAGCCGGTAAACCCGGTCAGGCCGGTATGGCGGGCGGAACAGCCGGAACAGCGCTTGAGCCTGAAGCGGCGCGGGCTGCCGAATTTGCGCCGCAAAAATTGAGTGCGCCAGAACTAAATGTGCCGGAATTGAGTGTGCCAGAACTAAATGTGTCTGGCGGGCCAAACGGGCATGGGCCTTTCAGCCCGGCGGAACTTGCCCTGCTGCGCGGACTGGTGCGGGAAGAAACGCAAAAGGCCATGGCCCCCTTGCAGCATGCTCTTGCGGAACAGTCCGCCCCCAAAGACCCCGGCTGGCGTGAAATTTTGGGCGGACTGGGCTGGATAATAGGCATAGGCGGCTTTACAGCCTGGGCCGTGACCAACAGGCGCATACGCCCGCCCATGCGCGTCCGGCCCAGAGGCAGAGAATGAATTTTGGCGCATGGCGCGGCATTTCGACTGGCTGCATTCTGGCAAGGGTACAATGCGTCTTGTCCCGGAACTGGCGGCTTGAGGAAAGGGTAATTTCAATTTTAACGCGATCTGAGGAGCTTGCCGTATGCATATTTCAGAAGGTGTGCTCAGCGCCCCGGTTTTGATAAGCGGGGCTGTTGGCGGGGCCGTGCTGCTGGGGGCCGGGCTGCGCAAACTGCCGTGGGATCATATAATGACGACAGCCATGTTGTCCGCCGGTTTTTTTTGCGCCTCTCTTGTGCATTTCCGTGTGGGGCTGGTTGACTTGCACCTGCTTTTGAACGGGCTTTTGGGTTGTATTTTGGGGCTGGCATCCGTGCCGGCCATTTTTGTGGCGCTGGTGTTGCAAGCCTTGCTCTTTCAGTTTGGCGGGCTGACCACGCTTGGGGTGAACACCTGCATTATGGCCTTTCCGGCGGTATTTACCGCCTGGTTGTTCCGGCCCCTTTTGCGGCGCGGGCTTTTTGAAGATGCCCAAATTGGGCAGCCCGGGCATTCTGCCGCCGGGGATTCCGCCCACGGGGACGCCGCTCAGGGAAATGCCGCCCACGGAAATGCGGGGGCGCAAGGCCGCAAGCGGGTTCATTTTCAGATGTGGATGCTTGGGGCCTTTGGCTGCGGCGCTTTGGCGGTTGGGCTTAGCGCTACGCTGGAAGCCGCCGCCCTTCTGCTTTCCGGCAAGGCCTTTGAATACGCCGCGCTGATGAGCCTTTTGCTGAACATACCCCTTATGCTGCTGGAAGGGGTGATCACCGTGTTTATTGTAGGCCTGCTGCGCCGTGAAAAACCGGACATGCTGCGCTTTATACTGGAAGGCGATAAACGGGCATGAACGCGGGTGAAGGGCTTTTTGCGGCGGACGGGGCCGCTTTTGGCGGCGTTTTTGACCTGACCCGGTTGGATCCGGCCTGCAAGCTGGCCGCGTTGCTGCTGTTTTCTTTGGCGGTGGCCCTGCTGCGCAACCCGTTTTGGGCGGCTTTGGCCCTGGCGGCGTCCGCGTTGCTGTGCCTTGCCGGGCGTTTGCCCGCCAGGAAGTTGTTGCGCCAGCTGGCATTTGCCAACATTTTTTTGATTTTTTTATGGATTTTTTTGCCCCTGCGTTTGGGGGAAGCCCCCCTTGGCCCGGCGGATGTTTTGCTGCGCGTGGGGCCGTTCAGCTTTACACGCAGCGGCCTGGCCCTGGCCCTGCTTATTACCTTGAAGAGCAACGCGGCCATCATTGCCACTTTGGCGTTGGCGGGCACTTCATCCTTCGCGGCCAACGGCCATGCCATGCGCAGGTTGAAGGTGCCGGAAAAGGCCGCGTTGCTGTTTCTTTTGACGCAGCGCCATTTGTACAGTTTGGGTGAGGAACTGGAAAAGCTTAACCGCGCCGCCCGCTTGCGGGGCTTCCAACCAGGCAGCAGCTTGCGGGCCTACCGGGTGCAGGCCTGGTTGCTGGGGCGTTTGTTGCTGCGTTCATGGAACAAGGCGGAGCGCGTGAACAATGCCATGCGCTTGCGCGGTTTTTGCGGCAAATTCCCCTTTATAAACCCGGTGGCGCTAAACGCGGCGGAATTGCGGCGCAGCCGCGTTTTTTTAGCCGGGGCAGCCTGTTTTTCCATAACACTTTTTGTTGTGGATATTTTAAAGCTTATACCGTAAATGTTTACCTATGCAAAATTTAGAACCTGTTCTTGAAGTAAACAAGCTGTGCTTTACCTGGCCCGGCCAGGAAAAGCCGTTGCTATGCGATTTTTCTTTGTGCCTGCGCCAGGGCTCGCGCCTTGGGCTTAGCGGCGACAACGGTTGCGGCAAAAGCACCTTGCTGCACATCATTTGCGGACTGGTGCCGCCCCAAAGCGGACAAATGACCTTTGAAGGGCGGCCGCTGCGTACTGAAGAAGATTTTATAGCCATGCGCCTGCAATGCGGGTATTTGCTGCAAAATTCCGATGACCAGCTGTTTTGCCCCACCGTGCTGGAAGATGTGGCCTTTGGCCCGCTTAATCAGGGCAAAAGCCCGGCAGAGGCCGAGGCCATGGCCTGGGACGCCCTGAAAAAGCTTGACCTTGAACGCCTGGCCTACAAAAGCGGCAGCCG
>JAVBMP010000084.1:0-32384 GCA_031552315.1 Desulfovibrionaceae bacterium | reverse complement strand
CACAATGAGAATTTTTGTTCTTTTACAAGGAGTGCCCCTATCCCGTAGTTCCGTGCGGAGGGAGTATATTCAAGCATATATGACCTTCGCGCGGGACGAAGCACGACGCAGTAAAAGGGCAAAAAGGCCATTGTGCAATGGTCTCAACTAAGAGGAATGCTTATGGATTACGCCTGCTTCAAAGCCTATGACGTGCGTGGAAGGGTGCCGGAAGAACTTGATGAACAGCTCTGCCGTGACCTTGGGCTGGTGTTCGCGCGGGAATTTGCCGCCTCCAGGGTTGTCATAGGCATGGATGTGCGCCATTCCGGCCCAGCCCTTTCCGCCGCGCTGGCCGACGGGCTGATGTCCGGCGGGGCCGATGTTACGCACATTGGCGTTTGCGGCACGGAAGAAATTTACCATGCCGCCACGCAAGGCTTTGACGGCGGCATTATGGTAACCGCCAGCCACAACCCGCAAGGCTACAACGGCCTTAAGCTGGTGCGGGGCGGGGCCTTGCCCATAAGCGGAGATTCCGGCCTGTTTGCCCTGCGCGACAAAATAAAGGAACTGCGCGAAAAAGGTGAAAAAGTCCTGCGCCCTGGCAATGGCCGCAAGGGCGGGTATCAGGAAGCTTCCTTCCGGCGGCGGTACCTTGAATCGCTTATTTCGGAAACCAGAAGGGACGCCATACGCCCCCTTAAAATTGTCATGAACTCGGGCAACGGCTGCGCCGGCCCGGTGGCGGAGGCCCTGGCTTCCTGCCTGCCCGGCTGTTTTGTGTTTTTGCACAGCAAGCCGGACGGCAACTTCCCCAACGGCATACCCAACCCCCTGCTGCCGGAATGCCGGGCAGATACCGCCAATGCCGTGCGCAAGCACAAGGCCGACCTTGGCCTGGCCTGGGATGGAGACTTTGACCGCTGCTTCTTTTATGACGCGGACGGCAACTTTATTGAAAGCTACTATATTGTCGGCCTGTTGGCTAAAACCCTGCTGGCCACCGCGCCGGGTTCCAAAATACTTTATGATTCCCGCCTTACCTGGAACACCATTGAAATGGTAAAAGCCGCCGGGGGCATCCCGCTGGAAAGCAAAACCGGCCACGCCTTCATGAAGGAACGCATGCGCCGGGAAAATGCCCTGTACGGCGGGGAAATGAGCGCCCACCACTACTTCCGCAGCTTTTCCTACTGCGACAGCGGCATGCTGCCCTGGCTGCGCTTGCTGGAATTGTTGGGCCAAAGCGGGCAGGGCCTGCGTGAACTGGTTGAAGACCGCATGAAGGCCTTCCCGTGCAGCGGAGAAATAAACCGCAAGGTGGCGGACGCCGCTGCCGCAACCCTGGCCCTTAAAGAACACTTCAAAGGGCAAATCCGGGAAGAAAGCCACATAGACGGCCTTTCCATAGACTGCGGCAACTGGCGCTGCAACTTGCGCAGTTCCAACACGGAACCCTTGCTGCGCCTGAATATGGAAACCAGAGGCGACCAGAAGCTTCTGGCGGAAAAGCTGGAAGAAGCCCTGGCGGTTATAGACAAGTTTGCGGAATAGCCAGGCGCAACGGCCCTTTTGCCCTCTGGATATCTCGTGTTGGGGGCAGAAAAGTTTTTTATTCCGGCTGAATACCGCAAGAGTATACTTCCGCCATAAAAAACTGTTCTTCTTTGCCAGAGAACAAAATTGCTTGTTATACTATGCCCTGTAACATATTGTGTTTTATTTGTTTTTTTGAATAAGCCCGAGTAAGGAGTCCTTAAATATGGCAGTGTTGCGGCCGGTTATTTTATGCGGGGGCAGCGGCACCCGCCTGTGGCCTTTGTCACGCGGTTTGTACCCCAAGCAGTTCATGGACATTGGCGGAGAAACCATTTTCGGGCGCACTCTGGACCGTGTGGCCGCCATACCGGCGGTGGGACGGCCCATTGTGGTATGCAACGACCAGCACCGCTTTCTTGCGGCAGCCATTGCGCAAGGCAAGGGGCTGCAAGCGGATATTATTTTGGAAAGCGCCCCGCGCAACACCGCCCCGGCCATAGCCATGGCCGCGCTGGCGGCCCTGACCGGCCTGGCCCCGGATGAAGACGCGCTTTTGCTGGTGCTGCCTTCAGACCACGTAATAGAGCCGGTGGAAGGCTTTGTGCGCAGCGTGGCCCAGGCCGCCCGCGCGGCGGAAGGCGGCGCCCTGCTTACCTTTGGCATAAAACCCGGCGGGCCGGAAACCGGCTTCGGCTATATCAAGGAAGGCGAGGCCCTGAAGGCCCTTCCTAGCGCCTCTTCAAACACCGGGCCAAGCAGTGGCGCAAAAAAAGTGGCGCGTTTTGTAGAAAAGCCCACGCGCGACAAGGCGGAAGCCATGCTTGCCGAAGGCGGCTACTTCTGGAACAGTGGCATGTTCCTGTTCGGCGCGCGCCTTTATCTGGAAGAGTTGAAGCGCCTTGATCCGGAAATGTACCAGGCCTGTGAAGCGGCCTGGGCGGAAAGCAAGCGGGATATGGACTTCATACGCCTGGGCAAAACCTTTGCCGCCTGCCCGGCCAATTCCATAGATTACGCGGTGATGGAACGCACCGACCGCGCCGCCGTGGTGCCGCTTGACGCCAACTGGAGCGACCTTGGTTCATGGGAAGCCTTTTATGAAAGCGGCCAGCGGGACGGCAACGGCAACGTAAGCCGGGGCGACGTGCTGGCCATGGACACCAAAGACAGCTACCTGCATTCCAGCAGCCGCCTGCTTACCACCCTTGGGGTAAGCGGCCTGTGCGTTGTGGAAACGCCGGACGCCGTGCTGGTGCTGGAAAAATCGCGCAGCCAGGAAGTGAAGGGCCTGCTGGAAACCCTGAAGAAACAGGGCCGCAGTGAAACAGATACCCACCTGCGCGTGCACCGCCCCTGGGGCAGCTATGAAACCCTGGCGCTTGACGGGCGCTTTCAGGTAAAACGCATAGTTGTAAACCCCGGTTGCGCGCTTTCCCTGCAAATGCACCACCACCGGGCGGAACACTGGGTTGTGGTACGCGGCACGGCCAAAGTGACAGTGGAAAATAAGGAACAAGTGGACGATTGCGTGAAGATTCTTTCTGAAGACATGTCCACCTACATCCCCCTTGGGCACAGGCACCGGCTGGAAAACCCCGGCCGTATCCCCTTGGAAATTATAGAAGTGCAGACCGGATCCTACCTTGGTGAGGACGACATCGTGCGCTTTGAGGACGTATATGGCCGCTAAACGCCTGCTGCTGCTAAGCATTTCCGCCGGGCACGGGCATGTCCGCGCTGCCGGGGCCTTGAAGGCCGGGCTGGAACGCTGGTTCCCGCAACACGATGCCCTTTTTATAGACCTGGCAACCCTTGCCCCGTGGGTCTTCCGCAAAATCTACATTGACGCCTACATCCGGCTGGTAAGCAGCTTCCCCGGCATATGGGGCGGAATTTACAACAAGTTTGACAGAATTGACCATGATTCGGTCATAGAAAAGGCCAGAAAGTCGCTGGAATCCCTTTGCCTGAAGCGTCTGCGCAAGGTGCTGGATGAATACCGGCCAGACCACCTGGTATGCACCCACTTTATGCCGGAACAGGTACTGCTGAAGTGGAAAAAAGAAGGGCGCATAGCCCAGCCGGTATGGACCTGCATTACAGACTTCATGGCGCACAGCTTCTGGCTGGAACAAGGGGTGGAAGGCTACTTCATAGCCAACAGCGCGGATGTTCAAAACATGCGCCTGCGCGGCTTGCAGGAAAGCGGCATTCACGTAACCGGCATTCCAATTTTCCCATCCTTCATTCCGGCGGCGGATAAAGAAGCCGCCCGTAAAACCGCGGCGGAAAAATTCGGGCTGAACCCGCAAAGAAAAACCATTCTGCTTATGGGCGGCGGGGCCGGCATAGGGCAAATGGACAAAATGGCCGAAGAACTGTTCAGCCTGCCGGAAGACTTTCAGCTTGTAGCCCTGGCCGGTAAAAACCTGAAGCTGTTTTCCCAGCTTAAAGAAGTGCAAAAAAACTTCCCCAACCGCTTGCTGCCCCTCAGCTTCACCACAGAAGTGCCCACCCTGCTGGCCATGAGCGACCTGGTAATAAGCAAACCCGGCGGGCTTACCAGCTCTGAATGCCTTGCCATGGGCAAACCCATGCTGGTGCATTCACCCATACCAGGGCAGGAAGAAAATAACGCCGCCTACCTGACGCAAAACAACGCGGCCATGCAGGCGGATAAAGAAGAAAATATCATAGGGATAGTACACGATCTGCTGGCAAACCCGGACAAACTGGAAAACCTGGCAAAAAATGCCGCCGCCCTGGGCAAACCCTACGCCGCGCGGGATATTCTGGAAATTATCCTGCAAGAAAAATCCGAGCTGGAATAGATTATAGAGGCCATTGCGCAATGGCCTCTGAGGCTGTTGACAAAACAGCCCGCCGCGCAGGCGCAGGCGGCATTCATTGCCGCCGTAAAGCGCCGGAGCGGGCGTGCCTTTACAAACCCCGGCTTTGCGGGGTTTGTCATCAATCTTAAGGGGCGGAGCCCCTTATCGCCGAAGGCATTCTTAACGTCATCCTGCCTTAGCAGGTCTTCAAGTAACCCATAAACTCGCGCAGTTCATCCCACAATTTTTTGGCGGCTTCCGGGTGCTTGTCAATTACGTTGTTCAATTGGGCCATATCTGTCTTGCGGTTGTACAGTTCGTCTTTGGCGGGCACGTCGGCGCGGCTGCCGGGGGTGCATGTCCACTGGTCTTCACCGTCCAGGGTAGCGGCCTGCTTCAGGGCGATTTCTTCATGGCTCATGCCGGTTTGGGATTTGTAACCCGGCTGAATTTCCTTCATGTGGGCCAGGGTGCCGCCGTAAATGCCGGCCATGGACTGCTTGGTGTCGTCACCCAGCTTCACCCAGTGAATGTATGACCAGTCGTGGGTGATAATTGACCAGGAATACTTGAAGTAACCGGCAATGGCGAAGTCGCGCACCTTTTCTACTTCACCACGGCAAATGGGCAGAACGCTTTTGCCCTGATGGAAGTCGCGCACGCCAAGGCCCAGCCAGTCGCACACGGTGGGGGCCACGTCGCAGGACTGCACAAAGGCGTTGCTGCGGCCGGGTTTGATGCCGGGGGCCTTGATCATCATGATGCCGTGCACCAGTTCTTCATACGGCCAGGGGCGCACCTTGCGCATAAGGCCGTGGCCGTGTTCGCCGTTGCCCAAAGGTTCACCGTGGTCATTGACCACCATGAACATGGTGTCTTTTTCCAGGCCAAGGCGCTTGGCGTTGTCCATGAAGTAACCCATCCACTTGTCGCACACGCTTATTTTTTCCGCGTACAGCATGCGGATGTGGTGCAGTTCATCTTCCGTGTAAACGCCTTCAACCAGGCCGTTAATGGGCAGGAACTGGTCTTTGCCCTTGTAGTCCGGGTTGTAGGGGCATTTCAGTTCCGGGTCGTATACGGAAGGGGCGTCCCAGGGTTCATGCGGGTCAAAGTTGTCTATCCACAGGTAGAAGGGCTTGTTCGGGTCGCGGTCTTCCAGGTAGCTTATGGCCTTTTTCATAACCTTGGCCACGTTCTGGTCTTCATCACTTTTCCAGTATTGGCGCTGCTTCAGGTAGCATTCGGTTTCTTCAAGCACCACATGCACTGCCTGTTCACCGGCGGCCTTGCCGTAGGCTTCAAGGGAATGCGCTTCATGGTAGTCTTTCGGGTCAAGGTGAATCAGGTCGTCTTTGGCGTAGAAGGTGTGGTCAAGCTCATGCCCGTGCACAAACCATACCTTGTCAAAGCCGCGGGTAAAGTTGAACTTGGGCAGGCGGTGCGGGGGGCTGTCAAAAATAAAGGCGGTGTCGATGTTGGAACCCCAGCACAGGTCGGCAATGGTGGTGTCTTCCATACGCAGCGGGCTCCAGCCCACGTCCGGCAGGGTGTAGCGGCCGGTGTGCATGGCGCGGCGGCAGGGCACGGTGGGCAACCCTTCAATATAGCAGTTGTCAAACACAAAGCTTTCACGCGCAAAGCGGTCAAGGTTGGGGGTTTTCATCCAGGTGTTGCCGTTACAGGCAAGGTAGTTGTACTGCATACTGTCGAACATAATGACAACAACATTCTTTACCGGTGGGTACATCTTGTGCTCCTTCAGTTGGTGGTTGACAAAGTTGATTGTTCAAAAAGTAACTTTTTTTACTATGCCAAAGTGGACTTATAAAGTCAATTCACAGCGTAAAACAGAAGCCGGGCGGCTTTCGTCAGATACGAACCGCCCGGCTTGGGGTTATGCCGTGGTTGTAGTGTAAGTAACCACGGATGGGAGTATATTAGCAGGTCTTCAGGTAGCCCATGAAGCCGCGCAGTTCATCCCACAGCTTTTTGGCAACGTCGGGGTGTTTGTCCGCCACGTTGTGCAACTGGGCCAGGTCTGTCTTGCGGTTGTAAAGTTCGTCTTTGGCCGGCACTTCGGAAGTGGCGCTGGGGGTGCAGGTCCACTGGTCTTCACCGTCCAGGCTGGCGGCTGCCTTAAGTTCCTGCTGTTCCATGTTCACGCCGCCGCCCAGGGTGGATTTTTTGGTCTGGGCGTGTTCCAGGGTGCCTTTGCCGTACATTTCGTACAGGGCTTCGGCGTTGCTGGCTTCATCATTTTTGGCCCAGTGGATGTAAGACCAGTCGTGGGTGATGATGGACCAGGAATACTTGAAGTAACCGGCAATGGCGAAATCACGCACTTTTTCTACTTCGCGGCGGCAAATGGGCAGCAGGCTAAGGCCCTGGTGGAAGTCACGCACGCCCAGGCCAAGCCAGTCGCAGATTGTGGGGGCCACGTCGCAAGACTGGGCAAAGGCGTCTGTGCGGCCCGGTTTGATGCCGGGGGCTTTGATCATCATAATGCCGTGCACCAGTTCTTCATACGGCCAGGGGCGGCATTTGCGCATAATGCCGTGGCCGTGCTCGCCGTTGCCCATGGGTTCACCGTGGTCGTTCACAACCATGAACAGGGTGTCTTTTTCCAGGCCAAGGCGCTTGGCGTTATCCATAAAATAGCCCAGCCACTTGTCGCACACGGTTATTTTTTCCGCGTACAGCATGCGGATGTGGTGCAGTTCATCTTCAGTGTAAACGCCTTCAACCGGGCCAATGGCGGGCAAAAACTGGTCTTTGCCCTTGTAGCCCTTGTTGTAGGGGCATTCCATTTCCGGGTCGTACACGGACGGGCTGTCCCACGGTTCATGCGGGTCAAAGTTGTCTATGAACAGGAAGAAGGGCTTGTTCTGGTCGCGGTTTTCCAGGTAGCACACCGCGTTTTTCATAACGTGGGCCACGTTCTGGTCTTCATCAGTCTTCCAGTACTGGCGGTGCTTCAGGTAGTCTGCCGTTTCATGCAGCAGGGCTTCAATAGAGCCTTTGCCCTGAATTTTGTCCATGTCGCGGATAACGTGGTCTTCATGGTAGTCTTCCGGCTTGCAGTGAATCAGGTCATCCTGGCGGTAGAAGTAGTGGTCGGCTTCATGCCCGTGGTGGAACCATACTTTATCAAAACCGCGGGTGTAGCCGAACTTGGGCAGGCGGTACATGGGGCAGTCAAAAATAATGGCGGTGTCTATGTTGGAACCCCAGCACAGGTCGGCAATGGTGGTGTCTTCCATGGTAATGGCGCACCAGCCGGCAACGGGCAGGGTATAGCGGCCGGTGTGCATGGCGCGGCGGCAGGGCACGGTGGGCACGCCTTCAATGTAACAGTTGTCAAACACCATGCTTTCACGCGCAAAGCGGTCAAAGTTGGGGGTTTTTATCCAGGTGTTGCCGTTGCAGGCCAGATAATTGTATTGCAGGCTGTCAAACATCATAACAATGGCATTCTTTACCGGTGGGTACATAGCGTCTCCATAGTTTTCAGGTTGTGGCCATAATGGCGCGTTCTCGACTGAGGAAGCCTCAGCAAATTGCATGCCAGTGAATTGAATTGCATTAAAAGAAGTTAAAACAGCATATTGCTGGGTGGGCGGCCTTACGTGGCTTGCCAGGCGCATTCTTTTATGGCATTAAAAATGCTGTTCAGGCATAATTTGTGCCAAAGGAGAATTTATATGCCTGAAAGCGGCAGAAAAAAGAACATATGCTTCAGCGTGGTGGCGGCGGGTTATGAAGCGGTGTACGGCACCGGCAACGTGCATATTTGGCGGCCAACGCTTGACATTTGCCGCATCAGGGAATTTCCGATTGATGAATTGTATTTGCTGGTGCCGGGGCACTGGGAATACCTTATGCCGGATTTGCAACGCGACATAGCCGCGGTATCGCCCCGAACCAAAATAGAAGTGATGTGCATTGAAGATATGGAGATAATAGACTTTGCGAGCCAGTACAGCTATTTTTCAAAAATTTTCAAAAAACATATCGTGCATGCCCCGGACAGAAAATACTACATAAACTTGCCACCGGGGCGGGGGCATTTTTTATATTTTTGCATTTTGAGCATTATTTACACCTTTAATTTGCCGCTGGAATTTTTCTTTGTTTTCCCGGACGGAAAATACTTTGTAGGCAACCCGGATCATGATTCATGGCAGGCCCTGGCCCGCAGTTTTGATGTCGGCCAGGTAAGCGGCGGGGCGCTTAACCGCGACATAGAGGTCAGGAATGAGCGCTTCAAAAACCTGCTGGAACGGGTGGAGCAGGTAGCCAGGGTGTCATCCGCCCCGCTTTTGTTCAGCGGGGAAAGCGGCACCGGCAAGTCGCAGCTGGCGCGTTCCATTTACCAGCTTAAAAAGGAAGCTGCGGGGCTGGAAGGGCCGCTGGTTGAAGTAAGCTGCGCCGCCTTGCGGGGGGACAGCGCCCTTTCCGCCCTGTTTGGGCATGTGAAGGGGGCTTACACCAATGCCGTGCAATCCCGGCGCGGGCTGTTGCTTCAGGCCCACCGGGGCGTGTTGTTTCTTGATGAAATAGGCGAGATGGATCTGGATTCTCAAGCCCTGCTGGTAACGGCGCTGGAAGAAAAAACCTTTTTGCCGGTGGGGGCCGATGTGCCGGTTTACAGCGACTTTCAGCTTATTTGCGGCACCAACCGTCCCCTGGCGGCAGAGGTGGCGCGGGGCAACTTCCGCCCAGACCTTTTTATGCGCATAAACCTGTGGAATTTTGAGCTGCCGCCCCTGCGCGAACGCACGGAAGACATTGAGGCCAACCTGGACTTTGAATTGAAGCGCTTGCAGCATGAACTGAAGCGCAAGGTGGCGTTTCAGGCAGAGGCGCGGGCGGACTTTCTGGATTTTGCCGCGTCGACGCAGGCCTTGTGGCTGGGGAACTTCCGCGATTTTTCCTCTGCCGTTACCCGCATGGGCACCCTGGCGCACAAATGCGTTATAGACAAAAACGCGGTGCAGGCGGAAAAAGAATACTTGCTGCGCATGTGGGCAGAGGCCGCCCCGCTTGCCCAAGAGGAGCGGACGGCTTGTTCCGCCCTGTTGGATGTTCCGCCGGCCAGTCCAGATTCTACCGGCCATTCCGGTTTTGCCATGCTTGAAAGCCTTGCGGCTTCAGGCCGCATTCCGGCGGAAATTCTGGAGCAAAACTGCTTCACAAAGGTGCAACTGGAAGGCGTTTTGCAAATTTGTTTGCAAAGCCCCAGCCTGCTGGAGGCCGGGACGCGCGTTTACGGGGCGGATAAAAGCCCCGCCCGGCAGGGCAACCGCCTTTCCAAGTACCTTACCGGGCACGGCATAAACTGGCGGCGCTTGAAGGGGTAGGCACGAAATTCTGCCAGCGCTTTCAACGGCCGGGAATGGTCTTGAATGGAGGCCATTGCACGATGAGGCCATTGCACAATGGCCTTTTTGCCCTTTTACTGCGTCGTGCTTCGTCCCGCGCGAAGGTCATATATGCTTGAATATACTCCCTCCGCACGCACCTACGGGATAGGGGCACTCCTTGTAAAAGAACAAAAATTCTCATTGTGCAACGGCCTCACGATGGCCTCGAATGGCCACGAATGGGAAAATCCCCGGCAGGCGCATGCGCCTGCCGGGGATTCCGTTATGCGCCGGGCGTGCCGCCCGGCGCTGTATATTCATTGGAGGCCATTGCCTAGCAGGTTCTCAAATAGCCGATAAATTCACGCAGGTCATCCCACAGCTTTTTGGCAACGTCCTTGTTGGCGTCAATAACGTTGTTAAGCTGGGCCATGTCTGTTTTGCGGCTGTACAGTTCATCTTTGGCGGGCACTTCGGAAACACTGCCCGGGGTGCAGGTCCACTGGTCTTCACCGTCCAGAGAGGCGGCGTCCTTCAGGCTTTTGGCCGCGTCAGATTCCAGGTCTATATTGATGGTGGAAGAGCTTCTGCTTTTGCCAATGGCTTCCATGTGGTCAAAGGTACCGCCGTAAATGCCGGCCATGGACGCGCCAACGCTGTTTTCATCATTCTTGGCCCAGTGAATGTAGGACCAGTCATCAGTGATGATGGACCAGGAATACTTGTGGTAGCCGGCAATGGCGAAGTCACGCACTTTTGCCACCTGGCCAAAGGCAATGGGCAGCACGCTTTTGCCCTGGTGGAAGTCACGCACGCCAAGGCCCATCCAGTCGCACACGGTGGGGGCTATGTCGCAAGACTGCACAAAGGCCTTGCTGCGCTGGTTGGCCTTTATGCCGGGGCCTTTTACCATCATAATGCCGTGCACCAGTTCTTCATAGGGCCAGGGGCGGCACTTGCGCATAATGCCGTGGCCGTGTTCGGCGTTGCCCATGGGTTCACCGTGGTCGTTCACCACTATGAACAGGGTGTCTTTTTCCAGGCCAAGGCGCTTGCAGTTGTCCATGAAGTGGCCAAACCACTTGTCGCACATGGTTATTTTTTCCGCGTACAGCATGCGCACGTGGTGCAGTTCTTCTTCAGTATACAGGTCTTTTACCGGGCCCATGATGGGCAGGAACTGGTCTTTGCCCTTGTAGTCCGGGTTGTAGGGGCACTTCATTTCCGGGTCATATACGGACGGGGAATCCCACGGCTCATGCGGGTCAAAGCTGTCCACCCACAGGAAGAAGGGCTTGTTCGGGTCACGCGCTTCCAGGTACTTCACCGCGTCTTTCATAACCTTGGCCACGTTCTGGTCTTCATCCGTCTTCCAGTACTGGCGGTTTTTCAGGTAGCAGGTGGTTTCATGCAGCAGCGGGCCGACAACGCCTTCACCCAGCACCTTGTCGGCATCGCGCAGGATGTGGTCTTCATGAAATTCTTCGGGCTTGTAGTGAATAAGGTCGTCTTTGCTGTAGAAGTAGTGGTCGCCTTCATGCCCGTGGGTGAACCATACCTTGTCAAAACCGCGGGTGTAGCCGAACTTGGGCAGGCGGTACATGGGGCAGTCAAAAATAATGGCGGTGTCTATGTTGGAACCCCAGCACAGGTCGGCAATGGTGGTTTCTTCCATTGTAAGGGCGCTCCACCCGCAGGTGGGCAGGGTGTAACGGCCGGTGTGCATGGCGCGGCGGCAGGGCACGGTGGGCACGCCTTCAATATAGCAGTTGTCAAAGACCATGCCTTCACGGGCAAAGCGGTCAAAGTTGGGCGTTTTCATCCAGGTATTGCCGTTGCAGGCCAGGTAGTTGTACTGCATGCTGTCGAACATTACGACAATGGCATTCTTTACGGTGGGATACATGAATCCTCCAAATGGTTAAGGTTGATTCGGATAAAGGCTGTGGCAGTTCCCCTTGAAGGCGCCACAAGTTCAAATTTTAACTTGAGAAAAAATAATTGCCGCAAGGTCTTTTGTCAAGGCAAAACAAACATATTACGCATATAATTTATACCAAAAAGCAACGTATTGCGTTGGCAACGGCGCGTTATGCATGGTTTAACAGCCAAAGCGGCAAGGCGTAGCGCGTTTGTTCTGCCGCAAGTATTTTGGGGTATATTTTATGCCCGCCGCGGGGCCATTGTGAGGCCGTTGCACAATGGCCTGGCTACGGTAAAAACACGGCGCTTTTCATTCCATGGCCAGGTCGCACAGGTCAAAGATAAGGGCAAAAAATTTTTCACGCTTTTTTTCCGGCAGTTGCAGTATTCTGGCCGCCATCTGCTTCAGTTTTGCCTCAATCGCGTCTGTATCGCCATAAAAAAAGTCTCCTATGCGGCATTGAAAAAGTTCTGAAAGCTGAACAAGGCGCTGCACCGTGGGCATAATGGCCCCGGTTTCCAGGCGGGAAACCGTTTCCTTGTGCATGCCCAGAAGTTCCGCAACCTGGGCCTGGGTGTAACCGGCCTCCTTACGCTTCAGGGCAATGCCTTCGCCAATGCTGGGGCGCATTTTACAGGTGTATGATTTTTTTTTCATGTACTTCTTGCGGGTATAGGGTTGTTCTGCTATTTTAAATGCTTGTCCGCAGATAAAAGTTTCATGCCCGGCTTGCCGTTGCAGTGTAAATCAGGCCGCCTGGCCTGGCAAGGGCCGGGCGGCGCAAAAAAAATATGCGTAAAGATAGCGCGATGCGCAAGAAGCGCTTCATTTGCAAAAAAACTATTGACAAGAGTTGCGTGAACATTTAAAAGAAGCGTCTTTCAAGCAGTATTTTGAGCAAGCCGGTGGCGTGACACGCTGTCGGTATCTTTAAGGAGTAACTTAAAATGAAGACCTTCAGCCCCACGCCCGAGCACATAAACCAGGAATGGTTCGTGGTCGATGCCGAAAATAAAGTTCTGGGCCGTCTGGCCGCCCAGATAGCCCACCGCCTGCGCGGCAAGCACAAGCCGGAATATGCGCCCCACCTTGACAACGGCGACTTTATTGTTGTTGTCAACTGTGAAAAGGTCGCGGTTACCGGCAAAAAGCTGAATACCAAAACTTACTACAAGCACACCGGTTACGTGGGCGGCCTTAAAGAGACCACCATGGACAAAATGCTTGTAAGGAACCCGGAATTCGTTCTGATGAACGCAGTCAAGGGTATGCTGCCCAAAAACCGCATGGGCCGCGCCATGTTGAAAAAACTTAAAGTTTACCCGGGGGCGGAACACCCCCACGCGGCCCAGCAGCCCAAGCCGTTGACCTTCCCGTACTAGGCTTGCCGCGCAACGCTGGTTGATATTTAAAATAACTGGTTGGAGTTAAACCATGCCCACTGAATTCAATTACGGAACCGGACGCCGCAAAACAGCTACCGCCCGCACCCGCCTTTATAGCGGCAGCGGCCAGATAGAAATTAACGGCCGTGCCTTTGAAAATTATTTTCCCCGCAAGTCTTTGCAAATGATCGTGCGTCAACCGCTGGTCGCTTCCAAGCTGGGCGACAAGTTTGACGTAAAGGTGAACGTTCAGGGTGGCGGCGTTAGCGGCCAGGCTGAAGCTGTGCGCCACGGCATTGCTCGCGCGCTGCTGAATGTTGATGAATCTTTGCGCGGCATCCTTAAAAAGGCCGGGTTCCTTACCCGTGACCCGCGCAAGAAAGAACGCAAAAAGTACGGTTTGCGCGCCGCCCGTGCACGTTACCAGTACTCAAAACGTTAATTTTTACGCGCCTTGCAGCAAGTTTAAGGCAGACCTCCTTTATGGGGGTCTGCCTTTTTGACCTTTCTTGGGTATTGGCAAGGGACAATGACGTGTACGCGGCGGATTCAACTTTAACCCGTTTATCAGCCTGACAGATGGCTGGCGGTTTTTGCGGGGGCATATTATGACAGGCAAGCGGGCCATGCAGCGCTGGACCATTGAAGATTCCGCCGAACTTTACGGCATCCGCAACTGGGGAGCGGGCTATTTTGACCTTTCACCGGAAGGCGATGTCGCCATATTCCCCTTTGGCAAAAAAAGCAAAACCTCCATACGCATTCTGGACGTCATTAACGGCATTCGGGAACGCGGGCTTGATATGCCGGTGCTTTTGCGTATTGAAAATATACTGGATACGCAAATTTCCCTGTTGCACCAGTCTTTTGCCAAGGCTATCAAAAACCTTGGCTACCGCAGTGAATACCGGGGCGTGTTCCCCATCAAGGTCAACCAGCAGCAGCAAGTTGTTGAAACCATTGCCAAGTTTGGCTCGCGCTACCACCACGGGCTGGAAGTGGGCAGCAAGGCTGAACTTTTGGCCGGGCTTTCCCTTTTGCGTGACCGGGAAGCCTGCCTGATATGCAACGGTTACAAAGATGAAGAATTTATAGACCTTGGCCTTAACGCCGTGCGCATGGGCTACAAATGCTTTTTTGTAATTGAAATGCCCGGCGAGCTGGGGCTTATTCTGGAACGTTCACAAAAACTTGGCGTGCGGCCTCTTTTGGGCGTGCGGGCCAAGCTGGCCTCCCGCGCGGGCGGGCACTGGACGCATTCCGGCGGCGAACATTCCACCTTTGGCCTTACCACAGCCCAGATCGTGGACGTGCTGGATACCTTGCGCCGGCACGACATGCTGAACTGCCTGCGCCTTTTGCACTACCACCTTGGTTCACAGGTGCCGAATATCCGCGATATCCGTTCCGCCGCCATAGAGGCCAGCCGCATCTATTCCGGCCTTATGCTGGAAGGGGCCACCATGGGCTACCTTGACCTGGGCGGCGGCCTGGCCGTTGACTATGACGGTTCACGCACCAACTTTGTTTCCAGCCGCAACTACAGCCTGGACGAATATTGTTCAGACGTTATTGAGGCCGTCATGAGCGTGCTGGATGAAAATGACCTGCCGCACCCCTTTATAATTACGGAATCCGGCCGGGCCACCGTGGCCTACTATTCCATACTGCTTTTCAACATTCTGGACGTAAGCAGCATAGCCTACGGCCAGTACCCGGAAGATGTGCCGGAACTTACCGAAGACGCGCCAGAGGCCATTATAAACCTGCGTGACGCGCTTTTGGGCCTTAATGTGCGCAACTTGCAGGAATCTTACAACGATGCCATCTATTACCGCGATGAAGTGCGCCAGCAGTTTTTGCACGGCAAGGCCAGCCTGCGTGACCGCACCGTGGCGGAGCGCTTGTTCTGGATCATGGTGAAGCGCATTTCCCAGGCCAAGGCCAGCCTGCCCCAGCCCCCGAAGGATCTGGCGGAAATTGACCAGGCCCTGGCGGATATCTATTATGGCAACTTCAGCGTGTTCCAGTCTTTGCCGGATTCCTGGGCCATCGGGCACCTTTTCCCGGTCATGCCGGTGCACCGCTTGAACGAGGAACCGGTGAACCGCGCCATACTTTCCGACATCACCTGCGACAGCGATGGACGCATAGACCGCTTCATAGACCCGGCCGGGGTAAAGGGCACGCTGGAACTGCACCCCCTGAAAGACGGCGAGGAATATTACCTGGGCGTCTTCCTTGTAGGGGCTTATCAGGAAACCCTGGGCGACCTGCACAACCTGCTTGGCGACACCAACGTGGTGACCGTGCGCGTGAATGATGACGGCAGCTATGAATTTATACGCGAATTGCGCGGCGATTCCGTGGCCGACATACTTTCTTATGTGGAATATGACACCCGCCGGGTGCTGGACGACCTGCGTGAAGCGGCGGAACAGGCCGTGCGGGCCGGCAATATCACCCCGTCTGACCGTTACAGCATTATGCAGGCCTTTGAAGACGGTTTGCGCGGCTATACCTATTTTGAAAGATAAGGGCGGAAAGGTTTACCCATACAGGCAAGCGAGAAATACGTATGCAGGTTGCAATTTTGGGCAATGGAAGCTGGGGCACCGCCCTGGCTCAGCTGTTGGCGGTGAAGGGCTATTCCGTAACCTTGTGGGGGCGGGATGCCGAACTGGTTGCCGCCATCAACACGCGGCATGAAAACCCGCGCTATTTGCCGGGGCAAAACCTTAGCCCGCTGGTGAAGGCCACTACAGACGCGGCGGAAGCCATGAAGCTGGCGGATTTTTGCGTGTTGGCCATCCCCTGCCAGAGCATGCGCCAGGTCTTGCGCGGCATGAAAGACCTTTTCCCGGCAAAAATGCCGGTAATTTGCGCCAGCAAGGGTATTGAGATTGCCACGCTGAAAACCATGTCCGGCGTAGTGGCGGAAGAATTGCCCCAGGCGCGTTACGCCATACTTTCCGGCCCGTCCTTCGCGGCAGAGGTTGTGGCGGGCCTGCCCGGCGCGGTGGTTATAGGCTGCGCGGAAAAACGCATGGGTGAAAAGCTGCGCGCGGTATTTTCATCTGAAGTCTTCCGCGCCTATTCCTCCCGCGATGTGCTGGGGGTGGAACTGGGCGGGGCGCTAAAAAACGTCATAGCCATTGCCGTTGGCCTTTCAGACGGGCTGAAGCTTGGGCACAACGCGCGGGCCGCGCTAATTACCCGGGGCCTTGCGGAAATGCGCCGCCTTGGGGTGGCCCTTGGGGCGAAAAATGAAACTTTTATGGGGCTTTCCGGCATGGGCGACCTGGTGCTTACCGCCACGGGCGACCTTTCCCGCAACCGGCAGGTAGGCTTGCGCCTGGCCAAAGGCCTTAGCCTGGGCGCCATTGTGGAAGACCTGCACATGGTGGCTGAAGGGGTAAAAACCGCGGAAGCCGTGGTGGGCATAGGCCGCAAGACCGGCGTGGACTTGCCGGTGGCGGAAACGGTCTACGCCCTGTTGCAACAAAAAATTGGCGCGCAAGAAGCCATAACCCGGCTGATGACCCGTTCCCTGAAGGAAGAATGAGGCTGTTGACAAAGTTCTCTTTGTCAACAGCCCGCCGCGCAGGCGTAGGCGGCATTTATTGCCGCCGTAAAGCGCCGGAGCGGGCGTGCCTTTACAAACCCCGGCCTGCGGGGTTTGTCATCAATCTGGAATAGCGCCGCTTGCCGCTGCTTGGGGCATTTGCGGCGTCCCGTCTACAAATACGGGGTGCCAAGCCAGAAAATGGAATCCCGTATGCGGGCGGGCAGGCTGCGGCTGTGGAAATCTTTCAAGGTGTATTCACGCGCGGCTGAACAGGCCCGGATGAAGTAGTCTTCCAGTTTTTGCCCGAAGGCCGGGTCAAAGGCCTCCATATTCAACTCAAAGTTCAGGCGCAGGCTGCGCTTGTCCAGATTGGCGGAACCGAACTGGCAGTAAAACCCGTCTATAATCAACAGCTTGGTATGCGCGAAAGGCGGTGGTTGAAAATAGATGCGCACCCCGCTTTCCATAAGGCCTTCCATTTGCCGAAAGGCGGCCCAATGCACAAATATCTGGTCATTTTTTTGTGGCAGCAGCACCTCAACATGTACGCCACGCAGGGCAGCGCTTGCCAGGGCGCTATGAAGATCCGGCGGGGGCAAAAAATAGGGCGTTATAATGCGTACGGAACGGCGCGCGCAAGAAACCGCCCCGGTTATGGTGGCGGCAAGCCGTTCATGCCGGTTGTCCGGGCCGTCCGGCAACACGCGGCACCAAATGGGCCCGGAATCCATCCTGGGCTTGGGCTGCGGGGGTAAGGGCAGGGCTTCATTGGTGCAAAAATTCCAGTCTTGCAAAAAACCGGCCTGCAATTCCTCTACCACCGGGCCATGCAGCCTGAAGTGCAAATCCTGAATTTCCTGCGGCGCAAAACGCTTCAAAAACGGCAGGCGGTAAATGCGCGGCACCGGCAAAAATTGCTCCGCCTGCCCAGCTTGTCCGCTTTGCCCCGGCCCAGCTTGTCCCGGTTGCCCGGACTGTTCCGCCTGTCCGGGCGCATGCCACTGCCCGGCCTTGCCAATGCTGAAGCGCCCTTCCTTCCGCTTTTGGGCCGCATAAAGTTCACGCACATGCCCCTGACAAATGTTCACCCCGCCGGTGAAGGCCAGTTTTCCGTCTACTATCAGTAATTTGCGGTGGTTGCGCAAGTTTATGAATAACTGGGGCGGGAAAAAACGGGGCGGCAAAAACAGGGCCACCGGCACCCCGCGTTTGCGTAAAAGACTGTGTATGGGGTTGAAAACACTGAATGAACCCAAACCGTCAACCAGCACCAGCACCTGCACCCCGCGCTCATGCGCTTCCGCCAGGGCATCCGCAAAAAGTCTGCCTACCACGTCATTGGCAAAAATGTATATTTCCAGCCAGACGCTGTGCCGGGCCTGCCTTATGGCCCGCAACATGGCGCTGTAGGCCGCGTCGCCATTTTCCAGCAATTCGGCGCTGTTACCCTGAAAAAGCGGGGTCTGGTTAATTGCGTAGCCCAGTCTGTCCAAGGCCTGAAAGGGTTCCGGCAGGGCGGCCAGTTCCCGGCTGGGCATTTTTTCATCCGGAGATTCACTTTCTGAAGATTCACTTTCCGGGGCCTGTTCTCGCGCGGCCTGTTCTTGCGCGGCCTGTTCTTGAGGGTAGGGCGGCGGGCTTGCAGAACCCGCCCCGTCAGCCCTGTTCTTCGCATCTGCCGGGTTCGCCTCATTAACCTGGCCGGGCCATTCCGCCTGAACTGGCTGCCCGGGCCGAACTGGCGGAACGCAAGGCTGCCCGTCCTGATCCGGCGGCGCATCCACTGGGCAAGCTGAAGCCGCGGCAGACCCGGTAGCAATGTTTTCCGCCCCGGCCCGGTTGCCGGCCAGCATATTTTCCAGCCCCGGCAGGGGGGGGGCTTCAAAACTGGTGGAGCTTCCTTGATTTTTGGCCCGCAGTTCACGCAGGCGGCGGTTGAAGCGGTAACGGTGCCCGGCCCGGTGCCGCACTATTTTGGCTGCCCGCAAGTTTATGCGGTTTACGCCGAACATAAAATAGATTAGCGCCCCGCCAAACGGCAGGCCCAGGCACACCAGCACCCAGCCCAGGGCGGAACGCGGGTCAGCCGAGTTCAGCAGGGCGTGCAAAGCGCTTAAAATTGCCGCCAAAATAGCTGTGACGGCAAGCAGAGTGGTTGCCAGGGCGTCAAGTTCGACCATTTTTTTCCTCCTTGACCAGAGGTTCGCCCGGTGCAAGAATGCCTCTTGCCCAAAGCGCCCGCAAAGAATATCGTGCAAGGCCGTTGCGGGTAAAATCCCCGCCATATTTCATATAACCTGAAAGGACGGAAAATGTCCATAGAAGTTGCCTGCCTGGCCGCCGGAATAATTCCCGGCCATTTTTTGCGCCATAATAAAAAAGCCGTGCGCCTTACCGGGTTTTTGACAAGCCTGTCCGTGCACATTTTGCTGTTTTTTCTTGGGGCCTCTTTGGGGGCAGATGCCGCGCTCTTTCCCCAGCTGGGGCAGTTGGGCCTGCAAGCCGGCCTGCTTGGCCTTTTGTGTTCACTGGGCGGGGCAACGGCCCTGGCATTGGGCGGGCGCTTTTTTTACCGGGGCGCGGGCCTTTCAGCGTCAGGCGCGAAGCGGGAAGGCGCAGGGCACCCGGACACACTACACCCGGACGCGCTGCATCCAGACACACTGCACCCGGACGCGCTGCACCCGGACGCGCTGCATCCAGACGCACCGCATTCAGGCGCGGCGCGGCAAGCTCATTCCGCCGGGCAAAAACCCGCCAGTCCCAAATCCCCGGGGAAATCCGCCGGGGAAAAGGGCGGCATGCTGCGGGCCATGGCCGGTTCCGCCCGCATTTTGGCATTTTTTGCGGCGGGGCTTGCTTTGGGCCGTTTGAACGCCCTGCCGGCGCTCTTTACCCACCCGGAAGCCGCCCTGTGGATGCTGCGCCTGATGATGCTTGGGGTTGGGCTGGGCCTGGGCTTTGACCTGAAGGCCTTTGGCGTGGTGCGTGAACTGGGGTTTATGGTACTGCTGGTGCCCTTGCTGGTGGTTGCGGGCACAGCGCTGGGGGCTGTGGCCACGGCCTGCCTGCTGCCGGGCCTGCCGGCGGAAGATGCCCTTTGCGCGGGCGCGGGGTTTGGCTACTACAGCCTTTCCAGCATGCTGCTTACCCAACTGGGCAATGCGGCCCTGGGTTCCATGGCGCTGCTTTCCAACATTACCCGTGAACTTTTCAGCCTGGTTTCCGCCCCGGTGCTGGCCCGTCTGCTTGGCCCGCTGGCCCCTGTGGGTTCCGCCGGGGCCACGTCAATGGATACCTGCCTGCCGGTAATTGTGCGCTTTTGCGGTGAACGCAGCGGCATTCTGGCGGTCTTCAGCGGCATCTGCCTTACCCTTTCCCCGCCTTTTGTCATACCTTTGTTATATAATTTGACGCATTAAAAAAACATCCTGATGGATTGCCCATCAGGATGTTTTTTTGTAGTTCAGGAGCATAAGCTTCCTCGTGGAGTTTCAGGTTGATTCACTCCACATTCCGGGCGTACAAGAAACGCGGCTTTTGGCCTAGAGCAATTTACGATTGAAATGAGTGAATTGCTCAGCAAGGATTTGTCTTCGAATCCTTGCCGCGGAATAGTCGTAGGCGAGCTTTGCTCGCCGTTAAGCGGCTATTTCAAGCGTAAACCACTCTAAATGAAGCGTTGTTTCTGCTATAACGAAGCCTTGCTTCTGCTATAACAAAGCGTTGCCTCTACCATAAACGAAGCGTTGCTTCTTGGGGCAGGCCCTTCCTGTGGCCTGACACTGTCATCCTCCCTGTTCCGGCCTTCCCTGGCCGACCCGCCGCATAAAGCTTTGAGTAATTTCCCGGCCTCTCGCGCCAGCATGAGGCCGGGAAATTGTTGGGGAGGGGAACTGCGTCTGTTGGCAGTCAGAACGCAGCGGATTACGCAGCGATGCTTGCGTAAAGTTCTTGGGCGCAAGCGTTTTGCGGGTTGCGGCCCAGTAAAATTTTCAGGTGTTCACGGGCTTCGGCTTCACGGCCCAGCGAGGTAAGGCAACCGGCCAGGGCATAACGCACCGGGTCCGCATCCTGCATGCCAAGGGCGGCTTCCAGGTAGGCAAGGGCGTCAGTCAGGCGGCTAAGATGATAGGCGCACTGCAACATGCCGTTCAGGGCCAAAATGTTTTCCGGGTCATGGCTAAGGGCGCTGGTAAGGTGCCCAAAGGCCAGGTCATGGGAACCAACTTCCATTTCAATAAGCCCCAGCCCGGTAAGGCTTTTGCCGGTGGCTTCGGCTTTTACGGCGTTGCGGTACTGTTCATGCGCCGCTTCCACATTACCCAGCTGCATTTCAATGGCGGCCAGGCCCATGTACGGGTCGCAGTAATGGTCGCAAGCCAGGGCGGCTTTGCTGTAATAATCGCGGGCCTTGCCATATTCACCCATAAAAAGATAGCACTCGCCAAGTTCCTTGTTGATTTCGTAATCGATCAGGTTACTCATAATCCCCCTCCAGGGTTTTGATAGTTCTACGGCACTATTGCCGCTGAACGGCTTTATGTCTGCCAGCCGCCGTTCAAGCCACATGAAGCAATTGCCGTGCCAAAGTTTCTGCTGTCTGTGGTTATTTGTATAACATATGAATTTAATTTGATATTTCCACGAGATTCCTGCCGGGCCAGCCGGAAGGCGCAGCGCCAAAATTCCGTTAAGCTATCATTATAATAGCAAGCCCGTCATAGGCGGTGGGGGCACAAGCAAAGTAAGTAATTACAAGATATTAGACTCCGCAAAGCGCGTGACGGGAAAATGACGGATGCCCGGCCTGGAATATTATTCATTTAAATCCATATGTTATTGCAAATTACGGCAGGGCCTTCATAAAATTATTAATAGATTTCAACTAATTATACAGTTGGAACGCTTATTGCTAAAGCTTGGCATCTTACAACGGAAAAAATTTCCCCCACCGGGAAAAAATTACAGGAGGTGACTGCATGAAAACTTTATTTGAACCGCATCTGGAACTTGTAGGGTCGGTCATGAACATGCAGTTGAAGCGCCAAAACGTAATCATGAGCAACGTGGCGAACATAAAGACCGAAGGGTACCGCCCGCGCACTCTGGACTTTGAAGACAAACTGCAACAGGCCCTTGGGCAAAACATCAAAGGCCAGCTTATACGCACAGAAAAAGAACATATGCCCGGCACCTTTGACCCTAAAACCTTTGGGCCGGACTGGGAAAAAGCCTTCAAACCCCGCATCATTCACGGTGAAGACCGGGTAGATATTGATAAGGAAATGGGCGCGCTGGCAAAAAACTCTTTGCAATACACCGCGCTTACCCAGGTTATAACAAAGAATTTTGAAGGGTTAAGAAACATTATTCAAGAAGGGCAAAAATAATGGACTTCATGACAGCGCTTGATATCAGCTCTTCCGCCCTTAGCGCGGAACGCACCCACATGAACATTATTTCCATGAACCTTGCCAACGTGAAGACCACCCGCACACCGGAAGGCGGGGCCTACCGCAGAAAAAGCGTGGTCATGGAAGCCACCCCGGTTGACGACTCCTTTTCCAAGCACATGCAATCCGCTTTGGACCAGGAATTGCGCGGGGTAAGGGTTTCCCACGTCGTGCAGGACCAACGGCCGCCGAAAATGGTGTATGAGCCGGGCCACCCGGACGCCAATGAAGACGGTTACGTCACCTACCCGGACATCAACGTGGTGGAAGAAATGGTCAATATGATGACAGCCCAGCGCGGCTACGAAGCAAACGTTACAACCATAGACGCGCTCAAGGGCATGTACAACAAGGCCCTGGAAATAGGCCGCTAGGCGGCAAAGGCTTTAAGGAGACTGGTTATGAGTATTCAAGGCATCGGTTTGAAGGCTTACAGCAACGCCCTGCAAAACTTTACCAAGGTAGCGCAGGAAAACAAGGCCACAGAGCTTGCCAAGCCCAAGCAGATAAGCACATCTTTTGCGGAAACCCTTGGCGATTCCCTTGGCAAGGTGAACAGCATGCAGAAGGAAAAAAATGCCATGATCCAGTCGTTCGCCTCTGGTGAAAACCAAAACGTGCATGAACTCATGATCTCCATGCAAAAGGCCGGGCTGGCGATAAACCTTACCAGCGCGGTGCGCAACAAGGTGCTTGAAGCTTATCGTGAACTTTCTCGTATGCAATTTTAACTCTTAATATACTTCACAAATTTTGGAGTACACCATGGCCCTGCTTAACGACATACGCAACCGCATCAGAAATTTTTGGGAACACATCACCACTTCACAGCGCGTGCTGGTGGCAGTGCTGGCAACTTTGGTGATAGCCGCCTTTTTTGGCCTGATCATCTGGTTGAACAGCACTGAAATGCAGACCCTTTACACCAAGCTTTCTCCTGAAGATGCCAACCGCGTTGTGCAATCGCTGGAAAAAGACAACGTGCCCTACAAGCTTGTTGACAACGGCGCGTCCATCATGGTGCCTGCCGACAAGGTTTACGGCCTGCGTATAAAAATAGCCGGTGAAGGCAACCTTACCGGCAAGGGCATTGGCTTGGAAAAGTTTGATGAAAACGCCATAGGCGTTACGGATTTTGTGCAAAAAGTAAACTACCAGCGCGCCCTGCAAGGCGAACTTACCCGCACCATTTCTGAATTTCCCAATATTGAAAGCGCCCGCGTGCACCTTGTTATGCCGCGCAGCAGCCTGTTTATTGAAGACCAGAAAAAGCCTTCCGCCTCCATTGTGGTAAAAATGCTGGACGGCAAAAAAATGGATCAAAAAGAAGTCATGGCCATCGTAAACCTGGTAGCCATGTCTGTTGAAGACCTTACCAAGGAACGCATCGCGGTTACAGACGTTGCCGGGCACGTGCTTTACCAGCCGGAAGAAGCCGGTTCCATGAACGGCATGAGCAACAGCCAGTATGAACACAAGCTTGTTACCCAGCAACACCTGGAAAACCGCATTGAAGAACTGCTTATGCCCATAGCCGGCGCGGGCCGCGTAATGGCCAAGGTGAACGTTGAACTGGACTTCAGCCACAAGACCATAAGCCGCACCCTTTATGACCCGGAAAAGACCGTACTGCTTTCTCAAAGCCGTACAGAAAGAACCACCCAGGGCCGGGCCGCGCTGGAAGGCGGCGTGCCGGAAGCCAACTTCCGCGGTGACGGCCTTAACGGCACCACCAGCAATGCGCAGTCTTCTGAAGAACAGCGCGTGGAAAACTACGCGACCAACAAGGAAGAACAGAACATAGTGGCCGCCGTGGGCGACATACACCGCATAACCGTGGCCGTGGCCGTGGACGGCACCTACACCACCAATGACAAGGGTGAAAAGGTATTCACCCCGCGCACTGAAGAAGAACTGAAAAGCATAAAGCAGCTTGTGGCCCAGGCCGTGGGTTTTGATTCCGCCCGTGGCGACACCATAGAAGTAACCAACATACCCTTTGGCGCCCCCCTTGAATTTGAAGAAAGAAGCATGGTGGATACCGTCGCCTCCTACGCGGTGCGCCTGGGCAAGCCGTTGCTGAACTCCATGCTTATTCTGCTCTTCCTGCTTCTTATAGTGCGCCCGGTTGTCATGGCCCTTATCCGTCCGAAGGTGGAAGGCGAAGTCATGGAAGGCTTTGACGGCCTGCCCATGGGTGAGGAACGCCTGGCCCTTATAGACAACACAGAGGAAGAACTGGACGCCATGGCCATTCTGGAAAAGATTGAAGATATCAAGGCCCACGCCCTGCACCTTAGCGAACAGAACATGGATCAGGCCGTAAGCATAATCCGCAGCTGGATCAAACCGGCCATGCAGGCCAAGGCCGCCTGATAAAAAAACGGCTTTGCAAAAGGAAGGAAAAACGGCGCGGGGCAATCCGCGCCGTTTTTGTTGCAGTTGGCAAAGTGAGGCTGTTGCACAATAGCCCCACTTTGCCAACTGGCTGCCACGCAGGCGCAGGCGGCGTTCAATTTTTTGACAGCCCCCGGATTTTTCTTATAACTCTTGCCATCAGATGCAATATGAAATAACCTTTATCCCATGAGGGCACTTCTAAAAACACGTTTGTCTCGCGCTGTTATCCCGCTGCTGCTTTGCGGGCTGTTTATATGCGCTTCCGCTTCTTTGGCCGCCGGATTGCGCAGCAACAACCCGGCCGGCCAGCTTGGCCCGGCCAGCCAGCCGGGGCAAGCGTCCCCGCCGGGGCTGCCCGCAGCGCAGGACGCGCCCATAAAAATTCAGGTTGAAGCCTTCATTCCGGACGAATTTCCGGCCAGCATGCAGGAAGCTGAAAGGGCCGCGGCAAAAACTGAAGCCGCAAACAAAGAAGATGCGGCCAAAGACAGCGCCCCGCAAGGGCAGGTTGGAAAGGCGCAGAACGGAAAGCCGCAGAACGGAAAGGAACAGGCGGTAAAAGAAGCGGCCCCGAAAGTTTCCCCGGAAATTTCCCCGGAAATTTCCCCAGAAATTTCCGCAAGCGCGCCCCCAAAAGCTTCCGCGGAAACGGCTGCGGAAGCTTCTGTAGGCGCGCCAGTAAAGGAACAGGCCCACCCGGCCCCCCAGCCTGAAAAGCGCATCCTGCTGGCCATACGCCTTAGCCCTTCCGCCAATACCTACATTTACGCGCCCTACAGCCGTTCCATCCCGGCGGCCAGAGCGCCGCATGCCGGTTTGCCCACCAGCATCAGCCTGCACGCGCTTCAGGCCCAGCAGGAAAGGCCCGGTGAAGGTGCCCCGTCCCACCCCGTTTTTTACCCGCCCGGGCAAGATAAAAAAGACCGCCTTAGCGGCCAGATGACCCCGGTTTATGAGCATGACGCGGTGTTTTTTACCCGGGTATCCGCGCAGGAATTGCAGGAAGGCCTGTTGCTTAAGGCATCCGGCCTGCTTTGCACCCCCACGTCCTGCACCCCTTTCAAGCAGGAAATTCCGCTAAAAAACCTGGACGTGCAGGCCCTGGTTACTTCAAACCCGGAAAAGGCCCCCGCCTGGCTGCCAGTGTTTCTTGGCCCCCTGACCCGGTGGCCGGCAGCGCAAAACGGCCTGACAGACGCGCAACAGGCGCGGCAGCAGCATGAAGAACAACTGGCGGCAAGCAAAAAACTTTTTGAACGCATAAGCCCCAGCCCGTTTCAGGCCGCGCTGGAGGTGGAAAGCCTGCTGGAAGCGGTGCTTTTTGGCCTGCTGGCCGGGCTTATTTTGAACCTTATGCCTTGCGTGCTGCCGGTTATAAGCCTTAAACTGACGGTTTTTTCCAGCATAGGCGGCATGGAACGGGATGAAAAACAGCGTAGCGCCTTCCGCCAGTACAACCTGTTTTTTTCACTGGGCATTATGACCTGGTTCAGTATATTGCTTGTGGTGCTTGGCACGGCGGGCATGCTGTGGGGCCAGTTTTTTCAAAGCCGTGAACTGGTGGTTACCCTGGCCCTTATTCTGTTTTTACTGGCCCTTAGCATGTTCGGCATCTTCAACCTGCCGGTGTTCGACATAAAATTCGGCACCACAGGCAGCCAGGGCTGGCAGGCCTTTTCCAGCGGGCTTCTGGCAACCCTGCTGGCCACGCCGTGCAGCGGGCCGCTTTTGGGCGGCGTGCTTGGCTGGGCCATGCAGCAATCTTTGCCCTACCTTGGGGCCAGCATTCTCAGCGTGGGGCTTGGCATGTCCATGCCCTTTCTGCTTATGGCGCTAAAGCCCGGCCTGGTGCGCATCTTGCCGCGTTCCGGCCCCTGGGCCATTACCTTGGAACGGGTTATCGGCTTCATGCTGCTGGGCACAGTGCTTTACCTTTTGAACACCCTGCCGGTGGAAGTGCTGCCCCCGCTGCTGGCCTCCATGCTGTTTGTGGCGGTCGCGGCCTGGTGCTGGGGGCAGCTTGGCGGCCCTGCCGCCGGGCGGCTTAAAAGGCGGCTGGCCCGCATTTTGGCCGCCGCCATGGTTGCGCTGGCCCTGTGGTGGGGCATACAGCCGCAAACCGTGGAAACCCGGTGGGAAGTTTATGACGAGGCCACCTTCATGCAAGACCTGGGCAAGGTGCCCATGCTGGTGGAATTTACCGCCGACTGGTGCCCAAACTGCAAGGCCCTGGAATACGCGGTGCTTATACCCCGCCGCCTGGAACGCTGGCAGGAAAGGTACGGCCTGCGCTACGTGCGCGTT
The DNA here is from genome assembly GCA_031552315.1 of Desulfovibrionaceae bacterium. Classification (GTDB taxonomy): domain Bacteria; phylum Desulfobacterota; class Desulfovibrionia; order Desulfovibrionales; family Desulfovibrionaceae; genus JAVBMP01. Next base: position 5,629 of record JAVBMP010000084.1, on the reverse strand, counting down.
GATCTTACCCGGGACAACCCGGAAGGCAATGCCCTGCTGAAAAAACTGAACAGTTCCAGCATTCCGCTTCTGGCAATCTTCCCCACCGGGGAAGGGGCCGCCGCGCCGATAATCCTGCGTGACCTGGTAAGCCCCTCGCAGCTTAAAGACGCCCTGAAGCTTACGCTGGAAGACAGATAAACCCGCCCCTTTGGTGCAGGGTTTTGGGGCCGAAAGCGCCATCCGGCTTACGCTGGAAGACAGATAAACCCGCCCCTTGGGGGACGCCGGCTAACCGCTTGGGCAAAATGAGGTTTTTCACCTAAAAACAGGTTGCCTAACTGGCCTTTCATAGCGTAATGTGAAAAAAATACGCGGGCGCGGCCCCAGATTTATCTGGCTTTTTTGGTTCATGCCGCGGCAAGGCCCGGCCTTCGCGACCTTTCGCGCCCATTTGCGTCTTGTTAAACCCGCTTACCCGGCATTGCAAACAGGTTTGTATGGCATACAACATCAACATACCCAACGCCATTACCCTAAGCCGTATTTTTACAGCGCCGCTTATTGTGGTGTTGCTTTATTTCCCCTCGCGCGTTACCTGCCTTGTGGCTACGGTGCTGTTCATGCTGGCCTCGCTTTCCGACTTTCTTGACGGCTACATTGCCCGCTACGTGGGGCAGGTTACCAGTTCCGGCAAGTTTCTTGACCCCTTGGCGGACAAGGTGCTTACGGCATCCATTTTAATAATGCTGGTCAAACACAACTGGGTTCCGGCCTGGGTTGTCATACTCATCATTGGGCGTGAATTTCTTATTACCGGCCTAAGGGCCATTGCCGCGGATGAAGGCATTGTCATCGCGGCGGATAACTGGGGCAAGCTTAAAACCGTTGTAATGGGCTTCGCCTTGCTGCCGCTTATTTTGCATTACCCCTGGATGGGTTACAACATAAACATAATTGGCCTGGTTTTGCTTTACATAACCCTGGCAATAGCCCTTTTTTCCGGCGGAAATTATATTTACGCCTTCTATAAAGGGCAAAAGAACAGTGCGCCGGGCTGAAAAGGCAACGTGGTATGTTCCCTGAAAATGTCATTCTGCACAGCCGGTTGCGCAACTGCCTGCAAACCATTCTGGACTTGGAACCGGCGATCCGCCTGGCCCCGCTGGGTGACCACCTTATGGAAGAATTTGGCGCGTTGAAAGAGGTTATGGGCAGGCTGGAAGATATCTCGGTAAATGAAGATGAAGTGGGGCGCATTGAAGAAGCCACCGCCAATTTTTTGTGTGAACTCAAAGAGGCCCTTAGCGCCATAGATGTGCTGCCCCCGCACGGGGAAAGGTTGCAATAGCGTGTTTTGGCATAAAGTTTTGTTTGGCGGTTCAATAGTCGTCAATATTATTCTGCTTTGGGCGCTTGTTTGGGGCAGCCAGGGCATAAGCGCCTATCGCGGCCTTAAAGAGGAATGCGCCAACCTTGACTTGCAACTGGCCCGGCTGGAAGAGCGCAATATTGAACTAAGCCGTGAAATACGCCTGTTGCAGGGCGATGAAAAATATATTGAAAAAATGTTGAGGCACAGACGTTTGAATGTGGTGCGGGATAATGAAATACTGTATATTTTTCCTGATGCCGCAGAAACAGCCGGGGTAAAGCCTGATGAAGCAAAAAATTGAATGGTATCGTGAAGTCCTGGCGGTAGAGCCGGGTTCCAAAGTGTTTTTTTCTCTGGCCCGGCTGGAGGCTGAAGCCGGACTTTTTGACGACGCCGTAACCACCTTGCGCCGGGGGCTTTCTTACCACCCGGACCATACGGAAGCCCGCCTGCTGCTTATAGACCTGCTGTTTGAAAGCGGACGCCAGTCCGAACTCTTGCAGGAAATGGAAGATATAAGCAAAATCCTTTCCGCCTATCCCGGCTTTTGGTCCGCCTGGGGCGAATACCTGGCCCATGACCAGCAAATGAACGACGCGGGCATTGCCTTGCGCTTTTTGGCCGCCAGCCTGCAAGGTTATGACCTTTCCTGGTCTCAGGTCATTTCTTTGGGCATCAACCATATTCTGGAAGAAAGCGGCCAGGCCGCGCCGCAATACGCGCAGCCCGCCCAGCCCATGCAGCCCGTTCAAGCTGCTAAGCCTCCCCAGCCCGCCCAGACGGTTCCGCAGGCGCAAACGCGCCCGGCCCAGACGGCCCAGCCTGTTCAACCGGCCCGCCCGTCCGACCAGAACAGGCGGACGGCGGAACCTGCCCCGCGCCCGGCTGTTGCCCAACCCGCGCCAGCTCGCCCAGCGCCCGCTCAGGTTGCGCCCGCCCGCCCCGTGCCAGTTCAGCCCGCGCAGGTTGTAGAAGCGGAAGCCCGCCCTGCCGCCCCGGCCCGCCCGGCCCACGCCCCGGAAGAAGGGCGCGTAAGGGTAGTGCTGAAGCCCCAGCCCGCAACCCGGGCAGCCAAAGCCGCCTATGAGGAAGATGAAGACCTTGCGGAGGATTTTGCCGAAGCCTTGCCGGAAGCTGCGGTAACAGAGGCCCGTCAGGCCTTGCGCAATTCCGCCCTGGCGCAGGAAGCAGGCGCGTCTTTTGAAGAAGACGACAATAATGAGGAACCGTTTTCCACCCGCACCCGTTCCATGGCGGACATCCTGGCGGAACAGGGCGATTACAACGGGGCGTTGGAAATTTATAATGAACTTTTGTCCAGCAGCCCCAGCGCCGGTGACCGCGCCGAACTGACGGAAAGAATAGCGGAAACCCGCCGCCTTGCCTCGGCCCCGCAAGAGCCGGTTCAAGAAAGCGGCAGTGATAAGGAACTGCCAAGAAAAAATCGTCTTATGGATGTGTTGGAGTCTTTGGCGCAAAGGCTGGAAGCCCGCGTATGAGGGCATTGTGCAATGGCCTCGTATAGGCTTTGCCGGCATGTTAAACAAGGGCTGACGCCGCTTGCGGCTTTTGCCCGTTACGGCGCGGCACCCCGGAAAACAGATATATTTAAGGTTGTTCCGGTATGGTTGTTCTGGCCGCAAAATGAATTATGACTGGAGTTGTCTGTGGCTAATATTTACAAGTTGCTTCCCATTTTTTCCCTTCTGCTTGTTTTTTCCTACGGTTGCGCATCTTCACCGGAAACCGCGCAGGAAGAAAGTTCCCCTTCCATCTGGCAAAGCACCAAAAGATTTTACAGAGAATATGTAAACACCCCGGCCAAAGTTGACCTTGGGGCCGATGGCCCGTGCAAGGACTATGAGGTATGCCTGGGCGGGGCCATCGCCTCTGTAGATTTGCAGCTGCGTGACCTGCAAAAGGTTATGGACAACAGCGACCGCGCGCCGGATACCCACTGGGTGGAAAGTACCATGCGCCGCTTCCCCTGGCTTTCCGGCCTGGCCTTGACGGATGAAAACGGCAAGGTGGTAGCCAAATTCCCGGAAGTAAGCATGAAGGAATTTACCATAGATGGCCTGCAGGAAGTGCCGGAAGGCCGCCGCCCCATGGAATTGCGCACAACAGTCGCCGACAGCCCGCTGGGGAAAGAAGTTTACCTTGCCAAGCCCGTTTATACGGAAGGCGCTTTCCGTGGCCTTGTTGTGGCCCACTTTGACATGCGCGTGCTTATGAGCAACACCAAAGATTCCGACATATTCATGGTAACCAGCCCCTTTGGCGTGCTTTGGGAAGGCGCTTACGCCCCCGGCAGCACCCCTTTGGACGGGCAAGACTGGAAAAAACTTGCCGCCAGCGACCACAAAGGCACAGTAAGCAGCGGGGGCAATACCTTCTACTGGACGTCAACCTATTTCGGCAACATGCCGCTGGTATACGCCCTGCCCACCACAGGCGGCTTTTTGGGCAAAAATGCCCCTTCAACCGAGTTGAAAAAGCCGGAAGAAACCGGCGCGCCTGAAGCCAAACCGGCAGACGCCAAACCGGCGGAAGCCAACGCGGCGGAAAAACCGGCGGACGCAAAGGCGGAAGGCCAGCCAGAGGCGGAAAAGAAGGCGGAACCGGAAAGCAAGGCGGAAGAAGCCAAGGCGCAAAATAACGACACAGCGTCCAATAAACAGCCGGAACCGGCGAAATAGCGGGCCTGCGGCCTGTCAGGCCCGCCCACACAAATAAACGCGAGGGTTTGCCATGCCTCTTATTACAGTAACCGAGCACCTTTTGCTGCACCAAAAAAAGTCTCCGGCAGCCACGGGCATTTTTACCCAATTGCTTTATGACCTTATTCTTTCTGCCAAAATAATTGCCCGCAATATCAGCAAGGCCGGTCTGCTTGACGTGCTTGGCGGCACCGGCGAAGTAAACGTGCAGGGCGAAAACGTGCAAAAAATGGACGAATTTGCCAACCGGGTGCTTTTGCACCGCATGGAACGCAGCGGCGCGCTCTGCCTTATGGCGTCTGAAGAAAACGCCGACGTGGTGCCGGTTTCCGACAAGTTCAGCCGGGGCGACTATATCCTGATTTTTGACCCGCTTGACGGTTCATCCAACATAGACGTGAACATCAATGTGGGCACCATATTTTCCATCCTGCGCCGCAAAAGTCCCGCCAAACAGGAAGCCACGCTTGAAGACGCGCTTCAGGCCGGGGTGGAACAGGTGGCCGCGGGGTATTTCCTCTATGGCCCATCAACCATGCTGGTTTATACCACCGGGCAGGGCGTGCACGGCTTCACCCTTGACCCCAGCGTGGGCGAATTTTTGCTTTCCCACCCGGACATGCGCATTCCGGAACAGGGCAAAATTTATTCCATAAATGAAGGCAACCGGAATATATGGAATGATGAAACCCGTAATATGGTTGAATATTTCAAAGGGAATGAAAACTCGCGGCAAAAACCCTATTCCTTGCGCTATGTAGGGTCTTTGGTAGCGGATTTCCACCGCACATTGCAGTACGGCGGCATTTTCATGTACCCGCCGGATTACCGCAAGCCCAACCAGCCGGAAGGGAAACTGCGCCTGCTTTGTGAAGCTTCGCCCCTGGCTTTTGTGGCGGAACAGGCCGGCGGGGCCGCCAGCGACGGCAAACGCCGCATCATGGAAATAAAGCCCCAGCACCTGCATGAGCGCGTGCCCCTGTTCATAGGTTCGTCCAAGGATGTGGAAGAGGCCATGGCCTTTTACCGCTAACACAAATATGCTTTGTCTGGGTATAGAAAGTTCCTGCGATGAAACCGCCCTTGCCCTTGTCCGCACAAGCGATGCGGCAGGCAAGGGCGGCCTGGCGCGGAATAGCGAACTGGTGGCCGAGGTTGTACGCACCCAGGCCGACATGCACGCCCTTTTCGGCGGCGTGGTGCCGGAACTTGCCTCGCGGGAACACGGCAGGCTGATAGGCCCTTTATATGACCTCTTGTTGGCGCAAGGGGCTATAGAACCTGAAAGCATTGACATCATTGCTTTTGCTCGTGGTCCTGGCCTTCTTGGCAGTCTGCTTGTCGGCTCTGCCTTTGCCAAAGTTTCTCTCCAAATCTGTCCCCGCGAAGACGCGAGCAAGTCCCCCAACTCCGCCTCCAGAGGATGGGTCCGACTCTGGCTCATCCCCGTCCCCATCGCCCTCCCGTGCCCCCATTCCAATTCCTACTCGCCACCAAGACTCGCCATTGGATATGCTCTTCAAAGCAGACCGAGCTGAGAAAGCGAGGAATGCCA
>JAVBMP010000026.1:0-5590 GCA_031552315.1 Desulfovibrionaceae bacterium | reverse complement strand
GGGTCTTATTACACTTGTTAGCATAAAAAAATATTTCTTGGCAAGATGTGGAATAAAAAAATGCCGTCTTCTCCAAAAAAATTTGGAGAAGACGGCATTTGAGGCTGTTGACAAACCCAGCAAAGCCGGGGTTTGTGAAGGCACGCCTGCCGCACTTAACCGGGGGCGCTTTACAGCGGCAATGGATGCCGCCTGCGCTTACGCTGCGGGCTGTTTCCAGTACTTGAGGCCGTTGCACAATGAGAATTATTGTTCTTTTACAAGGAGTGCAAGGTCCGTGCGGAGGTAGTATATTCAAGCATATATGACCTTCGCGCGGGACGAAGCACAACGCAGTAAAAGGGCAAAAAGGCCATTGTGCAATGGCCTCTACTTTTTATTTCCCTTCAAGCTCCAGCCGCACCTTCTTCAGTCCGGCCACGGCCTGGCCGAACAGGCGGTCCGGCACGCAGAAGCACATGCGGAAGTGGCCGGGCATGCCAAAGCCCACGCCGGGCACGGCCAGCACAAGCTCTTCCGCCAGGCGGTTGGTAAAGGCCACGCAGTCGCCGCCGGGCGCCTTGGGGAAGAAGTAGAACGCGCCCTTGGGCATGTTGAAGCTGTAACCGGCCTCTGTAAGCATATCGGCCATAAGCTGGCGGCGTTTGACATAGGGGGCCACGTCCACGTTTTTGCCCAGGGCCTTTTTCAGCAGGTGCTGGCCCACCAGCGGCGGGTTCACAAAGCCCAGAATGCGGTTGCTCATGATCAGGCCGCCCATAAGTTCGGCCCGTCCCGGCATAAGCGGAGAAAGGGCCATAAAGCCTATGCGTTCCCCCGGCAGGGAAAGGTTTTTGGAAAAGGAGTTCGCCACCACGGCGTATTCATACATGGGCAGCAGGGCGGGCACTTCCGCCCCTTCATAGGCCAAAAAGCGGTAAGGTTCGTCTGAAATCAAAAAGATGGGCCGCCCGTATTCCTGGCTTTTTTTGCGCAAAATTTCCACCAGCCCTTCCAGTTCCTTGCGGGTGTAAATTTGCCCGGTGGGGTTGTTGGGCGAGTTTATGATAATGGCCCGGCTTTTGGGGCCAATGGCCTTTTCAACCGCCGCAAGGTCAAGCTCGAATGTGCCGGGCTTGGAGGGAATGGGTTGGAGCTTGCCCTGGTGGTTTTCCGTATAAAAGCCGTATTCCACAAAATAGGGGGCAATGCAGTGCACCACGTCGCCGGGGTTAAGCACGCTGCGGAAAAATACGTTTATGGCCCCGGCCGCCCCGCAGGTAAGGATAACGTCTGAAGCGGCCAGCTTGATGCCCTGTTCCTTGCTTAAATGTTCCGCCAGCATTTCCAGCGCCCAGGGGAAGCCGTTGTTTGGCATGTAGCCGAAGGAAAAGGGCTTGCCCGCGTCATTGGCCAGGTCGCGCAGGCCTTCGGCCACTTCCGGCGGGGGGGGCAAATCGGGGTTGCCAAGGCTGAAGTCGCAAACCGCGTCGGCCCCGTGCTTTTGCTGTAACACAATGCCCGCCTCGAACATGCGGCGTATCCATGAGGAATTATTGACGTATTCCGACATTTGGCTGGAAAGAAGCTGCATTTTTAGGGTCTCCTGTTAGATTTAGTAGTCAGTGCGCATAAATTTAATCATATAGGCTGGTTCCGTGGCTGTCTGCCAGCACCAGCAGGGGAAAATCCTTTACGGTAAGGCGGTACACCGCTTCCGGCCCAAGTTCCGCAAAGGCCACCGGCTCCGCCGCGCTTATGCAAAGCGAAAGCAAGGCCCCGGCCCCGCCGGTCGCGCCAAGGTAAACACATTTATGTTCTTGCAGGGCGGCCAGCACGGCGGCGTTGCGCCTGCCCTTGCCAATGGTGGCCCGCACCCCCAGGCTGTGCAGGCGCGGGGCATAGGCATCCATGCGGCCGCTGGTGGTCGGCCCGGCGGAACCTATGGGGCGGGAACCGTCCGCCGGCGGCGGCGTGGGGCCAACGTAGTAGATTACCGCGTCCTGTAAGGGGAAGGGCAGGGCGGCCTGGGCATTTTCGGCGCGCGCGGCGGGCTTAAAACCCGTTGCGGCCCCGGCACTGTCCGTGTTCACGCCTGCGGCATCTTCCGCATGCACGCTGCCTACGGCATCTTCGGCATTCACGCTGCCTACGGCATCTTCGGCATGCACGCTGCCCAGGGCATCCAGCAATTCCATAATCCGCTTGTGGGCGGCATCCCGCGCGGTGTAGACTGTGCCGCTTAAAAGAACCTGGTCTCCGGCCTTCAGGCTTTGGGCTTCTTCCGCGCTCATGGGGGCGTTTATGCGGCGTTTTTCCATAAAGTTTGCTACAGCTCAATTTCCGCATGGCGGGATGAATGGCATTGAATGTTCAGGGCCACTGGCAAGGAAGCTATGTGGCAGGGGGCCATGTTTATTTTTACCCCCAGGCAGCTGACAAGACCGCCCAGCCCCATGGGGCCTATGTTCAGGCTGTTCACGGCCAGTAAAAGCTCTTCTTCCAGCGGCCGCAGTTCCGCTTCCGGGTTGGGCACGTCCAGCGGGCGCAGCAGGGCCTTTTTCGCCAGCAGGGGGGCAAGGTCGAAACTGCCGCCTATGCCCAGCCCCAAAATAACGGGCGGGCAAGGATCCGGCCCGGCCAGCCTTACGCTTTCCAGCACAAAATCTTTTATGCCCGCCCACCCGGCGGAAGGGGGCAACATTACAAGGCGTGACTTGTTTTCACTGCCGCCGCCCTTGGCCATGAAAAATATGCGTAAACCACTGCCGGGAACGCTGCTTATATGGATGCTGGCCGGGGTGTTATCACCAGTGTTTTGGCGCGTTAGCGGGTGGCAAAGCGATTTCCTTAGCCGCCCCTGCCCATAACCTTGCGCCACACCCGCGTTAATGGCCTGGGCCAGGCTTGCGCCTTCTATGCGCAGTTCATTCCCCAGTTCCACAAAAAATACGGCCTGCCCGGTATCCTGACACAGCGGCAAGCGGTGCAGGGCGGCCAGCCGGGCATTTTCCTCCAGCTGGGCCAGAATTTCCCGCCCGCTGGGGGAATTTTCCCGCTCTTTCGCGCCGCGCAAGGCCAGGGCCACGTCCGGCGGCAGGGCCAGGTTGGCGTCAACGCAAAGCCGGGCCACGGCCCGGGTGATTTCAGCGGCGGGAATTGTGCGCATGAGCAAGGTTTATACCTTCATCTCATATAAAGCAAGTTTTGGCCGCGCCACAAAAAACCCTATAAAAGCTGTTGCCCTTTTCGCGCTAAAACACTAATATTTCCTGACGCAAATTCAAGGCCGCCCCAATTTGTGGCGGCGCTTTTAATTATTGTTTACAAGCACCAAGAAAACAAGGGGTTAAGATGAGGCATTTCACAAGGGTTACTGATTTGAGCAAGGAAAGCGCCCTGGGCGTGCTGCAACGCGCGGCGCAGATGAAGCAGACCCGCTTCACCAGCCGTTTGCTGGAAGGCAAGGTTATTGCCATGATCTTTGAAAAGGCCTCCACCCGCACCCGCGTTTCCTTTGAAGTGGGCATACGCCAGCTTGGCGGCCAGGTGGTGTTTCTTACCCCGGCGGAAAGCCAGCTTGGCCGTTCTGAACCGCTTAAAGATACCGCCCGCGTGCTTTCCCGCTATTGCGCGGGCATGGTGGTGCGCACCTTTGGGCAGGAAAAGATAGATGAACTGGTCAAATACGGCACTGTGCCGGTAATAAACGCCCTTACCGACCAGGGCCACCCCTGCCAGATTATGAGCGACCTGCTCACCATTTATGAACGCACGCCCAATTTTGCCGACCTGCGCGTCGCCTGGATAGGCGACGGCAACAACATGGCAAATTCCTGGATAGAAGCGGCCATGCTCTTTCCCTTTGAGCTGGCCCTTGCCTGCCCGGAAGGCTACATGCCGGAAAAGGCCCTGCTGGATGAAGCCCGCAAGGCCGGGGCCAGGCTGCAAGTAACCGCCAACCCGCTGGAAGCCGCCAAGGGCGCGCACTACATCAACACAGACGTTTGGGCGTCCATGGGGCAGGAACAGGAACAGAAAAAGCGCGAAGCCGCCTTCAAGGGCTTTCAGGTAGATGCCGCAATGATGCGCCTGGCCGCGCCGCAAGCCAAATTCATGCACTGCCTGCCCGCGCACCGGGGCGAGGAAGTAAGCGAAGATGTATTCGAAAGCCCGGCCTCCATTGTGTTTGATGAGGCGGAAAACCGCCTGCTCGCCCAATAGGCGATTATCGAATTTCTCTTTAGCTAGTTAACGCACACAGTCACGGACGACTGTCTGGCCAAGCTTACCGAGGGGGTTTGGGGGAAATCATTTCCCCCAAAAAAATCCCAAAAAATAAAAAAATAAAAATAAAATCAGGATCAAAAAAATGACCAAAAAAATCAACAAAGTAGTTCTTGCCTATTCCGGCGGTATGGATACCTCCGTCATTCTGAAATGGCTTATTGAAACCTATGGTTGCGAAGTCATTACCATGACCAGCGACCTGGGGCAGGAAGAAGACCTTTCCGGCGTGGATGCCAAGGCCCTGAAAACCGGGGCCAGCAAGGCCTACATTGAAAACCAGCAGGAAGAATTCGCGCGGGATTTCATTTTCCCCATGTTCCGCGCCGGGGCGGTTTATGAAGGCCGTTACTTGCTTGGCACCTCCATTGCCCGCCCGCTTATTGCCAAGCGTATGGTGGAAATTGCCCGTGAACACGGGGCGGATGCCATTGCCCACGGCGCCACCGGCAAAGGTAATGACCAGGTGCGCTTTGAACTTAGCGTGAACGCCCTGGCCCCGGAACTGAAGGTTATAGCCCCCTGGCGCATCTGGGATATGAAGTCGCGCAGCGACCTTATAGCCTTTGCGCAAAAGCACGATATTCCGCTTTCCAGCAGCTCCAAACACTACAGCATGGACAGAAACATGCTGCACCTCAGCTTTGAGGGCGCGGAACTGGAAGACCCGTGGAATGAACCCGGCCCGCAAAGCTACGTTATGACCGTGCCGCCGGAACAGGCCCCGGACAAGTCCGAATATGTGGAAATTGAATATGAGGCCGGCAACCCCGTGGCCGTGAACGGCAAACGCCTTAGCCCAGCCGGAATTCTTAAAGAACTGAACGCCATTGGCGGACGTAACGCCATTGGCCGCATAGATATTGTGGAAAACCGCTTTGTGGGCATGAAGGCGCGCGGCGTGTATGAAACCCCAGGCGGCACCCTTATGCACATTGCTCACCGCGACCTTGAAGGCATCTGCCTTGACCGTGAAGTCATGCACCTGCGCGACGGGCTTATACCCCGCTACGCTGCCTGCGTTTACAACGGCTTCTGGTACGCGCCGGAACGCGAAGCCATTCAGGCCCTGGTTGACCAGTCGCAACAGCGCGTCACCGGCACCGTGCGCCTTAAACTCTACAAGGGCAACGCCTACTGCGTGGGCCGCAAATCGCCCAACTCCCTGTTCCGGGCAGACCTCGCCACCTTTGAACGTGACGAAGTTTACAACCAGGCCGACGCTACCGGCTTCATCCGCCTGAACGGCCTGCGCATTCAGGGTTATAAGAAGATGTAGGAATGTTGGGGAGGGGGAACCATAAGGGCTTGAAGCCCTTAAGGT
>JAVBMP010000104.1:0-7128 GCA_031552315.1 Desulfovibrionaceae bacterium | reverse complement strand
AATTTATACAAAAAGAAAGGTGCTTACAGTCAACAACTGTAAGCACCTTAAATTTCTGGTGGAGCTGGACGGAATTGAACCGACGACCTCTTGAATGCCATTCAAGCGCTCTCCCAACTGAGCTACAACCCCACGCGGAAGAAATAAATGCCGTATGACGCGGAAAATGTCAAGATTTTTTTGCATGCGGCATATCTTTGCGGTATTTTAAAACAAAATTAGACCATTGCGCAACGGATTCAAGCTGTCAGGCCATTTTTTCAGCCGCCTGATTTGTACTGTCTTCACTAAGCTAAAGAATTTGCCAACGGCTGATTTTAAACCCATTTCTTTAATACACTGTAATACTCACGCTTTGTCCGGATGAACTCTTGGGTTTATGCTACCTAATATTCCCGACAACTCCATACCATGCGGCCGAATATCTCAATATCTGTAGCTTCATCTTCTTTACGCACCTCGATTGGTGAGTAGGCGGGATTGTCTGAACGCAACAAAATGCAATCCGGCCTGGTTTCCAGGCGTTTCAGCATAAGTTCATCATTTATGCGCACAAGGTAAATACGCCCGGTGCGCACGCTGCGCTGTGATTCATCAATCATTACCATGTCGCCGCTTAACAGGGTTGGTTCCATACTGTCGCCATCAAGGTTGAACAGCCGCATGGCGGACGGGTTGCCCTTGCGTTGCAGCCAGGAGCTTTGAAAACTGAACCAGTTTTTATAACTTCCTTCAGTTTCATGCCCGCCAAAACCGGCCCTTGGGCGGGCGGCCACCAGGGGCACAAGGGTAAACTGCGGCGCATCCGCCGCTTTACAGGCGTAAAATTCAGAGGGTGAAAGCCCAAGACGTTCACAAACCTGTAAAAGCTTTATTGAAGAAAGACCTCGCTTGCCGGAAAGGATTTCTGAAAGATAGTTCTGAGAAATTCCTATGTCAGCGGCAAAGGCGGCCTGAGTTTTGCCAGATGCCTTAAGCCAGTGCTTCAATGCGGTGATGTTGTTTTCCATGAAAATATAATCGCATAAAGCGAATAAAAAATCAAGATAATAAGCGTTTTTTTACTAAATACTATTCAAGCCTGAAGATAAATTAATTTATTACATGATGTTAGTGTAAAATTTTTTATATCGCATTTTGCTGTTGACAATATCGCAAAATGCGATAAAAGAAATGAAACAACATTCGCTGGAGGAAATAATATGAGCAATAATGAAAGTTTTTTTATTGAAGACCGCGTAAGAAGCCTTGCCTATGAAGCAAGACGTTTTCCTGTAACAGCGGACGCCGCCCTGGCCTGGATGGGCAGGGCCAGACGCCAGGCCCTGAAGCAGGGCAACGCCGCTTTGGCCGGTTGTATTATGGAAGTTGAACGCAGCCTGTGGGCCGCTTGAAAAAAAGATATCGGCTGGCAACAGGCCTGGCGTAATAGCGGTGGCCGGTCTGCTGCCAATTCGCCCGGCAGAATATCGATAGGCTGCGCATTGCCTGCGCGGCAAACCGTGTTTCTTTGTGACAAACTGTGGTTGGCCTGTTCCGTGGCTGTAGGTTATTGGCGTTGGTTGGTGTAGACTATTAGTGGTTTGTGTGCGCGAAATTCTGACCGTTTTGTCGGTAAGCCCGTGCTTGGCAAGTTTGCGGCGTATGTGTATCTACGTGTCACCTGGCGCTGTTCATACTTCTTTTGCGCACCAAAAGGTCAAGAGGTTTCAATACGGCCATCCCGCATGGCAAGGGCGCGTCCGGCCATACGGGCATAATCCGGATTGTGAGTAACCATTACTATGGTCAGGCCGTTACGGTTAAGGGACTGCAAAAGCTCCATAATGGAATCCGCCGTGGCGGCGTCAAGGCTTCCGGTCGGTTCATCCGCAAACAGCAGTTTGGCGCCTCCGGCCAGGCTTCGGGCAATAGCTACCCTTTGCTGTTCACCGCCGGATAGAGTGCCGGGCAATTGGTTTTCCTTTCCGGACAGACCCACGGCATTCAGCAGGTCTTGCGCCCGTTCGCGGAAGTCACGCGTGACAGGGCACAGCCCGGTCACGCCGGGCAACAGGACATTTTCCATGGCATTCAGGTAAGGCATCAGATGATGGGCCTGGAATATCATGGCAAAATCTTTGGCCCGCAGACGGTTTTTTTCCGCTTCCGGCGCGTTGTGCAGGGCGTGGCCTTCAAATATCAGCAGTCCGGAATCCGCACTGCTCAGGGTGGAGATTACATTAAGCAGGGTGGATTTACCGGACCCGGAACGCCCGGTTATGGAAACAAATTCGCCGCGTTCCACAGTCAGGTTTACCCCGTTTAGCACCGGGCGTGGCGCTCCCGGGAAAGTTTTGTATATATCAATAGCTTGAAGCATGCAGCCTCCGTATATGGCGATTGCGAATTATCTTGATGGCGCGGGCGGCGCTTGGGGCCGCAGTCAAGTGAGGCCATTTTGCCATTTTGCGTTGTGCCCATGTTTCGTAGTCCCGCGCGAAGGTCATATATGCTTGAATATACTCCCGCCGCACGGAAGCACGGGACAGGGCACTCCCTGTAAAAGAACAAAAATTCTCATTGCGCGACGGCCTCAAGTGGCAGACCTGGCGTGCTTTTATCGACGCCGCTTTTCCGGGTTACCATCAAGCCGGGCCCGTCACATGATAACCGCCAGGCGAAAATGCCATAGTTTGTCTACAGTGAGGAAAGGGCCTCTGAAGGGTCTATCCGCCCGGCCTTGAAGGCCGGCAGGGCTGCCGCGGCTATGGCCAGCAACATAGAGCAAAGCCCGCAGAGCAGAAATTCGTGTATGCTCCATTGCGGTAGCGCGGTGCTTATTTTCAGACCGGCCAGCACCTGCCTGCCGCCTTGAAGGCCGGCCAGATACCCGGCCAGCCCGGCCACCAGGCCAATGGCGCAGGCTTCTGCCGCGAAGATTACAAAAACCCCGCTGCGTGAATAGCCTACAGCGCGCAAGATGCCTATCTCCTTACGCCGTTCGCTGACTGCAGACAGCATGGACATGGTGAGCATGGCGCAGGCGGAAGCCAGAATTACCCCGGCTACCAGCAGGGCAAGGTTTTGGGCAAAGTGGATGGAATACATGCGTTGGGCCACAACCTGGCGCAGGGCGCGCACTTCCTGCCCCGGCAGGGCCAGGCGCAATTCGGCTACAATATCGTCTATTGGACAGCCGGAACACAGGGCGGCCACTTCCACAAAGTCCACCCGTCCATCGGCCTTTAGAAGACGCTGAGCCATTGGCAGGCTTGCAAACAGCACGTTGTCGTCATCACTGCCAGTGGAATGCAATACCCCGGCGATACTAAGCGTTTCTCCGCCCAGACGCAGGGCGGCCCCGGGCTTCACCCCCAGGCGAAGGGCCAAAGCGTGCCCGGCAAGAACCTGATTTTGCGCGCCTTCTTCCGGGAATTGGCCGTCAACCATCCAAAATTGTTTGAGGTCTATTTCTTGCGCAAAGTCAACGCCTACCAGCGGAATGGGTTTGGCGGCGCTTGCCGCGCCTGGTTCGGGCTGTACGGCGGGGTGTTTGGAGTTTTCAGCGGCGGAATTTCCGGCATTGGCGCCGGTTGCATTACCACTTGGGGCGGCAGCGTTTCCTGCCTGGCTGTCTGGCCGCAGCAGGCCCACCAGCTTGGGCGCGACAATGGCAATGCGGTCTTTAAGCGCGATGCTTTTTATGGAATGCAGGGTTTCCGGCCAGGGCAGGCGCCCTTCATCCATGCGCATGTCGCCCAGGGGGATGCCACCATAGCTTACGGTAAGGGTTTCTTTTTGCGGGCTGATGATGATATTCGCGCCGAACGAGCTGAGTTGTTTTTCAAAACCGTCGCTGACCGATGCGGAAACCTTTCCCAGCGCGGTAATGGACGCCACTCCAAGGAAGAAAATAACCAGCAAGGCCAGGGTGCGGCTATATTTTTGCCGGATGCAGCGCAAAGGGATTGTAAGTATATTCATATATTGAGTTTTATTTTGGGAAATATACGGCCCCGGCTTCCAGCTCATCAAGCCGCAGCACAATGTTGCCGTTTTCTTCCTTGAAGGAAAGCGGGTGCGGGTTGCAACCGCCCTTGCGCATGCCTATGCGGCTTACATTGAAGCGCATGTTGCAATTATTGCAGATAAAAAAATCTCCGTCCTGGGTATAGCCCTTGCCTTCCGCCCAGCAGGCGTCGCAGGCGTCCAGCGCGGCATGGACATTGTTTTGCTGGCCACGCACCAGAAAAAATACCACGGAAACCTTTTTGCCTTCACGCTCTGCCTGCACGGAGTAGAAGGAGGCTTTATCGCTTATTTTCGTGCCGGGAACCCGCACTTCATTGCCGTTCGCAGTCAGGGGAACCAGGTTCTTGCCGTTAAAAAAAGCCAGGCCGTTTATGGGGCCAAGCAGGGCAAGGGCGGCCAAAAAGGCCAAGCAAAGGGCAAAGGGGAATTTTTTCATAAGTTTTTCCTGTCGGAAGTTTGGCAAGGCAGCCATGCCGGATTTTGCTGCTATTAGAACGTTTCGTCATTTAAATTATCTATCCGGGTGAAATGCTCTGGCGTTGTGAAGCGAAGCGCAACAATGCCCGCGAGATTGTAGGCGGGCTTTGCCCGCTTAGGCTGTTGACAAAGTCATCTTTGTCAACAGCCCGCCGCGCAGGCGTAGGCGGCATTCATTGCCGCCGTAAGGCGCCGGAGCGGGCGTGCCTTTGCAAACCCCGGCCTTGCGGGGTTTGTCATCAATCTGGGCGGGCTTTGCCCGCTGTTAAGCGGCAATCTCAACGCGAAAATGTCATGAGTCAACCTGCGGCGCATAATAAAGCAAAATTGGAACATTTCAAGGGGGAAATAACGACCGTTGCAAATAAAGCGGATACAACTATGAGGCCATGGCACAATGGCTTCAAACTGGAATTTCATGGGGCAATGCTTTGTTAGCGCAAGTCAAAGCGCGCTCGCCCTGCCCCGCATATGCCGCGCATTGACAAAAGCGCTACGACAGGGCAAACAACGGCCTTGTCAAGCTTGATGCGCCCCCGCAAGACCGGGGTGTGTTACGGAGGGTTATATGCAAGAAAAAAGAATAGCGGTTATCGGCGGCGGCCTGGCCGGGTGTGAATGCGCTTTTGCCCTGGCTGAAGCCGGGTTTGCGGTCACCCTGTTTGAAATGCGTCCGGAAGTGAGCACCCCGGCACACAGCGGGGCGGACCTGGCGGAGCTTGTATGTTCCAACTCCTTCCGCTCCACAGACCCGTCCAGCGCTATCGGGCTGTTGAAGCGGGAAATGCGCGTTTTGGGCAGCCTTGTAATGCGCGTGGCTGAAGAATGCTCCGTGCCCGCCGGCAAGGCCCTGGCTGTGGATCGGGCGCTTTTTGCCCGGCGCATGACGCAAATTGTTTCCACCCACCCGCGCATAACGCTTGAACGGCGCGAAGTGCGCGGGCTGAACCCGGCGGAAAGCCCGGAACTGGCCGGGTTTGACAAAATAGCCCTGTGCGCCGGGCCCTTGGCAAGCCCCGCCCTGGCGGACGCGCTTACCTACCTTGCCGGGGTGGGCCGCCTGTATTTTTATGACGCCATCGCCCCCATTGTGCACGGTTCATCCATCAACATGGACATAGCCTTCCGGGGTTCCCGCTACGGGAAGGATTCCGCCGTGCTGGCGGAAGAAGCCCGGCCCGCTGGGGAAAGCGCTTCCGCTGGCGATAACCGGGCAGACGCATCCGAAGCGGCACAAAACGCGCCGGATGTGGAACATGACGCGCCCGGAGCTGAACAAAACGCGCCGGGTATGGAACAGAACGCGGCCGGAATGCCGCAGGATGCGCCCAAAGCGGAACAGGAAGAAGGCGATTACATAAACTGCCCCATGACCCGTGAGGAATACTTCAACTTTCGTGAAGAACTTTTGCGCGGTGAAAAGGCCAAGACCAAAGATTTTGAAAAAGAAGTGCATTTTGAAGGCTGCATGCCCATAGAAACCCTGGCGGAACGCGGCGAAATGACCATGGCCTTTGGCCCCCTGAAGCCGGTGGGGTTTGTTGACCCGCGCACCGGGCGCAGGCCCTTTGCCCTGCTGCAACTGCGGGCGGAAAATCTTAACCGCAGCATGTTCAACCTGGTGGGCTGCCAAACCAAGCTCAGCTACCCGGAACAGGAAAGGATATTCCGCCTGATACCCGGCCTGGAAAAGGCGGAATTTGCCCGTCTGGGTAGCATGCACCGCAACACCTTTGTAAACGCCCCCCTGGTGCTGGATGAACGCCTGGCCCTGCGCAAGGCCCCGCACATTCACCTGGCCGGGCAAATTACCGGGGTGGAAGGGTATGTGGAATCCGCCGCCTGCGGCCTGTGGCTGGGACTTTTGCTGACAGCGGAGCTTAAAGGGAGCGAATTGCCAGATTTGCCGGTGGAAAGCGCCCTTGGGGGCATAATGCACCACCTGCGCCGCCCGGTAAAAAACTTCCAACCTTCCAACGCGCAGTTCGGCCTTATGCCGGAACTGGGCGAAAAAGCCCGCAAAAAAAACCGCAAGGCCCTTTATGCCCAAAGAACGGAACAGGCCTTCACGGACTGGCGGGAAAAAGCCGGGCTGTAAAAAAGCCCGGCAGATTGATGACAAACCCCGCAAAACCGGGGTTTGTAAAGGCACGCTCACTCCGGCGTTCTACGGCGGCAATGAATGCCGCCTACGCCTACGTGGCGAGGCTGTTGACAAAGAGGACTTTGTCAACAGCCTGAGCCGGGCTGTAAAAAAGCCCGGCTGCTTTCGGGGAACGCGCTTTTGCGCCATCCGCCGCAGCAAACGGGCTTCCAGTCATAATTACCGGAAATCTTTATCAACCCTTGCCGGCCGTTTGCATTTGCGTTTGTACCTCAAGCATGGCCGCATTGGCCGCTTCCACTTCCGCCTGGGCGGCTTGCAGTTCCGCCTGCTTTGCCATTTGCTCTTCCGGCGTGGCGGCGGCCTGCATGGCGTTTTGCGCTTCCTGCATCTTTCTTCTGGCCTGTTCAAGGCGCTTCATGGCTTCCGCCATCATGCGCTGCAAATTTTCCATGCTAAGGGCACCCGGCTCATTGCTTTCCATGCCCTCGGCCCGCACCCCGGTGGAATTTTCTTCTTCCAGGGCTTCAGAA
>JAVBMP010000075.1:0-21899 GCA_031552315.1 Desulfovibrionaceae bacterium | reverse complement strand
GTGCTTCGTCCCGTGCGAAGGTCATATATGCTTGAATATACTCCCTCCGCACGGAACTCGCACTCCTTGTAAAAGAACAAAAATTCTCATTGTGCAACGGCCTCAGTTGGTTATTCAAAACGCACTTCATATGTTGTGTTGTTTATTTTTACCACGCTCTGTTTTTTTAGCGGGGTTTTCAGGTCAAGCACCAGCCTGTCCACATTGCCGTTGCGGCCTACGCGCGAACCGGAAACCAGGTTGTTGGAAGGTATGGAGGGGCCGCTAAAGTTTTTCCATTTGCCGGGCACGTCCACCACCAGCCGATCCGGAGAGGGCAGGGTGAAGGTTTTTACCGTAAGGGCGCTTTCCGCCACAATGCGCAGCACCATGCCCTTGCCGGAAAATTGCAAGGATATGTCGCGTATGGCCAGGCTGCCGTTGGGGTTGGCGTTATCCGGCACGCTGGCCGGGGCCTTTTCCGGCGTTTTGGGGGCGCTTTCCGGTTTTGGGGTTATGGGGGCCCTGGCAACGGGCTTTTCCGCCGGTTTTTCCGTAGCCTTTTCAGGCTGTTTTACGGTGGGTTTTTCCGCAGCTTTTTCCGGGGTTTTGGGCTGGGGTTGTGCGGTGGCCTTTTGCCCGCCTGCGGCCTGTTCGGCAGAACCTGCTTTGGCAGCCTGTTCAGCGGGTTCTTGCCCGCCAGACCCTTGCCCGCCAGACCCTTGCCCACTGGATCCTTCACGGGGGGCCAGCTTGGGTTTGCCGCTCAGGGCGCTTTCCGCGGGCTTCTGGCTTTCCGGACTTTGGGCGGAACTTTGGCCGCTGGCCTGTTCACCCGTGTCAGGGCTATCCGCGCCGTCCGCGCCATTGGGGGAAGCTGTGGCGGGCGAAGCGGCGGAACCCGCCGTGTCTGCCGCGCTTGCGGGGGCGTCCGTGGCCGGGGTGGGGCGGTGTTCCCGCCCGGGCTGGGGGGAGCTGTTCAGGATTTTTTCCGTACTGCTCATGTGCCAGTAAGTTACCGCGCCCATACCAAGCATAATGACAGCCAACAGGGCGACAATTATTTTTTTATCCATCGGTCAAACCTCATAAAACCTTGGTTTTGCAGGTCTTGCGCCGGCGCGGACAGGCCCGCGGCGCTGTGAAAGCAATGTAGCATAAGGGGCCATTGTTGCAAGGACTAATCTGAGGCCGTTGCACGATGGCCTTTTTGCCCTTTTACTGCGTCGTGCTTCATTTTTTCAGGGCTGCGCGAAGGCCATATATGCTTGAATATACTCCCTCCGCACGGACCTCGCACTCTTTGTAAAAGAACAAAAATTCTCATTGTGCAACGGTCTCAATCTGCCCCGCCGCCGCCGTCTATATTTAAAAAGTTCAGGAAATCGTAAGCTTCAGAGAAATTCGGGTTGGTCTCTATGGCCCGCAAAATATATTCGCGCGCCGGGTCTATTTGCCCAACTTCAAGGTACACTCTGGCCAGGTTCAGCATAATATGCTCGTCATCCGGGGCCAGTTCAAGCGCCCGGCTGTGGCAGGAGCAGGCAAGGCCCAAGAGGTTGCGGCGGCGCAGGGCGCTGCCGAAGGCGGTAAAAAGAAATTTGTGTTCCGGCTTGAAGGGGCCGGGGTGGGTGGCTATGGCCTGAAGTTTTTTTACCGCGCTAAGGCGGTCTTTGGAAAGGCCTTCCATGGCCGCGTTGAAGGCTTCTTCCAGCTCCGCCTCCAGGTTCAGGTTTTCCGGCTGGTCAGCGGTTTCATCTGCCTGGCGGCGCGGTATTTCCTGCAAAAAGGCGGGCTGCGAATTTTCCGGCCGGGGCGTCGGGGCTGTGGATACCGGCTGGGGCGCTTCGGCCAGTCTGCTGCCGGAAGATATGATGCGGTAGTTGCCGTAAAAGGTTTGCTGGCGCAAAATTTTTACGCAAGGCAGGTAGCCGGGCGGAAGCAGTTTTTCCAGCGTATAGTCAGCCGCCTCCGCAACCGGGAGCGGCGTGGATTGCAGAAGGAAGTTGTCGTCAGGGTCGTTCCATACCAGCCAGCAGCAAAGATTTTCAGCCTGAATTGCCGTAGTGCCCGCCGTGCCCTGCTTTGCCCCGTTTTCTGAAGTCGAGGCATAAATTCCCAAAAAAAACAAATTGTTCAGCACTAAGGCTTCGCTCCGGTCTTGGGTGTTTCGGTATTTTTCTTTAAACAGTTTAATATGATTAGCGTATATTGGCAAGATAAACAGCTTTTGCCCTTTGCGGAAGATCTTGATCAGGCCGCCTTCAACCATGTAATATCTCTGATTTTATATGCGGGAAATTTTTTTGCTGAAATTTATTTTAGATAAAAGCTGAAAAGAGTAGATATTATTTTTGAGATAGGTTATTATTAGCGCTAAGTGTAAAAAGATATATTTGCGCTAAAGCTATATCAAGGAAGGCGCTTTCCTTGATATAGCGGCTGGCGTTCACATTTTACCAAGCAGAAGGAGGCTTGTCATGTCAAAAAATAAAACCCTGACCACAGCTTTTGGTTCTCCGGTATCCAATGACCTCAATTCAAAAACTGCCGGCGTGCGCGGCCCCCTGCTTATGGAAGACGTGCACTTTTTGGAAAAGCTTTCACACTTTGACCGTGAACGCATTCCGGAACGCGTGGTGCATGCCAAGGGCGCCGGGGCGCACGGGTATTTTGAGGTAACGGCGGATGTAAGCAAATACACCCGCGCGGCCTTTTTGAACAAGGTAGGTAAAAAAACCGATGTGTTCGTGCGCTTTTCCACCGTGGGCGGGGAAAAGGGATCCGCGGACGCGGAACGCGACCCGCGCGGCTTTGCCGTGAAATTTTATACGGAAGAAGGCAACTATGACCTGGTTGGCAACAACACCCCGGTGTTCTTCATTCGCGACCCGCTGAAGTTCCCGGATTTTATCCATACCCAAAAGCGCCACCCGGCCACCAACTGCAAGGACCCGAACATGTTTTGGGACTTCCTTTCCCTTACGCCGGAATCTGCCCATCAGGTCATCATCTTGTTTTCCGACCGTGGCACCCCGGCCACTTACCGCAACATGAACGGTTATGGCAGCCACACCTACAAGTGGTACAACACCAAGGGCGAAGTGTTTTGGGTGAAATACCACTTCAAAACCGACCAGAAGGTAAAAAACCTTACCGGGCCGGAAGCGGACGCCATGCGCGGTAAAGACCCGGATCACGCCACACGCGACCTGTTCCACGCCATAGACCGCAAGGAATACCCTTCATGGACGCTGGAAGTGCAGATCATGCCGGAAGCGGACGCGGCAAAATACCGCTTTGACGCCTTTGACGTGACAAAAGTGTGGCCGCATGCCGATTACCCGCCCATGGTAATAGGCAAGATGGTGCTTGACCGCAACCCGGAAAACTATTTCGCGGAAGTGGAACAGGCCGCCTTCAACCCCTCAAACCTGGTGCCGGGCATTGCCCCGTCGCCGGACAAGATGTTGCAGGGCCGTCTGTTCTCTTACCATGACACCCATTTGCACCGCCTGGGTTCCAACTACCACCTTATTCCGGTAAACGCGCCCAAACACGCCCCGGCGGCCAGCTACCAGCGCGATGGGGCCATGCGGGTGGATAACGGCGGCGGCAGCGGGCCAAACTACTGGCCGAACAGCTTTAACGCCCCCGCGCCGGATCCTTCGGCTGCTGAACCGGCCTATGCCGTGCATGAAACAGCCGGACGCCACACCTTCCAGCACCCGAATGACGACTTCAGCCAGCCGGGCGAACTTTACCGCAAGGTAATGACGGAACAGGACAGGGCCAACCTGGTAAGCAACATTGTGGGCCACCTGGGCGGGGCCTTGCCGCGCATCCAGTACCGCCAGACCGCGCTGTTCTACAAAACAGACGCGGATTACGGCACCCGCGTGGCCAACGGGCTGAAGCTTGACCTGGAAAAGGTAAAGAAGCTGGCGGCCATGTCGGATGAAGAAAGGGCCAAGGCTACCGCGTAAGCCCAAAGGCAGCTTTGGGCTGCAATAGTTGGACAGGAACGGATTTTGCAACAAACAGGCCGCCCGGCAAGGATTTCCCTTGCCGGGCGGCATCACAATTCCCTTGACCGCGCGGGCATTAGTGACTATGTAGGTTGGGACGCTTTTGCGCGCGAATTGCGGAGATTTTAAGGCATGAACAAAATTTTGGCTCAGGACGAGGTGGATGCCCTTTTACGGGGGCTTTCCGGCGGCGATGTTGAAACTGAAACCGACAACGGCCCTTCAGACGGGGTTGTGCCCTTTGACCTTGCCAATCAGGATCGCATTATCCGTGGCCGCATGCCGGTTTTGGAAATTGTGAATGACCGCTTTTCCCGCCTTTGCACTTCCGCCCTTTCCAACTCTGTACGCAAACGTGTGGAAATAAACCCTATTTCCATAGACATGGCCAAGTTTGGCGACTTCATCCGTTCCCTTCCCGTGCCCACCAGCATCAACATTTTCAAGATGGATCCCTTGCGCGGCAACGCCCTTATTGTGGTGGACGCCCGCCTTGTCTTCGCGTTGGTGGAAAATTTTTTTGGCGGCCAGGGCAGCCAGCCCAAGGTGGAAGGGCGCGAGTTTACCCGCATTGAACAGGCCGTGGTGGACAGGGTGGTAAAAATTGTCCTTAGCAACATGGAAGAGGCCTGGCGGCCGGTGCATGACGTAAGCATGGAACTTTTGCGATCGGAAATAAACCCCCAGTTCGCCGCCATTGTTCCGCCCAGCGATGTGGTAATAGTAATTACCTTTGAGGTGGAACTGGAAAGCGCCATCGGGTCGTTTATAGCCTGCCTGCCCTATGCCACCATAGAACCCATACGTTCCAAGCTGCATGCCAGCTTCCAGACGGAAAGGCTGGAAGTTGACCACGCCTGGGTGGGCCGCCTTAAAGAGCGCCTGCTTGAAACCCCGGTAGAACTGCGGGTACACTTCGGCAATACCCAGATTACCGGCAACCAGCTGGTAAAACTGCGCGAAGGCGACGTGATAATGCTGGATACGGACACGGACGAGCTTTTGGAAGTGACCCTGGCCGGGGTGACCAAATACTGGGCCATTTGCGGCACGGTCAAAGGCAGCAAGGCCTTTCAGATAATCAAGGAAGAGGAACCGAAACTTACCTGATGGCCGGGTAATTTGCGGGCAAGGCAAGTTGCTGACCGGACAAGTTGCTGACCGGACAAGTTGCTGGCCGGGGCCGGACGCTTTTCCATCTGTCTGCCCTTCCGCTTGCGGCCAGCCGGGCAGGCGGATAGCCGGGCAGGCGGGCGGAACAGGGTTGAAAACCGGCGTGAGAACCGGGGCCGGAATCAGCGTCAGAACCGGAACCGGGTTCACCAAAATATTTTGTGTACGGCTGTCGCTTGCGGCAGTTTTTTTTATCACTATATAAAATTTTGAGCAGACAAAATGTTCGCAAAAGTTGTTGAGCGGTTTGAGCTGGATGAACACAAGCTCAGCCTGATTGCCGCCGTGGCCTGCTACGGTTTGTGGGGCGTGCTGCCCATTTACTGGAAGGGGCTGGACGCGGTGCCGGCAATGGAAATTGTCTATCACCGCATTTTGTGGTCTTTTCTTTTGATGTTCGCCATTTTGGGCCTTGGCGGGCGTTTGGGTGAAGCTTTGCGCGCCCTGGCCTCGCGCCGCGTTTTTTTGATACTGGTTTGCAGCAGCCTGTGCTTGGGCGGGAACTGGTTTTTGTATATTTGGGCCGTCAATAACGGGCATGTGCTTGATTCCAGCCTGGCCTACTATATAAACCCGTTGCTTAACGTCTTTTTTGGGGTTCTGGTATTCAAGGACAGGCCCAACAGGCTGCAAATTCTTTCTTTTGCCATAGCCATGCTGGGGGTGTTTTGCCAGGTGTTCACTTTGGGGCGCTTTCCCTGGCTGGCCGTGCTGCTGGCCCTAAGCTTCGCCGTTTATGGCGTGCTGCGCAAGCTGATAACCCTTGATTCCAGCATAGGCATGTTTTGGGAAAGCGCCTTCCTTTCCGTGTTTGCCGTGACGCAGCTTGTCTTGCTTTTTCAGTCCGGCAACTTCCACTTCGGGCAGGGCGTTTACTGGCAGGACGCCATGCTGATGGGCGCTTCCGTCATAACCACCTTCCCGCTTATCTGGTTTGCCTACAGCGCCCAGCACCTTAGCCTTATGACCCTGGGGCTGGCGCAATACCTTACGCCCACCGGGGCATTTTTGCTGGGCATATTTGTTTTTAAGGAAACATTTACCCTGTGGCATTTTGTAAGCTTTGCCCTTATTTGGGTGGCAATAATCATTTACAGCCTGGATGCCCGCCGCGCCTGGCGTTTGGCCCACAGCCTGCGCGAGGCCGGAAGCGCTGCCCGCCCGAATCAGAAAACTGGCCCGAATCAGAAAATTGGCCCAGACCAGAAAACTGGCCCGGGCATGTGGACTGGCCCGGACTCTGTTCCCGGGGTGAACCCGGCGCGGGGGGCTGCGGAATGACGCAAAAAAATCTTGACGCCGGGGCACCCACCCCGCCGGACGCCAAACGCGATTTGCGGCGCGCAAGCTTCATAGGCCTTGTCTGCACCAGCACCGCGTGGGCGATTATACCGCTTTACTGGCGGGGGCTGGCGGCGGTGTCATCTTTTGAAGTGGTTTGCCATCGTTCCTTCTGGTCTTTTTGGTTTATGCTGGCCTTTGTGATTATAATCGGAAGGTTTCGTGACGCCATGCGGATTGTTTCATGGCGGGCATTGGGCATTTTGCTGCTTACCGGTTCCAGCATGCTGGTGAACTGGTTTTTATATGTCTACGCGGTAAACAGCAACCGGGTTATGGAAACCAGCCTGGCCTACTACATTACCCCGCTTTTAAGCATGATGCTTGGCATAATATTTTTCAAGGACAGGCCAAACCGCTTGCAGATAGTATCCATTTTTGTGATGCTGTTTGGTGTGGGGTGCCAGGCCGTTGCGCTTGGCGGCGTGCCCTTGCTGGCTGTTGGAATGGGGCTGCTTACGGCAATTTATGGGGCGCTGCGCAAGCTGGCGGATATTGACGCCATATCCGGCATGTTTTGGGAAACCGCCCTGATGGCCGTGCCCACCGGAATAATGCTTGTAGTGCTGTGGGGAGAGGGGACGCTTAGCCTTGGGCGGGGGCCGCTGTGGCAAGACGCCATGCTGTTCGGTTCCGCCGTGCTAACAGTGGTGCCCATGCTTTTTTTCACCTTTTCCATGCTGCACCTTAGCCTGATGACCGTTGGGCTGGTGCAGTACATAGCGCCCAGCGGGGCCTTTTTGCTGAGCATTTTTGTATTTAAGGAACAGTTTACCACCTGGCACTTTATAAGCTTTTGTTTTATATGGCTGGCAATTGCCCTGTATACGCTTGGGGCATTCCGCACCTTGCGGGACTTGCGGGCCGCGGCCGCGCCGGGCAATGCCCGGACGCCGGAATGACCGCCTGACCGGGGCTGGCCTGGCTTGACTGGCCGGGACTATGTCTTACCCTGATTGTTGCCGTAGTTATTTCCCGGCGAGGTGTGACATGCTTTTTTCAGTTTCCGGCATAGAGGTATCCCCCTTTGTCCCGCCTTTGGCGGCCTTTGTTGTTTCTTTGCTTGGTTCCATGGGCGGGCTTTCCGGGGCCTTTTTGCTTTTGCCCTTTCAACTTTCCGTGCTGGGTTACAATGCCCCGTCTGTAAGCGCTACCAATCAGTTTTTCAACGTGGTGGGCATTCCGGGCGGGGTTTATGGCTATATCAAAGAAAAACGCATGGTTTGGCCGCTGGCCCTGACCATTGCCGCCGGCACCTTGCCGGGGGTGTTTGCCGGGGCCTGCATCCACATGCTGTGGCTGGATGACCCGAAACCCTTCAAGCTTTTTGTGGCCGCGGTGCTGTTTTACATAGGCATCAGAATGCTGCGCGACTTGCTGGCAACGCCGGGCCGGGCCGTAAAAGGCGGGCCAGACGGAAAGGGCGAAGACGCCGGGCAGGCCGCGCGAAAAGATTTGGCCGGGGGAAAATATCTGGTTGGGGGAAAAGAGTTTGCCGCGCAAAACAGCTTGCCGGAACAAGACGGAATACCTGGGCAAGCAGGGCTGCCGGGTCAGGGAACGCCGGGCCGGGGCATGGCTCATGGTGACGCGCGGGCAGATTTCACCGTGCGGGAAGTTTCCTTCAACTTGAAGCGCATAAGCTATACCTTTCAGGGCCGCCCTTGCGTCTGCCCCACAGCCGGGCTGTTCGGCCTAAGCCTGATAGCCGGCGTGATTGGCGGCATTTACGGCATAGGCGGCGGGGCGATTATAGCCCCCTTCTTGCTGGCCGTGTTTAAACTGCCGGTTTACACCACCAGCGGGGCCACCCTTATGGGCACGCTGCTGACCTCAATTTTCGGGGTGCTGTTCTATACCCTGGTCGCCCGCTTTTTCCCCGCGCATTCGGTTTCACCGGACTGGTTGCTGGGGCTGTTTTTCGGGCTTGGCGGCATAGCGGGCATGTACTGCGGGGCGCGTCTTCAGCGCTTTGTGGCGGAAAGGGCCATAAAATGGCTTTTGCTGGCTATGATAATGGGCATAGCCGTAAAATACGCCGTGGAATTTTTGGGGTAGGCCGCGCGGGTGCTTTTTGCCGCCCCGAAGCATTTTCAAAATGAGGCCGTTATGCAATGGGCTAGTTTTGAAAATGCTTCGGGGCGGCGCTATTTTTACAGCCGGGCCTTGTCAGGGGTCAGGGCAGAATTTCAATGGGCGCGCCAACCGGGGTGCGGGCGTAAAGCTCGTCCATTTCCTCATTGGTCACGGCAATGCAGCCGTGCGTCCAGTCTGTAAGGCGGTGGGCCTTGCCAAGGTAGGCATCCTTGGGGCGCAGGCCGTGTATTTTGATGTCGCCGCCCGGGGCTTTGCCCAGTTCGGCGGCCTTGGCCCTGTCCTGATCATTGGGGTAGGAAACGCCCAGATTTTTGTGATAACTGCTGTTGGGGTTTTTGCCGTCAATTTTGTAAAGGCCTTCCGGCGTTTTGCGGTCTCCTTGAAATTCCTTGTGGCCTATGGGGTTTGTGCCAAGGGCCACTGTGTAAATGCGCGCGGGCGCGCCGTTGGCGTAGGCGGTAAGGCGGCGCTTGCCCTTTTCAAGCAGCAGGCGGTCAAAAATCAGGTTGTCCGGCAGTGGGCCGGCGGGATATTCCGCCACCGTAATATTTTGCGCTTGGGCCATAAGGTTTGCCAGGGCGGTAGGTTTATACACAAACAACAGGGCCGCGCCGCAAAGCGCCAGACCGGCCAGCACAAGCAACAGGTGTTTTAACCGAAACACTGTCTACGCCTTGTACAGGTAACGCTTGATCTTTTGCGTGGCCGTTTTTTCAAACGGTTCCGCCTGTTCAATTACCCTGTGCAGGCGGGCAAAGCTGGATACCCTGGCGTTGGTGTCCACGCGCAGCTGTTCCAGCATCTGTTTTTTGGCCTCGATAAGCTTTTCCGGCTTCAAGCTTTTGAAGTCCGTATCTATTTTTGTCTGGTCAAGGTGCACTCTGGCAATTATCTTGCCTTCGCCGTCATAGACCAGGCATTCCAGCACATAGGGGTTTTCCATCAGAATGGATTCTATTTCTTCCGGGTAGATGTTTTCCCCGCTGGGGCCAAGTATCATGTTTTTGCTGCGGCCCTTTATGAACACCCGGCCTTCTTTGGTTATTTCGCCAAGGTCTCCGGTGCGCAACCAGCCATCGCTGGTGAAGACCTGGGCGCTTTTTTCCTGGTCTTTGTAATAACCGCGCATGACAACCGGGCCTTTTACCAAAATTTCGCCCACGCCGCTTTTCGGTTCCTGATCCGCCAGGCGTATGCTTATGCCTTCAAGCGGGAAGCCGCAGGACTGCACTTTGGTTTTATCCGGCCCGGCGGCGATAATAAGCGGGGAAGTTTCCGTAAGGCCATAACCAATGCCGTAAGGCACGCCGCCTTCCTTAAGGAACAGTTCAACATCCGGGGCCAGGGGCGCGCCGCCAATGCAGAAGGACCGCATGCACCCGCCAAAGGTGTGCATAAGCTTTTTACCGGCCAGCTTGTGGAAAAAGCGGCGCATGAAAGGTATGGCGTAAAGGCG
The DNA here is from genome assembly GCA_031552315.1 of Desulfovibrionaceae bacterium. Lineage (GTDB taxonomy): Bacteria > Desulfobacterota > Desulfovibrionia > Desulfovibrionales > Desulfovibrionaceae > JAVBMP01. The sequence continues at coordinate 11,825 of JAVBMP010000075.1, read as the reverse complement.
GCGCATGATGCCGTTGGCTGTAAGCTGCGGCAGCACGGAACTTTTGAAGATTTTTTCAATGACCAGCGGCACGGAAAGTATGGCCGTGGGCTTTACCTGCCCAAAGGCCGGAATAAGCACGCGCGGGGTAGGGGGCTTGTCAAGGTAGCACACCTGGGCGCCGCGCAGCACGGGCAAAATAAGCCCAAGGGTGCATTCATAGGTATGGGCCAGCGGCAAAATGGAAAGGAAGCGGTCATTGGTGTCAACCGCGATTACGCCTTCAACGGCCAGCGCGTCATACACCAGGTTGCCGTGCGTAAGCATAACGCCCTTGGAATGCCCGGTGGTGCCGGATGTGTAGATAATGGCCGCCAGGTCGTCTTCCACCGGTTCCTGCGGGGGGCGGTTGGCCAGGCGCAGGGCCTTTTCACGCAGTTTGGTAAACTCACGCAGGCCAAGGCCTTTAAGTTCGGCCAGCTTGTCTTTGCTTATGCCGCGTTCAATGGGTTGAAAGCTGTCTATGTCCACAATAAGCGGTTCAATGGGCAGGGTGGCCCCGCTTATTTTGGGCAGAAGCTTGCCGGAAATAAATACCGCCTTGGCTTCAGAATGGCGCAATATGTGCTGTACAGCCTCATCATGAAATTCGGTAAGTACGGGCACCACTACCGCGCCCATGCTGGTTATGGCAAAATAGGCTATGCCCCAGTTGGGGCCGTTTTCCGCCAAAAGGGCCACCTTGTCGCCGAACACAATGCCCTGTTCCGCCAGCCAGCTGGACAGCGCGTTTACGGAATCATAAAAATCGCCGTAAGTTATCGGTTCATTGCCTACAAAAGAGAATAAAGGATAAGCGGCATAGCTGCGCGCATGTTCAAGCACATGGCGCAAGGTCTTGGCCTGAAGGGGGTTATTCATTATTACCTCTGGTTAAATAATCACAACAAAACAGCATAATTCAGGTTGCCGATAAACCCGGCCGGGGCGCTGTAAAGGCGCCTGGGGCAACCCCACGGGGGTGTTTGCCGGCGGCAATAAAGGCCGCCGGCGCCAGCGTGGCCGATTGTTGACAAAGAAGGCTTTGCCGGAAACCTCACAACCTGCTTGTAGCTTTTGATTGCAGCATTGAGAAATTTTGTCAACTGTGTAAAAAATTACTATTATGTGTGTTTTGAGTCACAATTGCGCGGCGGGCGCAAAGCGGCAATTGGCCGGGGAAAAGGCGGCGCATGAAGGCGGGCGCAAAAATAGTTCTTTAATTTCAATAGCTAATCAGGGCTTGAAGAGTATGATAAAGTAGTGTATAAACTTTGCCCAGTCGGATAAAGTTGAATTTGGTCAAACAGGGTTGAATAAGGCTGTTGCATTCGGGCAAGGCCCGGCGGCAGCCTTGCTTTATGCCGGGTTTGTGTCGGCTTTGTGCCGGGTTTATACCGGAAATTTGTGCCGGAAACAGCCTGGCGGGTTGTTGACAGGGTTGCGGGCCGTATTATTTTTTGTGGAACAAAAGACCGCAACCGGCAAAATAAAAATTGCCCGGGTAATTTTTATTTGAACCATGAAGCATTATGGGTGATATTATGAGCATACCTATTTCCACTATCGCCGTGCAACGGGTGCGCGCCGAGGTAGAACGCCTTAAAAGCGAACGCCCCGAAGTTGTGCAGGCCATAAAGGAAGCGCGGGAAGAAGGCGACCTTAGCGAAAACGCCGGTTATGACGCGGCGCGTGAACGCCAGGGCCTTTTGGAAGCCCGCATCAGTTATTTGGAATCCCGCCTGGCGGAATTTAACATCATAGATCTTGACGCGCTTGACAGTGAAAGGGTTATTTACGGCGCAACCGTTACCCTGGTTGATCAGGATACGGACGAGGTCAAGGAATATACCCTGCTTGGCGCGGATGAAACAGACATGGTCAAAGGCAGCATATCTGTGCTTTCTCCTGTTGCCAAAGCCATTTTGGGCAAGGAAGTGGGTGACGAGGTTATTGTGGACGTGCCCAGGGGCAAGGTTCACTATGAAGTTATGGACATTCAGTTCAAAGGTTCCAGCCTGTTTGATTAGGCTTGCCGCCGCCTGAAGCTGCCCGCTTCAGGCGCGGCCCCTCCCTTTTTCCGCCATTTGCGCTTGCCGAAGCAGACAGGCCGGGGCAAACGGGCGCATGCCAGCAGGCGAGCCTTTTATGGAAAGCGTAAAAAAGCCGGTTCCCGCACCTTCCTTCGCCGGGGGCACCCCCACAAGGGCGATATTCCAACTGGTATGGCCGCAGTTTTTGATGATGCTTTTCCAGTTTCTGGTAGGCTTCATCGATGTTTATGTGGCCGGCAAGGTCGGGGCAAGCACCCAGGCCGCCTTTGGCATGGTGGTGCAGTGCTTCTTTTTTGTGCTTATTGTGGGCACAACCATAGCCGGGGCCTCTGTTACCGCCATAAGCCAGGCCATTGGGGCCGGGCTGCCACTGCGGGCCAGGCGTTACCTTGGCCTTGTGCTGAACATGGGCGCGGTTTCCTGCTTTGTTATTGTTTTTACCAGCTACATCTTCCGTCAGGAATTTTTGTCCCTTCTTCAGGTGCCGGAAAATATTTTTGACCTGACGCTAAGAATTTTCATAATTTATCTGTGCATTGTGCCCAGCGAATATGTAACCATTTTCAGCAGCGCGCTCTTTCGCGCCCATAAACGGGTAAGCATTCCGCTGGCTACTTCCATTGTGGTCTGCCTGGTCAATACCTTTTTGGATTTCGGCCTGGGCCTTGGCATGTTCGGGCTGCCCTATCTGGGGGCGGACGGCATTGCCTTTGCCACGCTGGGGTCTTCGGTTTCCGGGGCGGCATTCAACCTGTACATGCTTTACCGCAAGGGGTATTTGTCCCGCGCGTCCTTCGCGCCCTTGCGCTGGCAGCGCCGGGCCGTGGGCTACCTTATAAAGGTGGGCATCCCGTCCGGGGCCATGCAAACGCTGTGGCAAACCGGGTATCTGGTGCTTTTTGCCATAGCCGCCTCTTTGCCCTTTAACGCCGTGGGCGGGCTTGCGGGCATGAGCGCGGGCATGCGCATAGAATCTTTGCTTTTTTTGCCCGGCGCGGCCTTCAGCCTTACCGGCACAATTTTGGTGGGCAATATTCTGGGGGCGGGCAACAAGCAGGATGCCCGGCGGGTGGCTTTGCGCATAATTTTGCTGGGTTCCGGCCTTATGTCCCTGGTGGCAGTGTGTTTATGGCCCTTTGTGCCACAGGTGGCGGGCTGGCTTACTTCCGACCAGTTTTCCAAAGACGCGGCCATAATGTATTTGCGCTTCAACCTGGTTTCCACCCCGTTTACGGTTTCCAGCATGATCTTAAGCGGCATAATGACCGGGGCCGGGGCCACAATTTACACCCTGGTTGTTTACGGCTGCGCCACCTGGCTGGTGCGCCTGCCCCTGGCCTGGTTTTTGGGCCATGTGCTTTGGCAAAGCGCTTCCGGCGTGTTTTGCGCCATGCTGGTATCACAAATTTTTCAGGCCACCATCATTATGTATATTTTCCTGAACTGGGACTGGACCCGCTTTGCGCTGTATGAAAAACGCAGCACCCGCCGGGTGCGGCAGCAAGAGAGAAGCGGGCTGGGCGAAGAGAGAAGCGGCCAGGGCGAAGACAGAAGCGGTCAGGGCGAAAATAAAAACGGCCAGGGCGCGGAAAACCTGTGAGCGGGCCGAATACAGAACAAAGCGGGCAGGGCGCGAAAAGCGGCTTGCGGCCCGTGGGGGCGGCCACGCAAAAAAGCGCGTTCCGGCGTTTTTCGCGTTTGTTTTTTCAGCTGGGGCTGGTGGGCTTTTGTTTGTGGTACCTGCTTTCCGGGCTGGATTTCACCCTTTTGGCGCGTAACATTGCGCGCATTCCCCTTGTGGGCGTGCTGGGCGTTGCCGGGTTTATCGCGCTGGATTATTTTGTTATGGCCCTGCGCATGAAAAGCCTTTTGCCCGCGCTTTCCTTAAAGCAAGCGGCCGCGCTGGACATAGTGGGCAACGGCATGAATATATTGTTGCCGGCCAAATTGGGTGAAGTGATAAAAATCCGTATGATAAGCCGCTATTGCGCTGTTTCCGCCGCGCACGGCGCCCGGCTGGTCTTCTGGATTCGTTTTATTGAACTGAACATCCTGCTTGTCATCGCCCTGCTGGTTTTCAAGCCGGGGGCCATGTTTTTGCTGTGCGCGGTGGCCGGGTTGTGGTGCGGTGTGGGTATGCTGTGGTTCAAGCCCGCGCTGGCGCAATGGTTCATCAAATGGATTCCGCTAAAAACCCTGCGCGTTTTTTGCGCCGAGCTTGCGGCAAAGCTTTCAGAACGGCCCGGCTTTTTGCGGAAGATTTTACTTTACAGCCTGGCCGTCTGGCTGTTCTACTGGCTGCAATATTATTGGGGCGCAAGTTATCTGTTGCCCATTGAATTGAGCTTTGCGCAAAAGAACATGATTTTTTTGGCCGCGGCGGGCCTGGCCGCAATACCCGGCACCCCCGGGGCCATAGGCACCTATGAGGCCGGGCTGGTGTTTGCGCTTTCTTCTTTTGGCATTGGCAAGGAAGAGGCGCTTGTTTTCAGCCTTTGCATGCGGGTTATTTTGTATGTGCCCATAGCTGTATTTTCGGTAATTGTGTATTTTTTTCATAACCGGCGCGGGGCGTTGGGTTCAGAACGGCCGGAAGCGTCCGCTGAAGCCGCCCGCGCAGACTCTTAAGAGGTTTTCATGACAAATTCCGGCATAACACTTGCTGAAACAGCCCGGCCAGTTGACGAGGCAGCCGCCAGATATTCCCAAACCCGCGCCGAATTTTGGAATGCGGAAGCGCGAAAAAGCGGACGGGAAGACAAGCTGTTGCACCGCGCCTACAAGGAATATTTGCGCAAGCTGTACCGTTTCATGGTGCCGGAAGGCCTGCGCGTGTTGGAAGTGGGCTGCGCGGAAGGCGACCTTTTGGCCGCGTTGAAGCCTTCCTGCGGTGTAGGGGTGGATTTTGCCGCCAACATGCTGGAAGAAGCCCGTAAGCGCCACAGTGAACTGCACTTTGTGGAATGCGACGTGCTTGCGTTGGAAAAGGAACTGGCCGGGGAATATTTGTCTGAACCCTTTGACGTGATAATCCTTTCCGATTTTGTAAACGATGCCTGGGACATGCTGGAGGTTTTCAAAAAACTGAAACCCTTCTGTAATACGGAAACCCGGATGATCATCAATTATCACAGCCATTTGTGGGAACACCCCTTCAAGCTGCTGCAAAAGTTTGAAAAGGTCAACCCGCACCTTGCGCAAAACTGGTTCACCAAGGAAGATATAGCCAACTTGCTGAACCTTGCCGGGTTCAAGCTGGTAACAGAACAGGATGATTACCTTTGCCCCTTTCCCGTCCCGCTGCTGGCGCCTTTTTGCAACCGCGTCATGGCAAAAATATGGCCCTTTTCCCTGCTGGACATCTTCCACGTGCAGGTGGCGCGTTTGAAGCCGGAAGCGCGGGACTTGAGCGTTTCCATAGTAATTCCGGCGCGTAATGAGGCAGGCAACATTGAAGCCGCTCTTCAGCGCACCCCGGATATGGGTAAATGGACGGAAATAATTTTTGTGGAAGGCAATTCCACAGACAACACCTGGCAGACCATTCAGGAAATGGCAGAAAAGTATGCGGAAAAGCGCAAAATCAAAACCATGCGCCAACCCGGCAAGGGCAAGGGCGACGCGGTGCGCACGGGCTTTGACGCCGCCGAGGGCGATATTTTGATGATTCTGGACGCGGATTTGACCATGCCGCCGGAAAGCCTGCCCCAGTTTTATGAAGCCATAGCCTCCGGCCAGGGGGAATTTATAAACGGGGTGCGCCTGGTTTACCCGCAGGAAAAAGAGGCCATGCGCTTTTTCAACCTGCTGGGCAACAAGTTCTTTTCCTGGGCCTTTTCCTGGCTTTTGGGCCGCCCGGTCAAAGATACCCTGTGCGGCACCAAGGTGCTTACGCGGGAAAATTATAAAAAGCTCGCGGCCAACCGCGCCTACTTCGGCAATTTTGACCCCTTTGGCGACTTTGACCTGCTTTTTGGGGCCGCCAAGCTTAACCTGGACATAATTGACCTGCCGGTGCGCTACCGTGAACGCACCTACGGCGACACCAACATTTCCCGCTGGCGTGACGGCTGGATTTTGCTGAAGATGGTCTGCTTCGCGGCCAAACGCATCAAGTTTGTGCCTTGAGGGCGTGCCGATGCTAAGCAAGATTTTAAGCCACCCTTTAACCAGAAATCTTGACCCGGATGACCCAAAAACCACGGAGCTTCGCAAAGAAATTATAAAAAGCAAGGGCTTTTTATATAAGCTTTATGTGGAATGGTACAAGAAGCTTGCAAGCGCCCTGCCTTCCGCGGAAGTTTGCCCAGGCAAGGTGTTGGAGCTTGGATCCGGCGGCGGTTTTTTTAAAGAAATTCTTCCAGACTGCATAACCTCGGAGGTTTTTGCCACCCCCGGGGTGGACAGGGTGCTGGATGCCCGCGCAATGCCCTTTGAAGCCGAAGAACTGCGCGGTATTGTCATGGTTGACGTGCTGCACCATATCCCGGAAGTGGAACGCTTTTTTGCCGAGGCGGAACGGGTTTTGCGGCCCGGTGGCGTAATAGCCATGCTTGAACCATGGAACACGGCATGGAGCCGTTTTATCTACAGCAACCTGCACCCGGAACCGTTTGAACCGGCCGCGCCGGACTGGAGCTTCCCTTCATCCGGCCCGCTTTCCGGCGCCAACGGGGCCTTGCCCTGGATAATTTTTCAGCGGGACAGGGAACGCTTCACGCAAAATTTCCCAAGTTTGCGCCTTGAACGGCTGGAAGCGGATTACCCCTTTTCCTACCTGGCTTCCGGCGGGGTTTCCATGCGGTCTTTGGCCCCCGGCTTTTGCTTTGGCCCCTTGCGGTTTTTTGAAAGGCTTTGCGCCCCGTTGCGCGGTAAACTGGCCATGTTCGCTTTTATAGTTATAAAAAAAGTATAATGTACGAACTGATCAGTCCACATAACTGATTAGTCCACATAACTGATTAGTCTTTGACGGATAGAGAATATGCCGTTTGTTAAAAACAAATTCATTATTTGCCTCGCGCTTGCCATGCTGGCTGTGTTCACAGCCCTTTACCTGTGGTTTGCCCCTTTGAACGGCCCGCATTTTCTGATAGGGGATTTTGACCCGGATTACGCCTACCTGTTCAACAGCCTGAACCTGGCGACCGGGCGCGGCCCCTGGCATGTGGATCACCCTGGCGTTACCGCCCAGCTTTTGGGGGCCGGGGCCTTGTGGCTCACCTGTTTTGCGGCGGCTTCCGGGCAGACGCTTACAGACGCTGTGCTGTTGAACCCGGAACTGTTCATGCGCGGCATAAACCTGATGTTTTACAGCCTGTTTACGCTGGCCTCGCTGGTTTTTTTATGGGCCGGCTGGAAGGTGTTCAACAAAAACCGCCTGTTGACCCTGGCTTGCGCCTCTGTGCCCTTTTTCGCCCTGGCTGTGAACCATGTTTCACACATTGCCTATCATCTTTCGCGCCTGATGCCGGAATCTCTGCTCTGGACAAGTTCCCTGTTGTTTTTCGCCGTGTTTTTGCTGCATTTCGGGGCGGAAAGGGACGGGCGTGAACACTGGTGGCTGCCCTGTCTTTACGGGCTGCTTTCCGCCCTGACCATCGGGCTTAAGGTAACATTTTTCCCCTTGCCCCTTGTCGCCTTCATTCTGTGCCTGAAAAGGCCGCGCTATCTGGCGCTGTTCATGGCCAGCGGCGCGTTGTGTTTTGGCCTGCTTACCCTGCCGCTTTGGGGCCGCAAGGATTATATCGCAAGCTGGTTCAGCAGGCTTTTGACGCATTCCGGCCAATACGGCGGCGGGGAACAAAACTTCGCCAACTGGAACAATGTGTTGCAGGCCGCGCGGTTTATGCTGTTCAACCGCGGCACCTACCTTGCCATAATGGGGCTTGGCCTTGTGGCCCTGTTCACCGGCGGGCGGACGCCCAAAGACAGCTTCTGGCGGCGCCTGCTGGCGGCTATGCTGCTGGCTTCCGCCTGTTCCATTCTGATCAGCCTGAAGCATTTTTCCGGCCACTATATAATGTCTGTGGCCTGCATGCTGCCGCCAATGCTTTTTGTAAGCATCCACCTGCTTTGCGGGGAAAAAAAGCCGCAATGGGCAAAGGTGGGTTTTGCCGTGATAATTGTAGCTATTTTGGCCTCCGGCGTATACGCCACCGGGGTGAAGCTGCACAAGAAAAAGGCGAAATTGCTGGCGGAAAACAGCGCCTGGGCCGTGGAACGGGAAAATTTCGCGGCAGCGCACAAAGTTTATTCATTTTTTGGGGCTTCCAAAGAATTTGGCCTTTCCTACGGCAACTACTTCAGCGGCAGCCTTTATGACAAGGATCTGGAACGGCTTTACCCCGCCAGCCCGGAAATAAACCGCCTTTACACAAGCTTCGGACTGGACGCCCAGCTTGGGCAAAAGGAGCTGCCGCAAGAGTTTTATCTGGAAACAATCAACGCCAGAGACGCGGAGCTTATGAACACGCCGGGCATCAGGGCGGAAAAGGTTTTGGCCGGGCGTAATATAAGCATTTATAAAATAACAAAACTAGCCACGGAGCAAAAATAATGTCCAAAATAGTCACCCGTTTCGCCCCCAGCCCCACCGGGCACCTGCACATAGGCGGGGCGCGCACCGCCATATTTTCCTGGTTGCTGGCCCGCCACTTTGGCGGCACTTTCCTGCTGCGCATTGAAGATACGGACACCGAACGTTCCTTGCCGGAATATACCGCTTCCATCCTGGCATCCATGCGCTGGCTGGGGCTGGACTGGGACGGCGACCCCATATATCAGACACAACGCACGGAAATATATAATGAATATATAGACCGCCTTCTGGCCTCCGGCCACGCCTATTGGTGTGAATGCCCCCCGGAAAAAGTGGAGGCCATGCGTGAGGCCGCCCGTGAAAAGGGCGAAAAACCCCGCTACAACGGTGAATGCCGTGAACGCGGCCTGGGCGCCGGGCCTGGCCGGGTGGTGCGTTTGAAGGCCCCGCTTTCCGGCCGCGTAAGCTTCAACGACATGGTCAAGGGGCCAATATCCTTTGACGTGGCGGAATTGGACGACATGGTGCTGCGCCGCAGCGACGGCATGCCCACCTACAACATGGCCGTGGTGGTGGACGACGCCACCATGGGCGTAACCCATGTCTTGCGCGGCGATGACCATGTAAACAACACCCCCAAGCAAATTTTGCTGTATGAGGCGCTTGGCCTGCCTGTGCCGGTGTTCGGGCATGTGCCCATGATTCTTGGGCCGGACAGGCAAAAGCTTTCCAAGCGGCACGGGGCCAAGGCCACCATTGAATATGAAAAAGACGGCCTTCTGCCGGAGGCCCTGGTAAACTATCTGGTGCGCCTTGGCTGGTCGCATGGCGATCAGGAACTCTTTACCCGTGAAGAACTTATAGAAATGTTTGACGGCACCAGCCTGAACGCCGCCGCCGCCGGGTTTGACCCGGAAAAATTGCTGTGGGTGAACGCCCATTACCTGCACAAGCTTGAAGCGCCCGAACTGGCAAAGCGCCTGAAGCCCTTTGTGGAACAGGCAGGCCTGCAAGCCGGTGAGGAACGCTTGACCACGCTGGCCCCGTTGTTCCAAAGCCGGGCCTCTAGCCTGCTGGAACTGGCGGAACAGTTGCGTTGCCTGCTTACCGGCGCGGAAGACCTGGCCTATGACCAGGCCGCCGTGCAAAAGGCCCTGACCGATGAAGGCAAGGCCCACGTGCGCAAGCTGCGTGAAGCCTTCGCCGCGCTGCCGGACTTCACGGAAGAAGCGCTGCACCACGCCATAAACCATTATGTGGAAAGCAACGGGCTGAAGTTCAAGGCCGTTGGCCCGGCCCTGCGCGTAGCCCTGCTTGGCTTCATGGGCGGGCCGGATCTGGCCCAGGTAATGGCCGCCCTTGGGCGGGAAGAAAGTTTGCAGCGGCTGGATAAGGCGCTTACAAAATAGATTGGCCGCGCACGGCCTCAAAATAGATTAGCCACGCAACGGCCTCTCCTGTTTTTTGGGGGGCCTGGCTTCCCCAACCTGCCGTCAATACAGGGGCCGCAAAGGGCATATCCTCTTGCGCCCCCTGGATTGGCGCTATTTTTTCAGATGCGAGGCCATTGCACAATGGCCTTTTTGCCCTTTTACTGCGTTGTGCCCATGTTCCGTAGTCCCGCGCGAAGGTCATATATGCTTGAATATACTCCCTCCGCACGCCCTATGCGATAAGGGGCACTCCTTGTAAAAGAACAAAAATTCTCATTGTGCAACGGCCTCGATGCGGCAACCCCATCAAAAATCTCTTTGTCTTTTTTATTTAACAGTGTATATTCTATAAATTAAAACAAGAAGTTTACAGGCCCGGCCTGTAATTGACCCGGCCTGTCCGGCAATCTTAACCAAGGGTTGAACATGATTGGGGATTATTCTCTGCTGAATTTATTGGTATTTGCGGTGCTGGTGGTTGTCTGCCTTATGGTTGACCTGTTCGCGCACAAATCCGACCAGGTTATTTCCGCCAAAAGCGCGGCCGCGTGGTCTGTGTTCTGGATAAGCCTGGCCTGCGGTTTCGCGGTGTATGTGGGGCTTACCCACGGCAAGGATGACGCCTTCCTGTTTATGGCCGGTTATTTGCTGGAAAAATCGCTTTCAGTGGATAACCTTTTTGTTATCATGGCCATTTTCGCCTCTTTCAGCATCAAGGACAAATTCCAGCACCGGGTGCTTTATTACGGCATTATAGGCGCGCTGGTATTACGCCTGCTTTTTGTGGCCCTGGGCACCGCCATTATAGAGGTGGGAAAGGTTTACGCCATGACCGTTTTCGGCCTGTTCATACTCTGGACAGCCTATAAAATGTGGAAGAGTTCACATGGCGACCATGAAGAAATTGAAGATTACGCCGACCACTGGTCCGTAAAGCTTACCAAGCGCTTCTTCCCGGTGCACAACCAGCTTGTGGGCAACCACTTTTTTACGCGTTGCAACGGCAAACTGTTCGCCACACCGCTTTTTATCTGCCTGGTGTGCATAGAATTTGCCGATGTAATGTTCGCCTTTGACAGCGTGCCGGCCATTATCGCCATAACGCAAAAACCCTTCCTGGTGTACACCAGCAATATTTTTGCCATATTGGGCCTGCGCTCGCTCTACTTCCTGCTGGCCGCGGCCCGGCGCTACCTTTGCCACCTGGAAAAGGCCGTCATTGTCATTTTGATTTTTATCGGCGCAAAAATGCTGCTTATGGTGCCCGGCATTCATATTCCGCCCCTGGTCAGCCTGGCTGTGGTAATAGGCGTGCTGATTCTTGGCGTGCTGCTTTCCTTCGTATTTCCGCTGCCCGCGGAATGCCCCATTGTGCCCACCTATCTTACGCCTGAAGAGGTGGAAGGGAAGGACGGGGAAGCAGGCGATGCCTGCGCGGTAAAAAATACTGCCGAACCCGGCGAAGAAACTGAAGACGGAAAAGATGCGTAGAAAATAGGAACAGACAGAAACCCTGCCGGTTAAAGAGCGGTTACACCGTTAAAAGCCGCGATGTTCGCGGATCAGCTTGATTACAAACCCCGCAAGGCCGGGGTTTGTAAAGGCACGCCCGCTCCGGCGCTTTACGGCGGCAATGAATGCCGCCTACGCCTGCGCGGCGGGCTGTTGACAAAGAGGACTTTGTCAACAGCCTCAAGCCGCGAAAATAGCGGCTTTTTAGCGGCAAGGGCCGGGCATTGCCCCCCAAGTAATTGCTGGACTTTCCTCTGTTTCTTTTGT
>JAVBMP010000023.1:0-14312 GCA_031552315.1 Desulfovibrionaceae bacterium | reverse complement strand
CAGTTTGAGGCTGTTGCACAATGGCCTTTTTGCCCTTTTACTGCGTCGTGCTTCGTCCCGCGCGAAGGTCATATATGCTTGAATATACTCCCTCCGCACGGACCTCGCACTCCTTGTAAAAGAACAAAAATTCTCATTGTGCAATAGCCTCAGTTTGCGAAATCCCGCGCGAAGGTCAGCTTATTTCAAAACCGCTACGCGTGGTTATAAATTCCCGCATTTCTTGCAGAAAGCGTGCCTTGCCGAACTGTTCCGCGCATTGGGCCACTTTTTGCGCCGGAAAATCTTGAGCGTTTTCCTCAAACTTTCTTATGCAGTCATCCAGGCTTTCAACCGTCTGTTCGGTAAAAAACATGCCGCTTGCCCCTTCGCGCACGGTTTCAAGCGCGCCGCCCTGGCCAAAGGCCAGCACCGGGCAGCCGCAGGCCATGGCCTCTACCGGGATTATGCCGAAATCTTCCTTGCCGGGGAAGACAAGGGCCCTGGCGCTTTGCAAATAGCGCAGCACGCTGGCGTTATCCTGCCTGCCCACAAAGGTGATGTTGGGCGTGGCCATGGCCTGCAGGCGTGGCAGTTCTTCCCCGTCACCGGCCACAATCAGCCTTTTGCCGTTGCGTTTGAAGGCTTCCACCGCCAGGTCGATGCGTTTGTACGGGGTAAGCTGGCCGTAGCAAAGGTAAAAATCTCCGCGCGGTTCAAGCCCGGGGCGGAAGGCTTCAAGTTCCACCGGGGGGTAAATTACCGCGCTTTCCCGCCCGTAAAATTTGCGCACCCGGCCCGCGATGTAATGGGAATTGGCAATAAAATGGTCTACCCCGGCGGCGCTGGTGTAGTCCCACATGCGCAACCCGCGTGAAAATATCCGCATGCCCAGGCGGCTTAGCAGACCTGCCCGCTCCAGATAATCATGGTAACAGTCCCAAATATAGCGCATGGGGCTGTGGCAGTAGCAAATATGCGTGGTTTCCGGCCCGGTTATAACCCCCTTGGCCGGGCCGGATTCAAAACTTATGACCAGGTCATAGCCGCGCAGGTCAAGCTGTTCCAGCGCCATTGGCATAAGCGGCAGATATTTTTGGTAATGTTTACGCGCAAAGGGCAGTTTTTGAATAAACGTGGTGCGCGGGGTTTTACCTTGCAAAAAGGGCAGGGGATTTTTTGGGTCATAAACATGGGTATAGATGTCCGCGTCCGGGAACAGGCCCAGCACGGCTTCCAGCACTTTTTCACCGCCGCGCATGGTCAAAAGCCAGTAATGAACAAGGGCCACTTTGGGGCGGTGCTTCTTGGGGGCCGTTACGGGCTGCCGGGTAAAATCGCTCATAAAAACCTTATGGTTTACATAGTGGTTGCGTTGCGGTAGATGAAACCTTGTAAGCACAAAAAACTCATGCGCAATTGTTTCAACTTGAAAAGCCCAAAATTGTTTGGCGTAAGCTTTATCGTTTGAATATTGTTAATCAGTAAAAATGTAAAGGCGTGTTTCAAATGTTTGATCAAATCCCTGTTTACGCGTTCATGCTTACGCTTTTTGCCGGGTTGTCAACCGGCATAGGTTCCGTAATAGGGCTGTTGGCCAAGCGCACCAACACGCGGTTTTTGTCCTTGAGCCTGGGCTTTTCCGCCGGGGTAATGATTTACGTGGCCTTTGCGGAAATTTTGCCGGAAGGCCGCGCCTGCCTTGCCGGGCAACTTGGGGAAAAGGCCGGGGCCTGGGCAATTACCGGGGCCTTTTTTGGCGGAATGCTGCTGATAGCGCTGATAGACAAACTTGTGCCCAGCGGAGAAAACCCGCATGAAGCAAGGTTTGTGGAAGAAATGCGCCCCACTGTGGTAGACGGCTTCCACGGCAGGAGGGAAGCGACAGCGGAAAAGCTTAAGCATACCGGCATAATGACCGCGCTTGCCATAGGGGTGCACAACTTCCCGGAAGGCCTGGCCACCTTTACCGCCGCGCTGGGCGACCCGGCCCTTGGCCTGGCCATCGCCGTTGCGGTGGCTATTCATAACATACCGGAAGGTATTGCGGTTTCCGTACCCATTTACCATGCCACGGGCAGCCGCAAGAAGGCCTTTTCCTACTCCTTCCTTTCCGGCCTGGCGGAACCTGTGGGGGCCTTGCTGGGCTTTTTGCTGCTGCGGCCCTTTTTCACCCCAACCCTTATGGGGGTGCTTTTCGGGCTGGTTTCCGGCATAATGGTGTTTATTTCCATAGACGAACTGCTTCCGGCGGCGGAGGAATACGGCGAGCACCACCTGTGCGTTTATGGCCTGGTTTCCGGCATGGGGCTTATGGCGCTTTCTCTGCTGCTTTTGGGATAAAGCCCCCGCCCAGGCGGGTTGTCAGCTTCAGACTTTTGTGATAATTTACACAGGTTGTTTATGCATAATATTTAAGCCTGTTACAGATGCCTGCGGCCGAATGGGGTAAATTGGCCCTTGACAAAAGGCTGCGCGGCATTCATAAACACTAATTAACAAGAACATTAATTTAACATACAGGAGTTTGTCATGGCAGAAAAAAAAGCAATTATAGTGGTGTGCCCCAAAGCGTGTGTTTGTAAGGATTCTTCAATGGATACCTTCAAGGAAAAGGGCACCATCTTCACTTCTTTCACAAACGGTGACGTGCTGGCGGAAGCCAGGGCCGTTGAAGGCGCCGCGTTTGTAAAGGCCGCCGACGTGGCCGCCCAGCTGGAAGCCGGCACCCCGCTTACCGTTGTTGACTTCAGCAACGATGCCGCCGGGTTTGAAGCCGGGCTTGCCGCCATTATGGAAGCGACAGGCCGCCGCGTTACCCTTTGCATGGTGTGCGACAAGGGGCTGGTGCTTTCCGGCAACGGCATAGCCAAAAACGGCATTGTAAACCGCGCTGCCACCTTCAAGGACGTTATACCCACCCTGGGTTATATTGCGGAAATATATATCCCGGCAGACCTTGACGGCACCGTGCTTTATCAGGCGCTTAAAGACCCGAACGCCCGTTTGAAAGAAATAGCCAAGCTTGGCGAATCTGTTCAGGCCATGGAAGCCGCCATGGAACGCAACGCCCGTCAACCCTGGGACAAGCACGACTGCGCCTGATCAGGCCCGTTGCCCAATTGGCCCTGCTCAATTGCCTGGTGCCCAATTCCCCGGGCAACGGCCTCATTTGATATACTTGCCCGGAGCGGTTCAGTTTTTTACATCATACTGCGCCGCTCCGGCACAACATTATTAATTGCCGGAGTTAAATTATGGCGGAACTTTCAGTCGGTTACAGCAAAGAAAATGGCATAGTCAAACTGCACACCGGTTCCCCCGTCTTGGGCGACATAAAAATAGACTACACCGGCGTGCCGGAAGATGAACGCGGCGGCACAGCCAAGCAACTTCTTGGTTCATCCGCGCTTTACTGCTTTTGCGGGGCCCTGGCCAAGGCATTGGATACCCGCGGGGCCAAGTATGAAAAAATCAGCGGCAAAGCCACGCTGGAAACCGGGGTGGATGAAAAAAAACGCGCCCGCGTGGTGGCCCTTGCCCTTGACGTAACCGTGCGCATGTCTGAAGAATATGAAGACACCTTTGACCGCGTGGTAAAAGTAATGCAGCAGGGCTGCCTTGTTACGGCCTCGCTTGAAGGGGCCTTCCCCATTACCTACAAGATAAATCTGGATGTGATTGAAGACTAGGCAAGGTAGTCACGAGGTGCCTTTTGCCCTTCGTGACTACACTGCCTGGGGGAATTTACGATTGAAATGGGTGAATTGCCCGGCAACGGCCTTTTGCCAAGGTCTTCCGCTTGACCAAAGCGGCTTTCGGAAGTAGATTTTTTTCACAAGAATGTCGCTAAAGGAACAACCTTTTTTTGCGGCCCGGCTTATACCGCTAGCTATGGATTGCGTAATTTTTACACCGACCACCACCCCTTCCTGAAGGAGTTTGAAAATGACCAAAATTACCGTAATCGGCGGCGGACCCGGCGGATATACTGCAGCCTTTGCCGCCGCCAAAGCCGGAGCCGAAGTTACCCTTGTTGAATCGCACCATATTGGCGGCACCTGCCTCAATACCGGCTGCATCCCCACCAAAACCCTGAAGGCCTCTGCGGAAGCGCTTGAAACCGCGCACCGTCTGGCGGAATTTGGCATAAATGGCGTGGGTGAAGCCGCCGTGAACATGCCCGGAGTGGTGGCCCGCAAGGAAAAAGTTGGGCAAGTGCTGCGCGGCGGGTTGGAAAAAACCTGCAACATGCTTAAGGTAAGGCTGTTGCGCGGGCGCGGCCAGGTAGTAAACGCCGGTCTTGTGCGCGTTACGGCTGAAGATGGTTCCATTATGGAAATTGGCGGCGACAAAATAATTATCGCCACAGGCTCCAGCGGCCTTAACCTGCCCTCATTGCCCATTGACCACAAAAGCATTCTTTCCAGCGATGACGCGCTGCTGCTGCAAGAGGCCCCCAAGCGGTTGCTGATAGTGGGCGGCGGGGTTATCGGGTCTGAAATGGCCTTCATTTACAAGGCCTTTGGTTCAGACGTGACTATAGTGGAAGGGCAGGCCCGCCTGTTGCCTCTGCCTTCCGTTGATGAAGAAATGAGCAAGCTTTTGCAGCGGGAAGCCAAAAAACGCGGCATAGCCCTTGAACTTGGCCGCACCGTAAGCCGGGTGGAAAAGCTGGCCGACGGTTCCGTAAAAGCCATTCTTGGCGCTTCACCCTTCGTCCCGGCGGAAGGCGCTCAGCCGGAAAGTGAAATGATTGTGGACGCCGTGCTGGTAACCATTGGCCGCGTGCCCAACACCCAGGGCCTTGGCCTTGCGGAAGCGGGCATTGCCACAGACAACCGCGGCTGGGTAACCGTAAATGAACGGCTTGAAACTTCCGTGCCCGGCATTTACGCCATTGGCGACGTGCTTGGCCCCGCCAAGATCATGCTGGCGCACATGGCTTCTGTTGAAGGGCTTTGCGCCGCCGCCAACTGCCTGGGCAAAAACCAGAGCATGGATTACAGCGTGGTGCCTTCCGGCATCTTTACCAGCCCGGAAATAGCCACAGTAGGCCTTACAGAGGCTGAAGCGGCTGCCAAGGGCTTTGAAGTGAAGACCAGCCTGTTCCAGTTCCGTGAACTGGGCAAGGCGCAGGCCATGGGCGAATTGGCCGGGGTGTTCAAGCTTGTTTGTGACGGCAAAAGCGGCAAGCTTCTTGGCGCGCACCTGGCCGGCGCGCACGCCACAGACCTTATAGCGGAAGCCGCCCTGGCTATCAAAATGGGCGCGACCGCGCAAGATATTGCCAACACCATTCACGCCCACCCCACACTGGCGGAAGGCTTTTATGAAGCCGCCCTGTCTTTGGCCGGGCACTGAGCATTTGCCTGAAGGCGTTGGCCCCCATTTGAAAAAAGTGTGCAAAACCCAATAAGGAGACTGGCATGAGCGACCTGAAATACCCGGATGAACTCAAGTACACCGTAGAACACGTATGGTTTAAAGATAACGGCGACGGCACCGCGATTGTGGGCATTTCCGACTTTGCGCAAGACCAGCTGGGTGAAGTGGCCTACGTGGATCTTCCGGCTTCCGGCAAGTCTTTTGACGGCGGCAAATCCTTCGGCACTGTGGAATCCATCAAGTCCGTGAACGAACTTTACATGCCGGTAACCGGCACGGTAATTGACGTAAACAAGGCCCTGGCCGATGAACCCACCCTGGTGAACACCGGCCCCTATACAGAAGGCTGGATGGTAAAAATTCGCATGGCGGAAGGCGCTTCGCGCGACTTGCTTATAAGCGCGGCCGACTACCAAAAAGGCCTGTAATATTGGGGGAAATGATTTCCCCCAAACCCCCTCAAAATGAAAACACCCGGTTTTGAACCTTGCAAGGTTCAAAACCGGGTGTTTTCATTTTGAGGTTTCCAAAGGGGGTCACCCCCTTTGGCCGCCGGAGGCATTCTTCTTGCTTTCACTTGCTGGTCATTTGCCAGACAAGCTGTCCGGGGGGCGGAGGGTTTTGCAAAAAGTGTTGGCAGCGTTCAAGGTAGACGTTGTACATTTTTTGTTCCGGGTATTCCGCGTGCAGGGCTTCAAACATTTCCAGCGCGTTGGCGAAGCTGCCTTCAGTGTACAGCTGGCGGGCCAGGGTGTGCGTTTCCAGTTCTTTTTTTCGGGTATTGGCTTCATCCTCGCCAAGGGGCAGGTAAATATCTACCGGTTGGGTGCGGCCTTTTACCATTATGGAATCCAGCTGCGCAAAGTGCCAGGCGTCGCCGCATTTTTCGCGCAGTTCTCCGCTTACCAGGGCGGGCACGCCAAAGGTGGAGGTAAGGCCTTCAATGCGTGAGGCCAGGTTTACGCTGTCGCCTATGATGGTGTAGGACAAAAGTTCATTTGAACCCATGTTGCCCACGGAAACCTTGCCGCAGTGCAGCCCGGCCCCCATGCGCAGTTCAATGCCGAATTCCTTTTTCAGTTCCGGGTTAAGTTCTTTAAGGGTTTGCGTCATTTGCATTACGGTTTGCAGGGCCATTTTGGGGTGTTCCGCCACATCAAGCGGGGCATTCCAAAAGGCCATAAGGGCATCGCCTATGAATTTGTCCAGCGTGCCCTTGTTGTTGCGCACCAGGGCCGTCATGGGCGTGAAGTAGCGGTTCAAGAGGCGCACAACCTGGCTTGGCGACAGCTTTTCTGAAATAGAGGTAAAGCCGCGCAAGTCTGTGAACAGAATGCTTACTTCCTTTTCTTCACCAGAAAACACTTCCGCGCCTTCATTGACAATGCGTTCAACCACTTCCGGCGCCACATAGCGGCCAAAGGCGGCTTGAATGGCGCGTTTTTGCACTTCTTCACCCCAAACGCGCAGGCTGATTATGAGCAAGCCGGAAATAATTATGGCCATTGTCACAAAAAGCGGAGAAAAATATACCCCGTTGCGGAACAGGGCTATGCTTGCCCCCCAGACAGCGCCCAGCATGCAGAGGCCGCCAATGGAATACACCGGCATGGTGCCGCGCCCAAAAAGAAACCCGGCCAGCACGGAACAGAGCAGCACCGCAATGGCCTGTGCGCCAAGGCTCCAGGGTGGTATGGAAATGTAACGGTCATTCAGTATGTTGTCTATGACTGTGGCGTGCACTTCCACCCCGGGCAGCACCGCTTCAAAGGGGGTGGATCGTATATCAAGCAGCCCGGCTGAAGATGTGCCGACAAGCGCTATGCGGTCTTTAAGCGCGTCTGGCGGGAGTTTGCCTTCCATAACATCTTTGACGCTGTAATACGGGTATTGCCCCGCGCCGCCACGGTAAAGCAGGGGCAAGGCCCCATTGGGTTTTACCGGGATGGAGGTTTTGCCCAGCTTTATGCTGTTAAGGCCGTCTTCATCACCGGCCAGCACCAGGCTTTTCACATTTTGTTGCAGCATTAGCGCGCGCAAGGCCAGGCTGGGGTAAATGCGCCCTTCTATCTGGCTTAGCAGGGGGACGCTGCGCACCAGGCCGTCAAAATCTGTAAAGGAGTTTATGGCCCCAAGCGAGGCGCGTTCACTGAATTCCGGCAGGGGAAAAAGCCCCCCGGCGGCCCGGTTTATGCCGCTGGCCGGGTTCACAGCGCCCAGGGGGTACTGTTCCACAAACTTCACGCCCTGGGGCAGGGCGGTGTTTGAGGCTTTGTCCGTGGTGTAAAAGGCCAGCACGGTGTAAGCCGGGTCCAGTACTGTGGTGAACAAAATGTCGTAGTCTTGCAGGTCTTCGGGCAGGTCTTTGAAATCCGCGTCAAAATCCAGGTGGGTTTTAAGGTCTTTTTTCAAGCGTACGGGGGAAGTGCGGTCATGTTCAGAAAGGATTACGTCAAAGGCGGTAACCGCCGCGCCCTGTTCCGCCAGGTTAGCCACCAGGCGGGCCATGATGTAACGCGGCCAGGGCCATTGCCCATATTCGGCCAGGCTGGCTTCATCAATATCAACAATTACCGGCAGGGGTGAGGGCGTGCCCCCCGCGTGCAGGCGCAACAAACTGTCATAAATTTTGTAGTCTATTTGCGCGATGAAGGCCGGGCGCCAAATGTAAAAGGCCAGTTGCAGGCAGGAAATACCAAGAATAAGCAACAAAAAGCGGAACAGGCGCGTTGTTTTTTGATTGCCGCCAAACATGTATCCCCCGGCTGGTGTCAGGTTTGAGCCTGGACGTTGTCAAAAAGCGCTTTTGCCAACGCTGTCTAAAATTTCAGCCCTACCCCAAAAGTGAGCATGTGCTGGTTATAGCGGTACAGCGCCGAACTGGAAGAGTTTTTGGAAAAGCTGTAGGACGCGTCCACAAAAAAGTTGCTTGTAATGTTCCAGCAGGCGGCCAGGCCCAGGCGCCACTGTTCATCTTTGCGCCTTTGCCTTTCCCACACGGTTGCCGGGCCGTCATAATTTTCTGCCCGGTAAGTTATAAACGGGGTTATATCAATATCATACGGGGCCTTGAAGGTTGCGGAGGCGTTGGCTTCCCACCCCTTGTAGTCATAAACGTCATGCCCGGCGTTGCCGCCGATATAGCGCACGCCCAGCAAGGCATGGTGCTGGCTTTCACCAAAAAACACGCGCAGGCTTTCCCCAATATTCCAGTATTGCCCTTCATGCCCGTCTTTGCTGTCGTATGAGCGGTGTTCAAACCCGCCGCGCGTGATAAGCTGCACGGAAGGGACAACGCTGTAAATGACGGTGCCTTCCCCGCCCCAGACCTTTACGAACTGATCCGGCCCAATGCGGTTGTCCTGGTCAAGCACTTCCGCCTTGCCGCGCACGTCCACAAGGAAGTTTGAACCGATCATGCGGCCGCCCAGGGCTGCCCGGCCAAAGGCGAACATGTTGTTGCTGCTAAGGGAATTATCAAAGTTCCAGCGGCGGTACCCGGCGGCGTCCGCCACTACCCAGAAGGGAGAATCTTTGCCAAGGCGGTAGCCGCCGTCCAGCATGCCGGAAAGGTAGCCGCCGTAGGTGTCTTGCTTTTCAATGCCGGGTATTTCAAATATGCCGGGCATGTCAAAGGTGAAAAAGCGCGTGTTCGGGCCGTGGTTGGCGTTGCTGTCATAAATCAGGCCACTGCTTAAACGGCCATGCAGCATCCAGGGGGATTCAGACCTTTCAAGCGCGCTTACGGCGTCTGTGATTTCGCTGTCAGAAATGTTCGGCTGGTAGCGGCGCAATTCTTCCAGCACCAGGCGGGCGCTTTCCGCATCGCCCTGGCGCACAAACATGCGGGCCAGTTCAATACGGTAAACGGCCTTGTTGGGGAACAGCCGCACCAGGCGTTCATACGCGACCGCCGCGTGGTTGTAATTGTTCAGCTTGCCGGCGCTTTTGGCCACGCCAAGGTTTATTTCCTCATCATCCGGTTCCTGCCGCAGCAGCCGCATGTAAAGCGTAAAGGCATCTTCATATTTTCCGGCATCATAAAGGCTAAGGGCCTCTGCCTTGCTTTGCTGGAAGGCGCTTTGGGCAGCCGGTAAGTTGGCCGCCCAAAGCGGAGTTGGCGCGAAAAATGCTGAAAAAAGACATAACCCGGTAAAAAACAAAACGGCAAGAAGATGTGAGTGTTTTTGTTTCATAGTTCGCTACTTTGGTTATTGTCTATGGTAGTTGGCAATTATTTAATTGCTTGTGTAAGTCCCTTGATCCGCGATGGTGGCGCCGTCGCTATTTATAACTTTAAAGCTGCCGCTGGTAGAGGTTGTGTTGCTAATATCACCTTCCATCAGCACTGTGGCCGCATTGAGGTACACCAGGCCACCCCCTTGTCCGCGTGATGTGATGGTGAAGTCTAGTGGCGTTGGGGGTAGAAACCGTGAAGCCTTCCCGGTTTTGTTTGACAATTTGCCCAGTTACAAAACGGGCCGTGCCTTTTGCCATGCTGGCCGCAAAGTTGGCTTTTTGCCCCGCGCGAAGGTCATATATGCTTGAATATACTCCCTCCGCACGGAACCACGTGATATGGGCACTCCTTGTAAAAGAACAAAAATTCTCATTGTGCAACTGCCTCCACGGAGGAATCCGGCACCATGGATATGACGGTATCGCCTTCACACAGCAGCTAAACCCGCCCGGCTGGGCCGGTAAGCACAATATCGCTATGGTAAATTTTATCTTTTTGCTGAAGCGGGGTTTTTTGCCCGCCGCATTCCACCCAGGCTTCCGGCGTAATGGAAATTGCCTAGCTGATAAATTTGGCCCGCCAAATTATCGCGCCAAATTATCGCGCCAAATTATCTCGCCAAATTGTTCGCCCAGCGCGCCTTAATTTAGAACACTGGAGCAGGCGCAGCAGTGGTCTGGTACGTTCCATCGTCTTGTGGCGCACCAGTGGTCTGGGCTTCCCATGTGCCGCTGGTCGTGCCTTCAGGCGTAAGGTTGCCATTCATGGTCAAACCGATTGCGGCGGCATAATCTCCGCCCTTTGAAACAATAGTAAAATTTTCTATCTTATAGCTTCTGTCAGAAAAAATAGCGCCTGATCCGTTAGCAGCGTTAAGGAAGTCTGCCGGGGTCATGCTGTCAGCAATGTTAAATGTGGCGTCTGTAATGTTATTGTGAAACAGGTCCCCGGTAAAGCTGAAGGTCCCTGTTCGGTAGCCAACGTTTGCTGATACCACGCTGCCACTATAAAATACTGTTTGCTGAGTCTGCTGAATTTGGGGCAGAACCCGGCTGTCGCCCAAAAAGTTGCCGGTTTCCGTAACAAGGGCGGCGTTAAGATTGTCTGTGGCAAGGGCGGTTGTGCCGGTAAGTATGATGGGGTCGTCCCCGTCTCCGTCTCCGGTGTTCCCGGTGCCGCTGCCTGTGGTGGAGTTATTGTTGCTGTGCAGTTCGCCGGGGGTAATGTTTATGTATGTTGCGCCATCCGGGCCAAGAATAAGGCCCTGGCCGGAACTGCCAAGCGTGTGCAGGTTGCCGGAGCTGTCACGTATTACCACGGTATTGCCCGCCTCCATGGCTTCAACAACAAACTTGGCCATTTCCGGGCTTAGCTGGATATAAACCGTGGTGCCGCGTATGCCTATGGTGGCTGTGGGGGTGGAAACGTTGAAGCCTTCTTTGTTTTGCTTTACAATTTGCCCGGTTACAAAGCGGGCCGTGCCTTTGGCCATGTTGGCCGCGAAGTTGGGCTTTTTGCCTTCGCCAAAGCTGAAATCAGAAATAGCCACGGAGGAATCTGGCCCCATGGCTATGACGGTATCGTCTTCAAACAGCAGTTGAACCCGCCCGGCGGGGCCGGTAAGCACAACATCGCTGCGGTAGATTTTATCTTTTTGCTGAAGCGGGGTTTTTTGCCCGCCGCGCTCCACCCAGGCTTCCGGGGTAATAGAAATGGCCTGGGCGGCCAAAGGTTCTTCCGCTGCCAGGGAGAACTGCGGGGAAGCGGCGAAAGCGCAAAGTAAAAGCAGGCATATGGACAGGCATATAAAACGTGTTTTCATAGTTCCCCCTGAAAATCATATGTTACAGTGAAATAGCCGGAACCCCCGTGGCAATATGGCGTAATGGAATTTGCAATTTACATAACCATACCTGAAAGTGATGTTTTAGACAAGCTATTGAATTAAAAAAGAAGCTATTCTTTTAATTTTGGTGTGTTAGGGCCTGCTAAACAAAGCAGTCGCAAATCGCGTCTATGACGTCTGTTATCTGGTTGAAGGCCTCCACCACTTCCGGGTCAAAGTGGGTGCCGGCGTCTTTGTTTATAATGGCCCGCGCCTTTTCGCGCGGCATTGGATCCTTGTAGCTGCGGCGGGAAATAAGGGCGTCATAAACATCCGCCAGGGCGGTTATGCGCGCGCCAAGGGGTATATCTTCCCCGGCCAGCACCGGGTCGTCATCACTGCCGGTGTAGCCTGTGCCGTCCCATTTTTGGTGGTGGTTAAGGGCTATTTCCTTTGCCAGCTTGTCTATGGGCCAGGTGGTGAAGGAACTGAAAATGTCTTTGGCGTGCCTGCAATGTTTTTGCATGGTGCCGCGTTCTTCCGGCGTAAGGGGGCCGTTTTTTTTCAAAATAAGGTCAGAAACGCCCATTTTGCCAAGGTCATGCAGCATGGCGGCCTGTTGGATCTGGTCTTTGTATATCTTCAGGTCATGGTCAGGCACGCCGTGGTCAAGCGCCCAGCGGTGGTATACCTCCGCCGCCACGGCCCCCACCCGGCGCACGTGCATGCTGGTTTCTTCCGGGTCATGCAGGGCTGTCATGCGCAGCATGCGCAAGATAAGCTCGCGTGAAATAATGCCTTGCCCCAATGAAAGCGCCGCGCCATCTGTTACGCTTAAAATAAGGGATTCCGTTTCCGGGGAAAAGGGTATGGCTTTACCCTTGGCGTCTTGCCGGTTTATAAGTTGCAGCACCCCGACTATATTTTCTTTTACGCGCAAGGGCACAACCAGCATGGAAACCGTGCGGTAGCCGGTGCTAAGGTCAAAGCTTTCATTGAATTTATAGGGGGCGTTTGGCGGCAGCTTGCGCACGTCCGCAATATTCAGGGCGGAACCGGTGACAGCGGTGTACCCGGCCAGCGAGGCCGTGTTCAGCGGCAGGCGGGAATTTTGGTAAACATGGCGCAAACCGGCCGCGCCGGGGAAAAGCGTGTCGTTGTGCGTGTAGGAAAACACCAGTTCGTCGCCTTCAATCAGGTATATGGTGCCCGCGTCCGCCATGCTTACCCGGCGGGTTTTTTGCAAGATGCGGTCAAGCATCATGGGCACGTCAGAAAATTTTGAAAGCCCCTTGCTGAACTCGCAAAGCCAGCATGACGCGGTGTTTGAAGCATTGCCCGGGTCAAGTTCTTCCGTGGTGTTATCTGTAAGCACCATGCCTTCATAGGCCATGACGATGTTGATGGGCAGGTGGTCAAAGGCCTTGTTCAAATAGTCTTGTATATCAAGCAGTTTGCTGTCTGTGCTGGTTGGGTCGTGGTGGGTCATTGCCAGAAGGGAAACATCTGCCCGCGCGGCCAGTTCCGGCCAGCTTTCATGGCTTGAATGGCCCCAGCCCTGGTATGCGGGGTATTCTTGCGCGGTGTATTGGGCATCTACCAGCAGAACATCGCTGCCTTTTATGAAGTTGTTTTCCAGGCGGCTTTCAGCGTCCGCCCCGCATTCATGGTCGCCGGTGAAGGTGAATGTCCAACCGTCGGCGGTTACCTTGTAGGCCACACAGTCGCCGGGGTGGGTGGTAAGGCAGGTTTCCACATGGGCGGAACCCGCGGTAAAGCTTTCACCGGGGACAAAGTCCGCTATGGTCAGGGAACTTGGGGTGTTGTCCAGCTTCAGCGGGAAGTTGCGGCCATTGAAAATATTTTCCAGCGTGGCCTTTGTGCCTTCCTTGCCCATTGTTGCGCTGCCGCGTATGGTTATTGCCCAGCCGGCTTCATACAGCGGGCCGAAAAAGGGCAGGCCCTGCAAGTGATCCCAATGGGCGTGGGTAAGGCAAATAGTGCAGTTGTGGCGCGGGTTTTTAAGCAGTTCATCGCCAAGGGCGCGTATGCCGGTGCCCGCGTCAAAAATTATGTGGTCGCCGGCGTCTGTAACAACCTCCACACAGGTGGTGTTGCCGCCAAAGCGGGTTGTTTCCGGTGAAGAAACGGGTGTAGAACCTCTGGTGCCCCAAATTTTTACTTGCACAGTTCCCTCCCCCTGTACCCCCAAAGATTTTACGGGCTACTTATTTGTGGGCAATTTATATGACTTTTTCCAGGCAGTGTCGTCACGAGGTGCCTTTTGCCCTCTGTCTGCGTCAGAAAGCCCTTTTATTCCGGTCAAGTACCGTAGGAGTACATTCCCTCCATAAAAAGGCTTTCTTCCTTGTCAGAGAACAAAATTCACGCTCATGACTACACTGCCTAGAGCAATTTACGATTGAAATGAGTGAATTGCTCAGCAAGGATTTGTCTTCAAATCCTTGCCGCGGAATAGTCGTAGGCGAGCTTTGCTCGCCGTTAAGCGACTATTTCAAGCGTAAACCACTCTAGTATGGTGAAGGCTGGTTCACTTGGTTCAATACTTTTTCAATAAGATAATTTTGTTGTCCTGACAAGGGCCAAGTCCGGTTTTACAAACGCTTGGCCGCAAAAAAAACGGCCCATTTTGCGCAAACACGCAAAATGAGGCCGTTGCACAATGGCCTTTTTGCCCTTTTACTGCGTCGTGCTTCGTCCCGCGCGAAGGTCATATATGCTTGAATATACTCCCTCCGCACGGAACTCGCACTCCTTGTAAAAGAACAAAAATTCTCACTGTGCAACGGCCTCAAAATGGGCCGTCCTTTGTTTGGAAAAGCTTCACAAATAAACGGGTGAAGCTTTCACGCCGCGATG
>JAVBMP010000050.1:0-7696 GCA_031552315.1 Desulfovibrionaceae bacterium | reverse complement strand
AATCGCGTTTTTTCAAGCTTGGACGCCGTGGAGGAACAACTCCTCCACGGCCTGAACCACCTGGAGGCAAATACAGAAATAACCCGATCAATATCCGCATGGCCTTGGATAATTAGTGCAAGTTTTATCTAGAAATGGAATAAAAGAACAAAAATTCTCATTGTGCAACGGCCTCTTCTATATTTTAAGCTGTTCCATAAAGTCTTGCGGCAAAATATCTTTCAAAATGGCTTCACGTCCCAGGGGGCGTTGTCCTTTGCGCAAGCCTTTTACGTGCTTGCCATAGATATCCAGTGATAAACGCATGTTGCGGCTTATCAGGTCATCGGCGGCAAAATCCGCGCCCACTTTTTTCAGCGCTGTTTCAAACATATCCGCCTGGTAAATAAGGGCTTCAGATATTTTGTCGCTATAAAAATCGGTTGCATTCAGCAAGGAACGGGTAAACACCTTCACGTTTTCCTCATGGCCCGTTATATCTTTTTCATATAGCTGTTTTTCATCCGTATTTTGCTTAAGCAACTGTTTTACCTGTTCTTGTTCCTTTTTCTGGGCTGGGGCGAGTTTTTTTTGTAATTCCAGCAGGTCGCGCCGTTCTTCCGCCAGGGCGGCAAGCTGGATTTTGTCTTTTTTTATGGCGTCCAGGGACATTTGGCGGCGCACCGCGTAGTTTTTGATGGCGTCTATCATGTAGGCGGAGCTGCGGGCCAGCCCATCGGCGGATTTTTCATACTGCCGTTCCAGCGCGATGCGGTTATCTTTCAGCACGCCGCGCAGGCGGGTCAGGTTTTCCTGCTCCGTGGGGCTTTTGCTGGCCTTGATAAGGCGGTCTATTTCTTCCAGGGGGTTTTTGCTGTTATCCAGCAGCACAATGTCACGCTCCCCGGCGTTTTTCCATTCCGTTTCCAGCTGTTCCGGGCGGGAACCACCCGGCGTGTTTATACCGGAAAGAGCCAGGCGAAAACCCAGGTCTTTGGCTTTGGCGCTGCCTTCCGCCTGAAAAAAAGCCACTTCCTCGCGGCGTCCGGGCAAAATTTCCGCCTCGCCGGAAAGGTAGCTGCCGCCCTTGCGGATGAACCCGCCGCTGGAACCGTGCAAGCGCCCGCCAAGAGAAAAGTGAAAGGAATCAAAAACCATTTCCGCAACATTCCCCAGCACATCGTAAAGCCCAAGGGGGTTGGGCTTGCGGCTGCCTATGGGGCTGGGGTTTTCTGCAATGCGGCTGGCCCCTTCCGGGCGGTAAACCGCGTAATTTTCAAGCTTTTCCCCTTCTGTCCGGGGGACGAAGTCTTCATGCCGCAGGTTGTCGCCGGTCACAGCCTGCCCGCCGCGCGCGGCGTATTCCCATTCCAGTTCCGTAGGCAAACGCAGGTAGCCGATATTTTTTGCGTCTCCGTCAAAACGCGGCAAGGCTTCCGGGGCGTTTTTCAGCAGCCATTCCGTATACTTGCGGCTAAATTCCACCGCTTCAAACCAGCTTAGGCCGGTTTTGGGGGCCGCATCGGCCTGGTCTATATCAGAACCGGGAGCCGGGCAGGCGTTTTCCATAATCAGCCCCCATTGCAGGGCGCTGACCTCGTACTTGCCTATCAGGTAAAAACCGTAGCCATTGCTGTTTTTGGGCAGCTTGGCCTGCCAGGCTTTGGGCAGGTCTTTGCTGGAAAAGGGGCCGCTTACGGCGGCATTGTACGGGCGTTCATAATAGTCCCTGTCTTGCCGCTGGCTTTTGTCTGTGCCGAAGGGCATTTCAAGGTCAGAAAGGAAGCCGCCGCCCGCGATGCCCACGGCCTTGAACGCCATGCTGCCATTGCAGGGCATGGGCAGAATGATGTCCGAATCTTCCGGCCTGGGGTTGAAGGCATCCGCCAGGTTTGCCCCGCTGCCTTTAAGCTTTAGCGCGGCCTGCGCCCCATCGGGGAAAAGTTGCAACCCGGCCAGTCCGCCCAGGCAAGCCGCCAAACAAACCACCAGACAAGCCGCCCTATAAGACGCCAGGCAAGTAGCCCTATAAGACGCCGGGCAAGTCAGGCGAGTCCGCCGGGCCAGACAAAACAGCAAGGGCAAGGGGCGGCGGGCTGAAACACCCGCCTTTTTTTTCAACCTAAACATCACGGATCACCTCTGAAGGTTCAAGAGCGGCGGCCTGCCGGGCGGCGCGCAAAGCGGCCAACAAGGAAAAAGCCGCCACAAGTATATAACAGGCCGGAATATGATAAAAACGCAGGCTGCACACCACCCCGCCATTGGGCACCCGGCCCTGAAAGACGCTGTTTATGCAGGCCGCCACCACGGCGTAAAGGGCAAAGGCCACAGTGCTGCCCGCCACTGCCGACATAAGGGCCTGAAATAGCGGGAAAAGCATAATGCCGCCCCGCGTAAGGCCCATAAGACGCATAAGCCCCAGCGATCGGCTTTTGCGCTTGACTGCGGCCAGGCTGTTGCTGAACACGGAAGCCATAAACCCGAACAGGGCCGCCCCGCTTACCAGAAAAAACACCACGCTGAAGGCGGAATGCAGGCTTTTTACGCTTTCAATGGCTTCCGCCTGGGTATAAACCTCTATGCCCTGGCCCGCAAAATATTGGCGCAACCCGCTTACCGCGTCCAGCCCGGAGGCATAAAGGCGGAAGCCCGCAAAATTGCGGTCTTGCCAGCGCGGCGCGTCATTACCGGCCCAGCCCAGGCCGGGCACCGAGCGGCCATCGCGAAAATCCTCACAGGCCACAAGGAAGAACAGCGGCACGTAAACCGCTTCCTTCTGCTGGGCTTCCAGCGGCAACACGGCCAGCACTTCCAGCGTGGCAAGGGCGTTTTCCCGCTTGCGTTCCACCACACGTTGCACTGAGCCTGTGACGCGGTCCCCGGCTTTGGCCTGAATTTTGGCGGCAGCCGGGGCGGAAATGATTATGGGAATTACCGGGGCTTCCGCTTGCGCGGCAGGTTCATTCACTTGCCCGCCCGGCGTTGCGCTTTCTGGCCCGCCAGTTTGTGCGGCGGCCTGTGCGGCGGTTTGTGTGCCAGTTTGTGCGGCGGAAGCTTCGGTTTGCGCGGCTTGGCTTTCATTGCCAGGGGCTTCTCTTTCAGTGTCTGTTTGTATGGCTGGGCCGCCCAAATTGGACAAGTTGTCCAGCCTCGCCGGGTCGGCCAGGTCAAACAGCGGCGGCAGGCGCAACCCCGGTTCCAGACGCCGTTCAAGCACCGGGTCATGCAGGCCGGACGGCACAAGCGAGGCCTCGCTGCCGGATGCCCCCGCGCTTGCCGGGGCAAGATAAATTGTAGCGGCAATGGAACGCGTTTGCGGAATGACAAAGCCCACGTCCGGCCTTTTGGCAAAATCTTCAAACCACCGGGGCGGGTATTTGCCGCTGCCGGAAGGGATAACCTCCAGATTACGCGGGTCTTGCAAAAGCTGGCTGGTAAGGCTGCCCACAATGCCGTTGCTTACGCCCAGAAGCACCAGCAGGGGGGCCAGCACGGCAGCAAGCGCCAGCACAGAGCAGGCGGAAAGAAGGCGCTCAAAGGCGTAATCCGCCCAGGCCAACGAAAGGGGCAAGGGCAGGGAAAAGCGGGATGGCCGGGGCGCGGGCGCCGCGTCCGCTGTGCCGCCGGCCTTTATATCGTCAGCCTTTGCACCGTCACTCTTAATAACTTCAGACATTTCAGAATGTTGCGGCGGCAACGGCCCAGGATTTGCAGCAAGCGCAGAATGCGCGGAGGCCACAGGCCGCAACACGGCAACGGTGCGCCCTTCTTCCGGGCTTTGCTGTTCAAAGCGCAGGCGGCGAAAACCGGCGTCCTTCATCTCTTCCGGGGCGTGGGTTACCAGTACCAGGGCGGAACCCTGCTCCGCGCACAGGCGGCTTAGCAGGTCAAGCACCCGGCCGGAATTGCCAAGGTCAAGGGCCGCCGTTGGTTCATCGGCCAGAATAAGCGCCGGGTTGGGGGCCAGGGCGCGGGCAATGGCCACGCGCTGGCGTTCGCCCACAGAAAGTTGCTGGGGGAATTTTTCCAGCAGGTGGGTAATGCCCAGTTCCGCGCAAACGCGGGCGCTGTTTTCCGCCAGCCTTGCGCCGTAAGGGCTTGCGCCGGAACAAATTGCGCCGGAACCAACAGGGCCGGAACTGGCCGCATTAGGGTTATCCATGGCGGAAGGCGTTGCGCTGGAAGCTGTTTTTACATGCGCCCCGCATGCGGCGCTTTGCCCACCCACCCCGCGTCCCCCACTCACCCCGCTTCCCCCGCTCACCCGGATGGGCAGGGCTATATTTTCCCGCACGCGCAAAAAGGGCAGCAGTCCGCCGGTTTGCAGCACATAGCCGATATGCCGCCGGGCCAGGGCCAGGGCTTCCAGCTTGCCGTCTTGCCAAGCGGCCATTACGTCCAGCCCGGTGTCAAAGATGCCGGGGCCGGGCAAGGCTGACGAAGCCGGGGCGGAATCATCCAGACCAGACCTGACGCCGGGGGCAAACCCGCCGCCAAGGCCGGAAACCGAGGACGCCGGGCCGGCAAGCATGCCGGGCGGGCAAAAGCGCAGTGCATCTGCCGCGTCTGGCCGCAAAACAAGGCAGAGCATGTCCAGCAGGGTGCTTTTGCCGCAGCCGGAGGGCCCGGTTATCAGCAATTTTTCCCCGTAATCTATGCCCAGTTCCGGCACTTCAAGGCTGTAGGCCCCGCCGGGTTGCAGGCGCTGTTTGCGCAAATTTATAGCCTGATAGAGCATTTGGGGCATCAGGGCAACATATTTAAAGGCACGCGGTACACCCAGTCGCCGGAATCCCTGGCCCCAAAGCTTTCCCAGTTGTCGGCGTCGCGGTCATATTCCGCGTAACGGGCAATGCGGGAACGCAGGCGGTTTATGAAGGCTGTTTGCTCGCCAACGCTCATGCGGTACCAGTCATCTTCCGTCAGCAGCATGATGTCGCTTTTGTAGGGCAGTCCTTCAAGAAATTCCGCCAGCACGCCGCTTTCTTGCAAATTGCGGCCCGGTTTTTTGCTAAAGGCGGCCGGGTCGCGGCTTAGCTGGGCGGATGCGGAAAGTATGCCTTGAAAAAAGTCGCGTGAATCCGTTTTTTTGGTGCGTTCCGCATTATCAATAATAATTTTGAGCTGTTGCTGCAAATCGCTGAGCTGGTTTTTGGTAAGCAGCACGGCAACTTCCGTGGCCGGGCTGTATTTATCTTGGGCCAGCAGGGCCAAGTCCATATCGGAAATCCAGGCTTTTACCACTTGCGGGGCCTGATTTTTGCGCGTCTGCCCCAAAAAATCCAGCCGCATGGCATAGCCCAGCACGGCGGCGGTTTCCTTGGCCTGTTCCTCTGGAGTGGCTGGCGGCGTGCCCGGTTGGCCGGGTTTGGGCGCGTTGGGGGCCTTGCCCGCAAGGGTTTCTTTAATCACGCCGCCCACAATGGAGGAAAGGGCCCTGGCCGCCCTGGCGAAATCCCTGGCCCCCTGTTGCGGGGTGGGCGCGGGAATGGCTATGTAGTTGGAACGCCCGTCACTCATACGGGTAAGTTGCTGGTAAGCCTGCGCTGCGGGCTTGTGGTCTTTGGCCCCGACCGGGCTTTGCACATGCAGGACGGTTATCCATATATTTTGCGCCCTTGCATAGTCGCGTATTTCCGCCGCGTCCATGCCGGTGGAAGAATAGACATCTGAAGCGGGAACAGGCCCCGCGTCTGAAATAAGAATAAGCAGGCGTGAGGGGTATTTGTCCCAGCTCAGCTTGTCTATGGCCTCTTTGACCCCGGCCATGGAATCTTCATTAAAGGCGTGGCTGGAAACTGTGGCCTCGCGCACGGCAAGCAGGTCTTTTTCCAGGGCCTTGCGGTCTTTTACGGTTTTAAAATCGCTGAAGACCTTGCCCACATATTCCAGCCCCGGCGTGGCCTTTACGCTGTTGCGGAAGGCCACCAGCGCGAAGGCCGCGTTTTCTCCCTGGCCGCTGCGTTCAAGGTCATCAAACACCTGCTGGATAACTTCGCGAGTTTGCTGGATGTACGGGTTCATGGAAATAGTGGTGTCTATCACAAAGGCAACGGCGGTGCGCATTTCTTCCGGCTTGCCGCTTTTATTCCCCGCGCCGTCCTGGCCGTTGCTTGCAGAACCCGCCGCGCTGGTCTTGCCGCCGGAAAAACCGGGGTCTATGGAGGCCACTTCCAAAAACTTGGCCCCCTCAAATGGATCCTTCATGCTTATAATGGGCATAAGGTAAAAATGGCTACGGGCCACCGCCCCGGCCTGCTCGCCCGGTTCAGAGGCCAGCACGGGCAATTTTTCCGCCGCCGTTCCGGCGCTGGCGGACATATCTTGCCGTATTTTTTGCAGTTCCGCCCCAATGTCTTTGGCCTGGCACAGTTTGGTCAGGGCATTTTCATCCCGAAAAAACAGCACCGGGTCGCGGCCCGCGCGTTCCGTAAAAAGCAGGGTCATGGCCTGGGGCCAGGGCGTAAGGCTGGCAGAAGGCACCCAGCCGCCAGCCTGGCTTGTGCTTGCGCCAACTTCTGTAAAGCCGCCCTTTTCACCGTAAATGTAGAATACCGTGAAGGGGGTCACCGCCCCTTCCAGCACTTTGGCCTTTTCATCCGGGCCGGCCAGAAGCCTTGCCCCGGGGTGGGAAACCGCCCGCTGGTAAAGGGTTTTCTTGCCGGGTATAAGAAGCGGAGAACGCGAGCCGCCCTGAGCATCGGCTGCCCAGGCCTTGGCGGCCCGGCCTTCAAGGCCCGCGCCAGCGCAAAACGCGCCAAGAAACAGCAAAAGCATGAACCCAAAAAATTTGTGGGGGAAAATACGCTGCATATTCATTCCTTTTTATGCCTTATGCGGCCAGCTTCCGCCGGGTGAGGCCCTATTTTGCCCGGCAGTGCCAGATTTTGCCCGGCCCTGCCAGACTTTGCCGGGTGACGCCAAATTCCACCGGGAACCGCCCGGTTTTTGCGGATGACGCCCTGTTCCGTCCGGCACCACCCTATTTTGCCCGGCACCGTCCGGTTCCGCTTGGCACCGCCCAGTTTTGCCGGATGCCGCCCGGTTTTTCCGGGCACAGCCCGATCCTGCCGGGCGCTTTTCACAACGCGCCGACAGAACGGCGTTTATTTTATTTTGTCCAAAAAAGCTTTGGCTTCTTCTGAATCTTTAGCCGCTTCAGCTTCCGCCCAGGCCTTCAGGCCCCGCATTTTTTCTTCCGCCGCGCCTTCACCGGCTTTTTGGGCCTTGCCGTAAGCTACCCAAGCCTGCTCCGGGTCTTTGATTATGCTGCCCTGCTCTCTTTTTACCGCCGGGTCATAAAAGGCGGCCAGCGCCAGCATGGCCTTGCCATTACCTTTTTGGGCCGCATCTTCATACAGCAGGAAGGCCGCATCTGCTCCTTGAGGGGTTTTATCCAGAGTTTGCGCCAGCTTGTAGCCGCCTTCGGCATCCGCCGGGCCGGAAAGGTAAGCGCGGGCCTGTTCCAGCGGGCTTTGGGCCATTAGCGTGATTTTGCCGTTGCCGGGCGCTTCATGCGCAAGCAGCCAATAGGCCGCAGCGGCCCCGGCCAGCAGAAACAGGCAAAGGACAATAAGCAGAAGGATCTTGCCACGCGGTTTGCCCGCCGGGGTTTGGCCATCTTCCAGACTTAAAGCGGGAATGGACGATTTTCCTTCCGGAGCGGGTTCCAAAACCGGCGGGGGCGCAGGCAGTTCCGCAACCGCAACCGGCA
>JAVBMP010000039.1:0-16863 GCA_031552315.1 Desulfovibrionaceae bacterium | reverse complement strand
GCCTCCGGGGGGCCGGGGCGCGGCCCCTGCACCCCGCCAACGGGGGTAACCCCCTTTGCAACCCATATAATTTCCAACCCCATACCGGGGTAAAGGAGGGTGGGGGCCTGGGGGAGGGAACCTTAAGGGCTTCAAGCCCTTATGGTTCCCTCCCCCAGATTAATTTTAAATATCCAGATCCTGCACGTTCAGGGCGTTGCGTTCGATAAATTCGCGGCGCGGTTCCACCCGGTCGCCCATGAGTTGTTCAAAGGCTTCTGAGGCTTCTTCGGCGTCTTCTATGCTTACTTGCAGCATGACGCGGTTTTCCGGGTTCATGGTAGTTTCCCAAAGCTGTTCCGGGTTCATTTCACCCAGGCCTTTGTAGCGCTGGATATTTATGCCTTTGCGGGCCGCTTCCATTATGCCGGTGGCAAGCTGGAACAGGCCGTTCGCTTCAATATTTTGTTCTCTGTGCGTAATGGTAAAATCAAAGCCGCCGCAGCGGTTAAGGATTTCTTCGCGGGAATTGCGGGCGGCGCGGTACATGCGGGAATTGAAAAATTCCATGCTAAGGCGTGTTCTGGCGCCTTTTTTATCTTCCAGCCGCAGCCAGGCCAGTTGTTCCAGTTCAGTTTCTTGCGTTTCAACCCGCAAGGAGAAGCCTTTGACGCGCAACCAGGAACGCAGTTCACCCAGGCGTTCGCTTTCTCCTTCTGTAAACCATTCCGGGGTGATCTGGCTTTCATATTCCAGGAATGTCAGGAACAGGTTTTCTGAAATACCAGCGTTTTCCGCGTCACGCAGGCGCTTCAGGATGGAGTTTACACCGTTGTAAAGCTTGACAACGTTTTCCTGTTCAAAGCGCGTCCCATTTTGCGCGGTAATGGTTACTTCTGAACTTACGCGGTTTATAAGGAACTCTTTAAGTTCATCATCATCTTTGATGAATTTTTCAAACTTGCCGGAATGCACGCGGTAAAGCGGGGGCTGGGCAATGTAAAGATGGCCGGATTCAATAAGTTCCTTGTACTGGCGGAAAAAGAAAGTAAGCAGCAGGGTGCGTATGTGCGCCCCGTCCACGTCGGCGTCTGTCATAATGGCTATGGTGTGGTAGCGCAGCTTGCTGAGGTCTATGTCAGATTCTCCGCCCACCAGGCCGACGCCCGCGCCCATGGCGGTAATAAGGTTTTTTATTTCCTTGTTGGCCAGCATTTTGTCAAAGCGGGTGCGTTCCACGTTCAATATTTTGCCGCGCAGGGGCAAAATGGCTTGCCGGGAAGGGTTTCGGCCCTGTTTGGCCGAACCGCCGGCGGAATCACCTTCCACTATGAACAGTTCGGATTCCGCCGGGTCTTTGCTTTGGCAGTCCGCCAATTTGCCGGGCAAGGAGTTGTCGGAAAGCGCGCCTTTGCGCCTTACAAGGTCTTTGGCCTTGCGGGCGGCTTCCCTTGCGCGGGCGGCATCCACGGCTTTTTCAATAATCAGCTTGATGTCTTTGGGGTTTTCTTCAAAGAATGTGCTGAGTTTTTCATAAACAATACCCGCCACAATGCCGGAAACCTCGCTGTTGCCCAGCTTGGTCTTGGTTTGCCCTTCAAACTGCGGGTCGGTAAGTTTTACAGAAACCACAGAAGTAAGGCCTTCACGCACATCATCGCCGGAAAGGACCATTTTGTATTTTTTGCCCAGGTCGGAATTTTTCAAATACCCGTTTATGGCGCGGGTAAGGGCGGTTTTAAAGCCCACCAGGTGGGTGCCGCCTTCTTTGGTGCGGATATTGTTGGCAAAGGTAAGCACGTTTTCCTTATAACCGGCGTTGTATTGCAGGGCAAATTCCACCTGCACGTCCTGGGCCTCGCCTTCCGCATATACTATGCTGTGAATGGTGGCTTCGCCGGAATTAAGGTCATGCACAAACTGGTTTATGCCGCCGTCAAAGCGGAAGCTTTCATTAACATCCGACCTTTCATCATGAAATTCAATTTCCAGCCCCTTGTTCAGGTAGGCCAGTTCTTCTATGCGCTTGCGCAAAATTTCATATGAAAATTCAACAGTTTCAAATATTTGTTCATCTGGGGTAAAACGAACAGTGGTGCCGTGATTTTGTGATTCCCCAAGCGTTTCCAGCCCGGTTTGCGGCACGCCGCGTGAATAGAGCTGGCGGTATTTATAGCCGCCCCGCCGCACCTGCACTTCAAGCGATTCAGAAAGTGCGTTCACGCAAGAAACGCCAACCCCGTGCAAGCCGCCGGAAACTTTGTAGCTGTCACTATCAAACTTGCCGCCGGCGTGCAGTTTGGTCATAACCACTTCCACAGCGGGTTTCCCTTCCTTGGGGTGAATATCCACCGGAATGCCGCGCCCGTTGTCTGAAACGGAACAACTGCCGTCCAAATGCAAGCGCACGGTTATTTTGTTGCAATAACCAGCCATTGCCTCGTCAATTGAGTTATCGATAACTTCATAAACAAGGTGGTGCAGACCTCGGGAATCCGTACTGCCTATGTACATGGCCGGGCGCTTGCGCACCGCCGCCAGGCCTTCAAGAACGGTAATGCTCCCGGCATCATATGTCCCGGGATTTTTGGTTGTTTCAGACATCAAACCTGTTCCTCGCTGTTGTAATAGGTAGTATCGACAATCTTCATGGGCATGACAATTACCGTGTAGCCAATGTCGTCTGCGCCGGTTATGCCGCACGGGCCTTCACTGCCGGTAAGCAGAAAAGTTACCTTGTCTGATTTGTAATGTGAAAGAATATCTATAACATTACGGGTGGGAAAGGCTATTTTTTGGACGGAACCGGTATATTCCACATCCAGGCTTTCCCGGGCGGAACCCACATCATTGGCGGTGGAAGAAAGCAAAAGCTCGTTGCCGGAAAGGTCAAAATAGGTGCAACGGTTATGTTCATTGTTGAACACCAGCAAGCGTTCCAGCGCTTCAAAAATTTCTTTGCGGCTTACGGTAAGGGTAGAAACGCCAGGCTCGTTGACCTTTGTCAAAAAATTCATGTAATCCGGGTACTGGTAGGCGGAAAGCGGCAGACTGAACATTTCCTTGTGGTCGCCGGTGCGGAAAAACAGGCGTTTTTCCAGTATGTTCAGTTCAATTTCCCCAGCGCCCAGCCATTTTTTTAGTTCAGAAAGATACTTTTTCTGAATAAGAATGCCGTCAGCCGGAAGCATGCCGTGCAAAGCGTCATTTGTAAAGCGCGACATGGCGAACTGGTGCCCATTAAGGCCGCACACTTCTATGTTGCCGCCATCCGCCGGCTTCATGTACAGGCAGGCAATGGCGTCCATGGAATCATCATCACTTATGCAAAAGCTTACGTTATCTATAAGGCCTTGTAAAAATTCACCGGCCCAGATGACAGGCCCGCTGGAGGCAGATTCCGGAAACTCGGAAAAGTTTTGGAACCACATATTTTCATTGGTGGGCAAATTGTATTTGCGGCGTTCACCTTGTTCTATAAGCAGGTTTGCGCCGTCGCCATCCAGTTTTATTGCAGACTGGCCGGAAGGCCACTTGCGCAACAATTCCACAAAATGCTTGCCATGCACCCCGGCCAGGCCTTCTGTAATAACTTCCGCCGTGTAGGTGCCGCGAAATTCTATGCTGGAATCCGTAGCCATTATTTCAAGCTTGTCTCCAGCGGCCCTAAGCCATATTGACCGCAAATAGGTAGCCCCGCTTTTACTTGGAATAATGTTGGAGGCCTTTTGCACGCCTTCGATTATGTCTTCTTTATAGACTTTTAAGAACATATATATCTCCTTGTGTTAAAGCAGGGTTTGTTTCTTTGTTCGTAAGTGAACCATGTTGCTGTTTTAAATATATTTTTTATTAAAAAGTTTTGTTCGTAACCACTCTGTTCAGACATTTTGCGCACATTGCTATTTTTTAGGAAGGGCGCTGACGCAAGTATTTTTCAAAATTTGCATCAAATTGTTCACATCTTTGTTCTTATCTATGCTTTTCTCAATCTTTTTAATGGAGTACAGCACAGATGAGTGATCTTTTCCGCCAAATGAACGGCCAACGGCCTCCAAAGGAAGGCCCAAAAGCGTTCTGCACAGGTACATTGCCGCCTGGCGGGCAAAAACAACATTCTGCGCCCGGCTGGCGCCGGTTATTTCTTTGGCTTCCACCTTCAGATAACGGGCCACGCAGTTTATAATATGTTCCGCGTCAAGGCTTTTGCGTTCTTTATCCTGTCTGTTCAAAATTTTGTTCAAAACAACAGGTTCATTGTTCAAGTTGTTGTTATATATAGACTTAAATTCCGCTATCTTGTTCAACGCGCCTTTTATCTGCCTGAATTCAGTGTAATTCAGGGCAAGTTCCAAAACATCGTTTTTGGCAAGCTCCAGCTGCATTATTTTGCATTGTTGCTTTATATATTGCCGCCTTATTTCGATATCCGGCTTTTTTATTTCAATAAGCAACCCGCCTTCAAGGCGTGATTTAAAGCCGGAATCAAGGGAAGGGCACAATTCTGGTGTACAGTTAAAAGTTAAAGCTAATATTTTATTACGTTCAGGGACAGAGTCAAGAATATTTAATATTAGATTATAAATACCCGTAATATTTAAAATAAATTGAACATCGTCCAACAATATGACATCAGCGGCATTTATTTTTTGCAGCTCTTTTGCAATGCTTGTTCTATTGTTCGTAACTTTTGTTCCTAACTCAATTAAGTTAGCAAAATATATTGTTTTTTTAGTGTCATTATTGTTTATTTCTTCATAAATGGCACGTAGGAGGTGGCTTTTTCCGCACCCGCCAGGGGCATAGATTATAAGTAAAGGGCTTTTGGCTTGTAATTTGGCGAAGCTTGAGGCGGCAAAAAAAGGAAATTCATTTTTCTGGTTAAAAAGGAAATTGGCAAAGCTTTGCTTTTCTGTATTGACGGGTTGCGCTTCCGCAACATACTTTTCTTGTTCCGGCTGGGAAAAGCCTGGCGGGTTATTATAGATGAAAAGCGTTTCCCGCTTCAGGGAATTTTTCAGGCAAGATTCAAACAGGTCTTTATAATTGGCGTGAAACCAGGCTGCAAAAAACTGGTGCGGAAAAGATATGTGAATGTAACCTGAAGAATCAAGTTGTATGGAAAGAGGGTCAAACCATTTTTGTAAATCTTCTTCAGGCAGCGATTTTATAAGATTCTTTCGCAGCCCTGTTTTAAAATTACTCACAAAAATTCTCTTTGCAGCAAATAGTGTTACGGTTTACCAAGGCTGTGCCGCAAGGGACAAAAATATCTCATTACGGAATAGCCTATTTTTATTAAAGTAGCATAAAACCCTTCAAGTTACAATAAAATTAATGATAAATTTATGATAATTGACTGTGAAATGATTTTATTATATCTGGTTATAAAAAATTTAACAAAAAAACAGCTGATCAGATGATAAGGGGTTGCACGTGGAACATAAGACCATGACACACAAAGATTTATCCAACCTTCTTGGTGTTTCTGAAACCACAGTTAAAAGTTACCGCCGCAAATTTCCCGATTGCATTCCGGTTGCGAACAACGGCAAGCCGATTCGTTTTTTGCCGGAAGCAGGGGCCGTGTGCCTGCGCATTCGCGACCTGTTCGGGCTTGGTATGTCTGTGCAGGAAATAAGAAACCGCCTGGCGGAAGAATTTACCTGGATCAAAAAGCAGGAAAAACCCAGGAAGCAGGAAAGGCCCGCGCCGCCGGAACAAAACTTTTCTTTGCCTTCCCACCTTGCGGCCTCTATCAATAACCTTTCCAAAAGTATGGTAAATTTAAGCCAGCAGCAAAACCTTATTATAAAAAGCCTGGCCGCTGTAGAGGCAAGGCTGGGCATGGAAGGCGGGCTTGGTGAAAAGCTGGTGGAAAGCCCGCGCCGCAGTGATAATGAAAGCCTTAAGTTTGAAGCCGCCCTCAAGCATATGGAGGGGCTGATGGAAAACCTGAACAGCATGGGCCGCCAACTGTACAACGCTCTGGAAGAAACCGGGGCCATGCAGCGCAACTGGGCATCCGGCGTAATTGCCATGGAGCATATGGCCCAGCATAATCAGGGTGAAAAGGCCGATGACACGCCCATAAGCGCATATGTACCGGGCAGCAATGTGGTGAACCTGAAGGCGCAGGCCGGGCAAAACCAGGTGGAATCTTTATTCAACAAACCAGGGGCCTTTATTGACCAGCCCAAAAACATAGCGCCGCCCCGCAACCTTTTAAACCTGGCCATGGTGGTGCGCGGGGTTGACGGGGCCTATGTAAGTGTGGACGGCTACCGCGGCAAGCTTTCTTTCAACGATTTCAAGGCCATGGTATCGCAAAGCTTTTTGCCGCCATACGACTACCGCATGCAGTGGAGGGAAACGCCGCAAGGCTGGATGCTGAACATGGAGCAGGCGCACCTGAACCCGGAACAAGCCGGGGCCGCGCAGCGCAATTTCCGCATGATGTTCATAGAACAGGTTTCCAACCGGGGCATTTCCGCCTTTGAACTGGTGCAGTTACAAGAAAATGAAAGGCTGGTGCACCCGGCACGCATTTGCGCCTTTATAAGCGAAATGCGGGAAGGGTAAGATTAAAATTCCGCAACAACCATTGCGGAAGCCTTTTATCAGCCCTTGCCGAAAAAAATAGTATCTGAAGCCATGTCACGGCTTGATGCGCGGTTAGAGCAATTTACGATTGAAATGAGTGAATTGCTCAGCAAGGATTTGTCTTCAAATCCTTGCCGCGAAATAGTCGTAGGCGAGCTTTGCTCGCCGTTAAGCGACTATTTCAAGCGTAAACCACTCTAGTGGAAGCTATTGAAAAGTAGCAGGGCTGGTTGTGGAATGCTAATGGGTAGCTGGATAAAGTGAAGCCATTGCACAATGGCCTCAAAGTGGCTTGCTAAAGAAAATTACGATTGAAGTTCTTGCAAAAAAACAAAAAATATTACGCGCTAGCTGAAGTTAATAATTTTTCACAACAATATGCATTTTATCGCTGTTGAAGCGGTTGCGGATGTTTACAGCATAGTTTTTGTAATATTCATCAAAAATAAATTCGCTGTACAGCTCTTCAGT
Organism: Desulfovibrionaceae bacterium; assembly: GCA_031552315.1. Taxonomy (GTDB): domain Bacteria; phylum Desulfobacterota; class Desulfovibrionia; order Desulfovibrionales; family Desulfovibrionaceae; genus JAVBMP01. The sequence goes on along the minus strand of JAVBMP010000039.1, from coordinate 9,810 downwards.
AAGGGGCGTTTTGCCAATAACCATCAAGGCGCGGCAGGGCAGGTTTTTAAAGTCGGCGGCCAGCCTGCGGTGTTGGGCTTCATCAAACCCGTTCATCATGTCAATATTGCCGTAGTCGTGGAACACGCAGTCGTAGGGCGGGTCAAGAAATATAAAGTCATCTTCTTCCGCCATGCGGAAGATCTCACTGTAATCCAGGCTGAAAAGCTCCGCGCCTTGCAGAAGTTCACTGTGCTGGGCTGTTACCAGGCGGGTATTGAAATTTGGATATCTGCCAAAGGGCACGTTATATTCACCATTATTGTTATAACGTATCATACCGGAATAAGCCGTCTTGTTAATAAAAAAATATAATACGCCATCCATGTACGTGCTGTCCGGGTGGTTAAATAATTCCCGGATATGGTAATACATATCTTCGTTGGCGTTTGGGACGCGCGTTTCCGGATTTTTTTCTTTCAGCTTTTTATATTCCAGTTGATTTTTTTCATATTTCTTCTGTAGGTTGCCCAGCTGATTGCGCATTTCTGGAAATTGGGTTTTAAGCTGGCGGTAAAACGTCATAAGGCGTTCATTGATATCGTTTAGAATGGCATTTTCCGGTTCAAGGTAAAAATAGACAGCGCCCCCGCCAAAAAACGGTTCTATATAGCGATTGAAATCATCTGGAATATATTGAATAAATTTTGTTAGTTCCCGCGATTTCCCACCGCGATATTTTAACACCGGGTTCATTGCCTTGCCCCTTTTTGCTGGCAAAAGCCTTTTACAACTCTGCCAACACAACATTTGTTGTGTTGGCAGAGTTGTAATTTATTACCGGGGTTTCCAAAGGGGGTCACCCCCTTTGGCCGCCGGAGGCATATGGCCTGTTAACACAACGGCCCTTTTGCCCTCTGAGCCAGAGAACAAAATGGCTCATTGTGTCAACAGGCCTTAAATTAATCCAGCTTTTTGCCCTTGGGCAAATTCAAGTGCTGGTACTTTTCCAAATACCGGGTGGGCAGGGCCAGGGCGTCACGGCGGAAGGGTTCCGCCAGCACGTCTTTGCCGCCTTGAATTTCCGCGTTTATTACGCAGACCTTGCCGCTTTTCAGGGCTTCTTCAACCGCGCCCTGGATTTGGTCTTTGTGGGTAACGGTTATGCCTTTGCCGCCCATGGATTCCGCAACTCTGGCAAAATCCGGGTTGGCTTCAAGGTTGCAGCCGACGTAGCGGTTGTCATAAAAATCCACCTGGTTTTTCTTTTCCGCGCCCCATTCTCGGTTGTTGGCCACAACGGCCACTACCGGAATATTTTCCCGCACGCAGGTCATAACTTCCTGCACGCCGGAAATGCCCCAGGCCCCGTCACCCTGGAAGGCGAAGGAAGCATTTTCCGGCCGGGCCACTTTCGCGCCCATGGCCGTGCCCATGGCAAAGCCGCAGTTGCCCCAGCTAAGGGCGGAAAGGTGCTGGCGCACGCCGTTGAATTTGAAGTAGCTGTTAGCCATGGAGGAGTTGTTGCCTATGTCTGTGGCTATCATGGAGCCGGCGGGTATGGCTTTGGCAAGTTCTTCAAGGAACACGCGCGGGTGCATGCGCGGGGTTTCCTTTGCCGTGGCCCATTCCTTCAGTTCTTTGGCCCAGAGGTCTTTTTCACCGGCCACCTGGATCAGGCGGTCTTTGTTCGGTTCGCGCTTCGGGGCAAGCTGTTGCAGAATGCGCAAGAGCTCGGCGGCAAATTCCTTCACATCGGCGCAACAGGCCACGTCTACCCGGCGGGAAAGGCCAAGCACTTCCATGTTGGTATCTACCTGAATAAGCGTGGCGTTTTCCGGGAAGTAGGCCATGTCGTATTGGGGCAGGGTGCCGAAGGGTCCAAGGCGGCAGCCCAGGGCAATTACCACATCCGCTTTGGCCAGGGTGCGCATGGCGGCCTTGGAACCGCAATAGCCTATGGGGCCGCAGCCCAGGGGGTGTTCCTGCGGGAAGCTGTCATTGTGCAGGTAGCTGTTTACTACCGGGGCGGTAAGGTATTCCGCCACCGCGCGGGTTTCCGCCAGGGCGTCGGCCTGTGAAACGCCGCCGCCGGAAAGAATTACCGGGTATTTGGCGCTTGCCAGAAGTTTGGCGGCCTGTTCCAGGCTTTCTTTGGAGCCTATGCCCCGGCTTACGCGCGGGGTTTTGTAAATTTCATCCTCACAAATGCCGTAAAAAAAGTCGCGCGGTATGTTCAGCTGGGCCGGGCCGTTGAAGTTTTTAGCCATGTGGAAGCAGCGGCGGGCCAGTTCCGCCATTCTGTCCGGGCGGTTTACGCGCACCTGGTAGACGGTGCTTTTTTCAAACATAGGCATTTGGTCCAGTTCCTGAAAGCCGCCGGTGCCTATGCCTTTGGTGCCGGTTTCCGGGGTAATGGCTATAACCGGAGAATGCGCCCAGAAGGCGGCTGTCATGGGGGAAACAAAGTTGGCAATGCCAGGGCCGTTTTGCCCAATGCACACCTGCGGGTCGCCGGTAACGCGGGCCATGCCGTCGGCCGCGTGGCAGGCGGCCTGTTCATGCGCTACCGGGATAAAACGTATGCCGGCCGCGGGGAACAGGTCAAGGAAGTCCATGAAGGCGGATCCAACTATGCCGAAAACGTCTTTTACGCCTTCCGCCACCAGGGTTTCCACCAGCGCTTCGCTTGGCGTCATTTTAAGCTTTGCCATATAAAATCTCCTTGTTGTGAAATAAAGAACATTTTGGTTGCTATCTTTTCTCTTCTCTATTAAGTTATTAGGAAATAGTCAAAGAATATTGTTGATTACTTCAACAGCCGGCTGCCTGAAATGCCGGATGCCGCGGTAAAGTGGAGCGTTTTGTTACAGTTACCCGTATGCGGCGCCCGGCAATTTAAGGCCCGGCAATGCAAGATCAAAGCAATGTAAGATTTAACCAACATAAGACAGGGCGGCGTGAAACCCGGCGCGGATGATTTTACCCGGCGCCCGACAGCGATTTTATGAAATTATCCTAAAAAGGGGAACATTAAAATGGCGGAAATTTCTGGCGGCGGCATCATAGCCAAAATGTTGAAGGCCGAAGGGGTGGAAAACTTTTTCGGCATAGTTGACGGCACCTATACCCACCTGTTTGTAAGCTGCGTGGACGAAGGGTTGAAAATGATAACCCCTCGGCATGAATCTGTTGCCGCGCACATGGCCGGGGCCTACGCCCGCCTTAGCGGCAAGCTTGGGGTGGCAATCGCTTCCAACGGGCCCGGCGTGGCCAACATGCTTTCCGGCGCGGCGGTGGAACACCTTGAAGGCAACCGCGTGCTGCTTATTACCAGTTCACGCCGCAAGGGCTGCTCCACGCCGGACAGGCTTGGCGCTTACCAGCAGTTTGACCAGCACCGGGTCATACGCGAAATGAGCAAATGGTCTGTGCATATCCGTGATTTTGAACGGATACCGGAACAGATGCGCGAGGCCCTGCGCCGTTCATTCAGCGGCAAACCCGGGCTGGTGCATGTGGATATACCCGAAGATGTAATAAACAGCTTCGGGCCGGAACCCAAATTCCTGAAGCCGGAACAATACCGGGAACTTGAAGGGGCCTGGGCTTCCCCGTCCAAGGTCAAGGCCGCCGCCAAACTGATAGCGGAAAGCAAACGCTTTATCATTCAGGCGGGCAGCGGGGTAATTCATGCCCTGGCCTTTGCGGAACTGGCGGAACTGGCCGCCCTTTCCGGCGCGGCGGTTACCAATTCCTGGGGGGGCAAAGGCGTTATGCCGGACGATTCCCCAAACTATTGCCCCATGTCCATTGTCGATTTGGTAAACCATGTGCGCACCGCCGGCGACCTTTGCCTGTGCCTGGGCGGCAGCATGGGTGAAACAGACTGGTGGGGCAAGGCCCCCTATTGGGCCAAGACCACTGAACAAAAATTTATTCAGGTTGATATTGAAGAGGAAAACATTGGCCGCAACCGCCAGGTTGATTTGGCCGTGGTGGCCGATATAAAAGTATTCTTGCAACAGCTCATAGCGGAACTCAAGGCCATGGGGCCGGAAGCCGCTGGCCTGAACAAGCCGGAACGGCAAGAAATGCTGGCCGTGATTGCCGGCGGCAAAAAGAAGGCCACGCAGGAAGTAGGCGCGGCGGTTGCGCAAATGCCTTCCCGCCCCATGCACACCCTTCAGGCGGCGCTTACCCTGCGTCTTATGCTTCCGCCAGATACCGTGTTTGTGCTGGACGGCGGCAACACGGCTGTCTGGGGCATTGCCATTGCCAGCCAGAAGCCCAACTGCCAGCTTTCCACCTGGCACATGGGCCATTTGGGCACCGGCCAGGGTTATGCCCTTGGCGCGGCCATTGCCCGGCCCCAAAGCCCGGTATGCCTGTTCATAGGCGACGGGGCCATGGGCTTTCATATGCAGGAAATTGAAACCGCCGTGCGTTACGGGCTGAAAATAATCTTTGTTGTGGTGGCCGACAAACAGTGGGGCATGGTGAAAATAAACCAGATAGCCGCTGTTTCCAAGTTCAAAGACCGCTACACAACCGCCCTGAAAGACCGCAACCAGGTCAACGGCGACTTTGGTGAAATAGAATGGGATAAAGTGGGCCAGGCCATGGGCGCTTATGGGGAACGCATAAAAGAAATAGACCAGCTTGGCATGGCCATTATGAAATGCGCCGCCCTGCCGGGGCCTTCTGTGCTGCACCTTGACGTTGACCCCCAGGCCCACCTTATGTGCCCCACGCTGCAAAGCTTCAAGGAAATGCACAACGAACCCGCCGGCGAATAAAGGAGCTTGCCATATGAATACAGGTTTGAAAAATAAAGTGGCCCTTATAACGGGCGCGGGCAAACATGACGGCATTGGCTTTGGCATTGCGGAATGCCTGGCCAAGGAAGGCGTACACACCATACTGGCCGATTTGCCCGCCCAGCAGGTGCACACCGGCCTTTCCACCGGCAGCATGGAAGAAACGCGCGAGCTGGCAGAGGAACTTTCCGGCAAGTACGGCATCAAGGCCATTGCCGTTGGGGTGGACGTTTCCAGCATGGAATCCTGCAAGGCCATGGCGGATGAAATAAAAATTCACTTCCCCGTGGTGCATATCCTTTGCAACAACGCCGGGGTTTCCCTTGGCGCGGGGCAACCCATGCACATGTATGAAGAAAAAACCTGGATGGCCGCGCTGGATATAAACCTTACCGGCATGTACCGCATAAGCAAGGTCATTATCCCCATGATGAAGGAAGGCGGCAGCATAATAAACACCGCTTCGCGCGCGGGCAAGGTGCCGCCGCCGTACAACGGCATTTATGCGGTTTCCAAGGCCGGGGTAATCATGTTTTCCAAGGTGCAGGCCAAGGAACTGGCTCAGGCCAAAATTCGCGTCAACGCCATTTGCCCCGGCCAGATCATGACGGGCATGGAACGCTGGCGCTTCCAGTTTGAAGCCAACGCCCTTGGCACCACGCCGGAAATTCAGGAACAGGCCCAGGTAAGCACCATTCCCCTTGGCCGCATAGGCAGCGTGGAAGAAGTGGGCAAGGTTGTGGCCTTTTTGGCGTCAGACGCGGCATCTTACATTACCGGCCAGGCCATTAACATTACCGGCGGGCAGTTGATGGAAGTTTAAATAACAATTTGGGGGAGAGGCTTTGCCTCTCCCTTTTACAAAGGAGACTTTTCATGACTCCTTCTTTTCCCTTTGAACTGGTTTTGGCCTTTGCCTTTATGGGCGCAAGCATGTGGGTTGGGGTTTTGTTGCGCGCCAAGATAAAATTTTTGCAAACCTTTTTGGTGCCCGCCAGCATGATAGGCGGCTTGCTGGGCATGGTGCTGCTTAACTGCGGGCTTATACCGGTTAATCCGGGCACCTTCCACGCCATTGCCTACCATTTGTTTATTATTTCCTTTATCGCCATAGGTCTTTCAGTGGCTGAAAGCAAACCGGGGCAGAAACTGGGCCGCCAAATTCTGCAAGGTTCCGGCTGGATGGCTATTATCAACACATTTTCCATGAGCACGCAAATTCTTATAGGCCTGTTTGGCGTGGCCCTGTTGGGGCTTTTGGGCTTCAACCTGCACCCGAATTTCGGTTACCTGCTCAGCTTGGGCTTTACCCAGGGGCCGGGGCAAGCCCTTACTTTCGGGCAGCTTTGGCAAAACGCGGGCTTTGCCGATGCTGTAAACCTTGGGCTTACCTTTGCTTCCCTTGGCTTTTTGTTCGCCTTTTTCCTTGGCGTGCCCCTGGCTTACTGGGGCATAAAAAAAGGCCTTACCGCCAATTGCGCGGTTGATATACCGGAATATGTGGCAAAGGGCTTTCACCGTGAAGGCGAGGATATGGAAGTGGCCGGGCATTTGCCCATGCATTCCGGCAATATAGATTCCCTGGCCCTGCAGTTTGGCGCGGTGGGCGTGGTTTATGGCCTGGTTTACGGCGGCTATTATCTTTTCAACACCTATGTCTTTGCCACGCCAATCACCAAGGGCTGGGGATTTTTCTTCGCCGTGGCGCTTCTGGTGGCTGTGCTGACGCAATTCATATTGCGCAAGTGCAAGGCCATGTACCTGATCGACCAGGGCCTGCAACGCCGCATTTCCGGCTGGGCGGTGGACTATCTGGTTATAGCCACGCTTTTCCCCATAAGCCTGCCGGTGGTGCTGGACTACATTGTGCCCATAGCCTTTATTTCCATAGCGGGCGGGCTGTGGACCCTGGCCTTTGGCTACTACTTCGGGCGGCGCATAAGCCCCCTGGGTTTTGAACGCATGATAGCCATGTACGGGGCCAACACCGGCACCATGGCCAGCGGCCTGCTGCTTTTGCGCATTGTTGACCCGCAATTCAAAACCACGGTGAATATGGAATGCGGCAGCTATGTTCTGCTGGTGTTCCCCACCATAACCCTGTGCCTTTATGTCATGAGCTACGCCGGTGACCTGGGCTGGGGCTTCGGCATGATTACCGGCGTGTTCGCCGCCATATCCGTGGGTTGCCTGGTGTTGCTGAAGCTGCTTGGCATGTGGCAAAAGCCGCAGCCCATCTGCGCGGTTGAGGAAAAATAGGCGGGCAGCGCCGCCACAAAACGCATTCAATGTTCTGATTCAAGACCATTACACAGGCCTTTTCAAGCGGGCTGAAAAAAGCTATGCTTTCTTCAGCCCGCTTTGCATTTATAAACAAAAACACCCGTTATAAACAAGGACAGCTCATGCGTAGCCACAATATGACCAAAGGGCTGGAAAAGGCCCCGCACCGCTCTTTGCTTTACGCCCTTGGCCTTACCAAAGAAGAAATTTCCCGCCCCATAATCGGCATAGTCAATTCGGCCAATGAAATTGTGCCGGGGCACCTGCACCTGCGCCAGCTGGCGGATGCCGTAAAGGCCGGGGTGCGCATGGCCGGGGGCACCCCGCTGGAATTTCCCACCATCGCGGTGTGTGACGGCATTGCCATGAACCACGCGGGCATGCGCTTTTCCCTGCCCAGCCGGGAACTGATTGCCGATTCCATTGAAATTACCGCCACGGCCCACCCCTTTGACGCGCTGGTGCTGCTGCCCAACTGCGACAAATCTGTGCCCGGCATGCTCATGGCCATGCTGCGCCTGAATATTCCGGCCATTTTGCTTAGCGGCGGCCCCATGCTGGCCGGTAAAAACCATGATGAAACCCCGGCGGATCTTATTACCGTGTTTGAGGCCGTGGGCCAAAAACTGCGCGGCAAAATAACCGATGAACAGCTGGAGGAACTTACGGAAAACGCCTGCCCGGGCTGCGGTTCCTGTTCCGGCATGTTCACGGCCAATTCCATGAACTGCCTGGCGGAAACCATAGGTCTGGCCCTGCCGGGCAACGGCACCATCCCGGCGGTTTCCGCCGCGCGGGTGCGTCTGGCCAAACAGGCGGGCATGCAGGTTATGGAACTTTTGCGCAAAGACCTTAAACCGCGTGATATTGTTACGGAAAAATCCGTGCGCAATGCCGTGGCCGTGGATATGGCCCTGGGCTGTTCTTCCAACACCGTTCTGCACCTGCCCGCCATTTTTGCGGAAGCCGGGCTTCCCCTCACCCTGGAAGTGTTTGACCAGATAAGCCGCAAAACCCCCAACCTGTGCAAGCTGGCCCCGGCCGGGCCGCATCACATTCAACTGCTGCATGAAGCGGGCGGCATACCGGCTGTTATGGCGGAACTGGACAAGGCCGGGCTTATAGAAAAAACCGCCCTTACCGTCACGGGCGCCAGCGTGGGAGAAAACCTTACCACCCTCAAGGCCCGCATCAAAAACCCGGAAGTCATTCACCCGCTGGAAAAGGCCTATTCAAATGAAGGCGGCATAGCCATTTTGCGCGGCACCCTGGCCCCGGACGGCGCGGTTGTAAAACAATCCGCCACCAACCCGGCCATGATGCGCTGTAAACTGCGCGCCCGTGTGTTCAATTCGGAAGAAGAAGTGGTAGAGGCCATCAACAAGGGCCTTGTCAAGCCCGGTGAAGCTTTGGTAATACGGTATGAAGGGCCGCGCGGCGGGCCGGGTATGCGGGAAATGCTTACCCCCACTTCCGCCATTGCCGGTATGGGGCTGGACGCGGAAGTGGCCCTGATAACCGACGGGCGCTTTTCCGGCGGTACCCGTGGGGCGGCCATAGGACACGTTTCACCCGAAGCCGCTGCCGGTGGCCCCATAAGCCTGGTGCGTGAAGGCGATATGATCGAAATAGATATCCCGGCCCGCCGCCTTGACCTTATGGTAAGCCCGGAAGAACTGGCCAAACGCCAGGCCGAATACAAGGCCCCGGAAAAAAAAGTGGAATCCGCACTGCTGCGGCGTTACGCCTCTGTGGTTACTTCCGCTTCGCAAGGCGCGGTGTATAAATAAACTTGCCTGATAGACTTTCTGGGGGGCGCTGCCACCCCCCAGGCCCCCCGGCAAAGGGGGTGACCCCCTTTGCAAACCCCGGTAGTGTAATAATAGCCAGTTGGTGGTTATTGCAGGTGTTAACCTGCTTTTGGTGCTTGCAACTAGTTACTAAAGGATCTTCTCATGCCTCAAATCAAAGCCGCAATTCATGGTCTGGGCAACATTGGCCGCTATGCCGTGGAAGCGTTGGAAAGCGCGGCGGATTTTGCCTGCCTTGGCGTTATCCGCCGGGCCGGTTCCTTGGGTAAAAACGCGGCGGATTTACGCGGTCTGCCGGATTTCCCCGACCTTACCGCCCTTGTGGCCCAAGCCGGAAAACCGGATGTGATGATTATTTGCGGCCCTTCACGCCAGGTGCCGGAAGTGGCCGCCTTTTATCTGGAACAGGGCATAAATACTGTGGACAGTTTTGACATTCACAGCGAAATTTTGCCGCTGCTGGAAAAATTGCAGCCCCTGGCCCAAAAATACGGCAAGGCCGCTGTTTGCGCCGCCGGGTGGGACCCCGGCACAGATTCCGTGCTGCGCGCGGTGTTTGAAGCCATGACCCCGGTGGGCACCAGCTTCACCAACTTCGGCCGGGGGCGTTCCATGGGGCATTCCGTTGCCGCCCGCGCCATTGCCGGGGTGGCGGACGCCACTTCCATAACCATACCCATGGGCGGGGGGCGGCATTCCCGCCTGGTATACGTGTTGCCGGAAAAAAGCGCGGATTCTGCAAGCGGCCATGCCAAAATAAAGGCGGATATAGCCGCTGACCCGTACTTCGCCCATGACCCCCTTACCGTGAACTTTGTAAGCAGCCCGGAAGAACTGGCCGCCGTGGCCGACAACTCCCACGGGGTAAAGCTGGAACGCACCGGGGCAAGCGGCCTTACCTCCAACCAGCAACTGCT
>JAVBMP010000137.1:0-24917 GCA_031552315.1 Desulfovibrionaceae bacterium | reverse complement strand
TAAGTATCCCGCCTGGGGAGTACGGTCGCAAGGCTGAAACTCAAAGAAATTGACGGGGGCCCGCACAAGCGGTGGAGTATGTGGTTTAATTCGATGCAACGCGAAGAACCTTACCTAGGCTTGACATCCGGGGAACCCTCCCTAAAAGGAGGGGTGCTTTTCGGAGAACCCCGAGACAGGTGCTGCATGGCTGTCGTCAGCTCGTGCCGTGAGGTGTTGGGTTAAGTCCCGCAACGAGCGCAACCCCTATCATCAGTTGCCATCAGGTAAAGCTGGGCACTCAGATGAGACTGCTGTGGTCAACACAGAGGAAGGTGGGGACGACGTCAAGTCATCATGGCCCTTACGCCTAGGGCTACACACGTACTACAATGGCGCGTACAAAGGGGAGCGAGACCGCGAGGTGGAGCCAATCCCAAAAAACGCGTCCCAGTCCGGATTGCAGTCTGCAACTCGACTGCATGAAGTTGGAATCGCTAGTAATTCCGGATCAGCATGCCGGGGTGAATGCGTTCCCGGGCCTTGTACACACCGCCCGTCACACCACGAAAGTTGGTTTTACCCGACACCGGTGAGCTAACCGCAAGGAGGCAGCCGTCTACGTTAGGGCCGATGATTGGTGTGAAGTCGTACCAACGTAGCCGTAGGGGAACATGCGGCTGGATCACATCCTTTACAGAAAAATCTCCCGACTCGATATTCACTTGTGCAAGAACCTTTTTTTGCGCCCTGTAACCATTCAAAAAAGCATGTGGGGTATGAAATGGACGCTGTTATTGAATGCTTCAAGTCAGATTTTGACCGTTTTTGGGGCCTGCTGGAACAACAGATCGCCCTTTGCCCGGAAGATGTGTGGGTAAAAAAGATTGGCCGCTGGTTTTACTGGCAGGAAGTGCTGCACATCCTGGCCTGTGTTGAAATCAACGCCCTGCCGGAAGGGCAGCCTTCCTTGCAAACTCTTTTTCCTAATGAAGTAGCCATGTTCTCGCAAGCCCCCGACCGGACAATGACCAAGGCGGAAGCCGTCAAAATGGCGGCGGATATGAAAAATCTGGTTCACAATTTCATTGCCGCGCAAAGCGCAGCCACCCTTACGCAAAAGCACCCGGTATCTTCAAAAATTCTGGGGCGCGAGCTTACCAACCAGCATGCCCTTATTGGGCTTATCCGCCACGTTTGCTACCATCTGGGCTGCTGTGACGCCATATTGCGTGAACACGGCCTGCAAGGCGTGTACTAAAAGCAACTTACAATAATTGCGCGGCAAGAATTTGTTTTCAAAGCATTGCCGCGCAATTGCCGCAGATAAACTTTGCTCGCCTACGACTATTTCAAGCGTAAACAGCCTCTAGAGGCTGTTTACGCTTGCTTGTTACCTGGTGTCACGCCATAAGGCGGCGCAACAGACTTATACTTTCCAGCCCCAGAAAAGTCATGAGAAGGGAACCGCCAAGGTGCAGGCCCATTGTGGCAAAGGCAGGGGCATAACGGCTTTGTTGCAGCAGCAATGTCACTTCGCCGGAAAAAGCGGAAAAGGTTGTCAGGCTGCCCAAAAAACCGGTTATGCACAGCAAGCGCCATTCCGCGCCCAGCCCGGGGTGCAGGGCAAACGCCCCCAGGGCCAGCCCCATGCCGTAACCGCCCAGCAGGTTGGCGGACAAAGTGCCAAGGGCGCAAACGGAAAACAGGGAATCAAGGGCCAGCCCAAGCCCCCAGCGTAAGGTAGCGCCCAGTGAAGCGCCAAGGCTTATGGCGATAAAAGATTTCAACATGGCACCGCCTTTTTGGTCATAGCTGTAATGTGTTGGAGCATTTTGTCATTGAAATTATCTATCCAGATAAAATGAAGCGAAACGCGACAACGCCCGCAAGATTGCCGTAGGCGGGCTTTGCCCGCCATTATTAAGCGACAATTTCAAAGCGAAAATGTCATAAGTGTTACCGCGTTGAAATATATCCCTTTACTGCTTCAATAACAATCCCCGGCGTATCGTCATACACCGGGGATTGTTTGTGTTATGGCAAATTGGTTTGCTTTACGCCTGGCCTGTGCCGCTGCAAAACAGAGTCCGTTGTGCAATGGCCTCAAAACAGCGGTTACCATCTGGCTGCGTACAATCTATGGCCTGTCAAAAACTTTCCCGACCAAGGCCACGCTGTGCATGCTTTCACCTTGCAGCAGGGCATCCATAATATCGCCATCTTCCCAACCGGCCTTGCGCAAGGCCGCGATATCTTCCGCCCCCACGCCTTCCGGGGTTGTCAGGGCCTTGCTTACAAAACCCAGCATGAGGCGTTCATTTTCTTCCAGATCATCCATTTTGGGCAGTTCACAATTCTGCACGGCTTTAAGGCTGTCTTCGCCCATGCCCATGGATTTAAGCATGCCGGTGTTCAAAGAAACGCACGGCCCGGCCCCGTAAATTACCGCGCTGCGCAGGCGTATGGCCGCCAGCAGACCCGGAGAAAGGCGCGGGTGGCGGCTGTAATAGCCAATGGCATTCATACGGGCGGCAATTTGCCATTCGCTGGACGTGACTTGCAGCAACGGCAAGGGAATGTTGCCCTTGAAAAAGTCGATAGCCTCTTTGGTGGCCCCGGCGGCTTCAGTGGCGGATACGGTTTTAAGCAGAAACATAGGTGTTCTCCTGGGTTAAGGTTGAATAAATAATAGACCGGTCTGTTTTTACTAAAGAAAAAAATTGTCCGCAGGAACTTGGCAAATTCAAGCGGACAAAAGCATTGTCCTGGTCATTTTTATAACTACATCGACAGGTTCCGCGCTTTGGGCGGTTTTGCCCAAAATAAGCGCCCCTTCCATGGCGGAAAATATGAAGCTGGCGCTTTCTTCCGCGTCAAGTTCCGGCTTTACGCTTTTTTCCGCCTGCCCTGCCGCAATGCACCGGGCAAGGGAGAGCTTCATTTGCGTGAAAGACGCATCCAGCTTTGTGCGCATTGCTTCAGAAAGACAGGACATTTCTTGCGCCATGCTGCCAAAGGGACAGCCGCAGACAAAAGCGGAATCCACAAGGCCCTGCTTTATGAACGATAAAAAAACTTCAATACGTTGCAAGGGGGGCATGCTGGCCTCGCCCAAAGTCTTTTCTGTAAGTTCTTGAAAATTTTCCAGATGATAGTCAAGCACTGCCAGGCCAAAATCTTCCTTGCTGTTGAAAAAATGATAGAATGAACCTTTAGGGGTATTGGTGGCCTTCAAAATATCCGCAATTCCCGTGCCCTGAAAAGAGCAACGGTGAAAAAGCCGCGCGCCCGCTTTGATCAATTCTTCTTTGGTATTCCGCATTGTTGTATATTCACCCTGCATGGATGCAATTTATGAAAAAAAGCATTGCGCAATGGCCGCTAAAAAAATAAGCACCCGCCTGTCTGCTTCAGGCATGTGAGATTCAAAATAGACTGGTCGGTTTATTTTGTCAAGTCAAACATGATGCGACAAAATTATTCCGTTGCCTCAGGCCTTAGGCAGCGTCATCCAGAGGTGCCCTTTGCCCGCGTCAGAGAACAAAATTCACGCTCCTGACTACACTGCCTTAGCCCTGGGTCTTTAAGCGGGAAAATTCCACCGGGTCATGTGAGCAAAAAATTGTAATTTCCGGGTTGGCGGACAAGTTGCGCAAAAGCGCCCGCCCGGCATGACGGCTGCGGTTTTCATGCGCCCCCAAAAGCTGAAAAACGCGTAGCAACAGATGGCAGGAAGGGACTTCAGAAATTTCTTTATGGTCAAAGTAGGCGTCACCGGCATGCACCAGCCAGGCACCGTCGTTTTTTTCCGTAATTACGGCGCAATGGCCGGGACTATGGCCGGGCACAGGCAGAAGGAATATTTTTTTATCCTCCTCCGGCAGCAGTCTTATTACGGGCAGCCCTTGCCAGATATCTGTCGTTTCACTATAGATAATAATATCTTCATTATCTTGGCAAAACCATTCCGGGTAGCGTATTTTTTCATCAATACGCTTGCGCTTGCGGGCCGCCGCATATTCTGCCGCATATACATGCGCCTGGGCCTGCGGAAAGTCCGCCAGGCCGCCTATGTGGTCAAGGTCAAGGTGGGTAAAGATGATGTGTTTTACATCGGACGGGTCAAAACCAAGCTGTTTGATCTGATTCACGGCGGCAAGCGCGGGAAGATGGGACGCTTTGCCCCAAATGGCGGAAAAAAATTTGCCGTAGCGCGGAACAGGGTTTATCAGGTCTTGCTCACCCCGGCCGGTATCTACCAATACCAGGCCGGAATGCGCGGTTTTTATAAGCAGGCAGTGGCTGACCAGGGGCAGGCCCTGAATGCGCACGCTGGCAATAGCACCGCAATTTAAATGATAAAATTCCGGCATTTCTCTTCACTGGTTGGGTTATAAGCGGTATTTTGGCATGAAGCAAACCGCTTCAGTAATATTTTGCATTACAAATACAACTGGTTACTATATTCACAGGTCAAGATCATTCTTTTTCATACGGCCAGGACAAAATCCCGCCAATATCATATACTTTTTTATAGCCAAGTTTTTCAAGCAGTTTGCCGGCGGCCGCGCTGCGCCGCCCGCTGCGGCAATAGACAAAGACCGGGGCTTCTTTATCCGGCAGTTCCCGTTCCGCGCGGGCTTCAAGCTCGCTTAGGGGCAAAAGCTTCGCGCCCGGTATGCGCGTTTCGGCATATTCTTCCGGCGTGCGCACGTCCAGCAGGGTGTATGAACCGGAAGCCGCCATCAGGGCGCGGGCCACTTCCGGTGAAACCTTCTGGTGCCCTTCAAGCTTTACCTCGCCCTGCTGGCGCAAGACAAGCACCAGTAAAAATATAACAACAAGCGCAATCACAATTACGGCAAGTGTGTTGGTAGCTGGCGTTGTAAGTTGCATGATCACTCCGGGTTTAAAACTGGCTTGCAAAATATGGTGCTATATTTTTAATGTTACAGCAAAAAATAGAAAAAATAAAGCAATTGAAGCAAAGTTTACATGTTTGTTTAATTTAATTGGGGCGCTGCCCCAAACCCCGCCGGGGGAAATGATTTCCCCCGAACCCCCTCAGCATATAACCAGTTATAATTATAGGGTTTGCAAAGGGGATTATCCCCTTTTCCGGTGGGGTTTGGGGAGGCAGGGCCTCCCCAAGAACAGCGGAACACGGGCCGCCTTGCGGTAAAAAGGCAAAAGGGCACTGTGCAGTAATTTCAAGTTGATAACGCGGCGGCCAGCAGGGCGGAAAGTTCTCCCCAAATTATGGCTGCCCCGAAAAAGTCGCCGTTGACGCCCCCTTCCCTTTCCGCCAGGCGGGACAAGAACAATACGCCGGGCAGCGCCAGCGCAAAACCCAGGCAGGCGGCAAAAAAGCCCGCCAGCAGCAAGCCGGAAAGCAGGGCGCAGACCAGGGCTGTCCACAGCATGTTCGGCTTGAAGGCAGTGTACATAAGGCGGCCCAGGCTGGACTGTGTTGTTGCCCCGGCCAGGGAAACCACAGGGGCCACGGTGCAGCGCCCGGCCACCACTGCCCACAGCAGGGGGGCCAGCCGCCCGTCTTGCAGACAATAAAAGGCCGCCACAAGCTGCGCCCCCACACCCAAAACAAGCGCCAACGCGCCAAAAACCCCTATGCGGCTATCTTTGACAACGGCAAAAAACTCCGCCCCATGCCGGGTACTGCCCATGCCGTCAAACAAATCCGCCCAGCCGTCCCAGTGCAGGGCGCGGGTTAAAAAGGCATTGCCCGCCACAAAATACAGGGCCTGCAAGGCGGGTTTGCCCGCAGCCAGCCCAAGCCACAACGGGCAAAGCAATACAAGGCCCAGCACAAGGCCCACAAGGGGGAAGTATAAAAGGGCGCAACCCATTTCTTTCTCGCTATAAATACGGGCCGGGGCAAGGCGGGTTAAAAATGACAGCCCGGCCATAAATTCCCGGAGTTTTGCTTGCATTTTTCATCAGCTCTTTGTAATAAAAAGGTCTGGAATATAACGCCGCCGACAGGCGGCATGAACCCCAATGCCTTGCCAGCAAGGCCATACAAGGTAGGATAATTATGGATTTTGTATTCTTTTTCGCCGGTCTTATAGCTACTGTTGGCGCTATTCTTTACCTGCAAAAGACCCATCACAAGGTCTGACATCAACCCAGGCCCCGTCACAAGGTTTGATTACCATTCTCCGCCGCTTTTCGGCATACGCCAGGCCCGGTCAAAAGACCGGGCGCTTATGCTGAGAGTGGGCGGCAATTGCTGGCGTTTAAATTCTGAACGCTTCAGCAAGCGCATGACTTTTTGCACCGTTTGTTCCGCATAACCGGCGCGCAACAGGTCGCTGGTATCCTGCCGCCCTTCAATTATGGCGTAGAGTATGGAATCAAGCTCTTCATAGGGTGGCAGGGAATCTGAATCACGCTGATCCGGGCGCAGTTCCGCCGAGGGTTCCTTGTTGATGATATTTTCCGGTATCCAGCCCGGGCCTTTTGTGGCGTTGAGCCAGCGGCACAGGGCATAGACCTGGGTTTTGTAAATATCGCCTATTACCGCCAACGCGCCGCAGGTGTCGCCGTAAAGGGTGCAATAGCCTACGGCCACTTCAGACTTGTTGCTGGTGGTAAGCACCATGCGGTTTTCAGCGTTTGAAATGGCCATCAGCAACGCGCCGCGAATGCGCGGTTGCAGGTTTTCTTCCGTAAGCCCTTCCGGGCGCTTCCCAAAATTTTCCGCCCAGGTTTCAGCATAGGCCTCGTGCACCTTGCTTATGGATATGGTGCGCGTGTCTATGCCTGTTTTTTTAGCCAGGGCAAGTGAATCGTCTATGCTGCCCTGGCTGGAATACCTTGAAGGCATAAGCACGCCCAGCACATTTTCCGGCCCCAGGGCCTCTGCGGCGATGGCCGCCACCAGCGCGGAATCTATACCGCCGGAAAGGCCCAGCACCACTTTGCTGAAGCCGTTTTTCGCCACAAAATCGCTTACGCCCAGCACCAGGGCCTGCCACAATTCCGCTTCCGCCGCGCAAGGGGGTTGAGCTTCCGGAATTTGTTCCCGCGCAAGGTCAACAACCAGCACATCCGCCGCGAATTGGGCGGCGCGGGCCAAAAGAACGCCCTCGCGGTTAAAAACCATGCTGCCGCCGTCATACACCAGCCCGTCCACACCGCCGACCTGGTTGGCGCCCAGCACCGGCACGCGGTAACGCGCGGCTGTCCATGACAATACCTGCTGGCGCAGGGCCGGCATGCCCTGACTGTAAGGCACTGCGCCAAAGTTCAAAAGGGCGTCCGCCCCGCTGCCCATAAGCTCTTCAATGGGGTCATGGTCAAAGGGGCGGTGGGTCTGCCAAAAGCTGCGGTCATTCCACACATCTTCCCCAATGGTAACGGCAAAGCGCCAGCCTTTGTGCTCAAAAACTCCGCAGGCCACGCCCGGTTCAAAATAATGATGGTCATCATGCGCCCCGTTTGCCGGCAGCAAAACCTTGCGCGTGATGACCCGCATTTTACCTTCCGCCAGCAAAACCGCCGCGTTGTGCAGGGGCTTGCCGTGCCGGGAAGGGTTGGGCACTGGCGCGCCTACCAGAACCGGAGGCAAGGCGGCCTGGCAAAGCCTTTCCGCCAGGTTGCGCAAAACTTCCTGGCATTGCTCTATGAAGGTGCGCCTGGATAAAAGGTCGCTGGGCGGGCACCCGCAAAGCGCCAATTCAGAAGTAAGGCAAAGCTCCGCCCCTTTTTCCGCTGCCATGCGCGCCGCGTCAAAAATCATGTCGGCATTCAGGACAAGGTTGGCGGGCTGGGGGTTAAGCTGCAACAAGGCTATTTTCATGCCAGACAATCCTTCATGCGGTACAGTTGGCCGGGTTTGCGGCCAGCAAGCCACTTGGCGGCCCGCAAGGCGCCCTGGGCGAAATTTTCACGCGAATGGGCCTGGTGGGTAACTTCAATGCGTTCTCCCGGCCCCATAAAATAAACGGTATGCACGCCGACAACATCGCCGCCGCGCACGGTTTGCACGCCTATCTGCTTTTCCGGGCGTTCACCTATGATGCCTTCACGGTGGTAACAGGCGCTTTCCGCCAGGTCCCATCCCTTTGATTCCGCGCAGCATTCCGCCAGCAACAGGGCTGTGCCGCTGGGGGAATCCTTTTTCTTTTTGTGGTGCAGTTCTACCAGTTCAATATCATAGTCCGCGCCAAGAATTTTGCTTAGCTGGGGCAACACCTGCAAAAGGGCGTTAATGCCCACGCTCATGTTGGGCGACCAGAAGATGGGGGTTTTTTCCGCCAGGGCGGCCAATTCCTTTTTCTGGTCTTCCGAAAGGCCGGTGGAACCTATGACCATGGCGGCCTGATAACGGGCGGCAACAGCGGCAAAGGACAGCGAAGCCGCCGGGGCGGTGAAGTCTATAATTACCGGGGTTGCCCCCTGCCCTTTTTCCTGCCGGTATTTTTGCAACACCGCTTCAAGTTCACTGCTTACCATAACCGGGCTGGCCGGGTTGTTCTGCACAGAGGCGGCCAATTCCGACCGTTCCAGCAGGGCGTAGATTTTAAAGGCCGGGTCAGCTTCCACCATGCGGCGCACAGTGCCGCCCATACGCCCGCCCGCCCCGGTAATGATAATATCTATAGACATACGCAGCTCCTGAAAAAAAGGGTTTGTATAAATTACAGGGTGTTGCCATAGACAGCACAAAAAATTCCGCAGCCTCCTACAGCTGGCCGCAAGTGGCCACAGCTGGCACAGCTGGCTGCTGACGGATTTTATTCCCTAACAGCGCCAATTGCAAGACAGGAAGAAAGGAAAAATTCCGGCCCCAGTTCCGGCCATACCCACAGATGTTCCTGCCCGGCTTCCAGAACAAGGCTGGCCAGACCGGTGTAATGCGCGGACTGGCCGCGCGGGCAAACTATAACATCCAGAAACGGCAGGCCTTCCGGCATGTTCATCCGGATATTTTCCTGAATATTCGCGGTGGAAAGCTGAAGCGGGTCACAAGGCAAGTCATGTATGCAGGCGTGCGGGTGGGCCTGTTCAAAACGGCGGCGATCCACTTCCGCCACGCACAAACCGGCCAATGGCTGGGAAGCGAAGAACGTGCCGCGCCGGTTATAGTTGAAGGGCAAAGGTTCCGCATTGTTGAAGCCCAGCACCAGTACCCGGCCAAGACCGCCAAACAGCATTTGCCGCCGGGCCTCTGTGAATACGTCCGCTGCCTGGGCGCGGGTAAGCAGATAGACCTCATCCTGCCCCAAAAGGTCAAGGGCGGACAAAACCGCGTAATCCGGGTCAGTTGGCCCGCTTACAAGGCAGACCAGAACTTGCCGCGCCCCGGCCAGGCGGGCCGGCAAAAGCGCCGCCACCAGTTCCGGCGCGGAAGCGAACGAGGCCCCGACCAGCAGCAGGACATCTTCCACCCCCTGGCTGGCCCATTCCACCCGCGCCCCGCCGGGCAAATCCTTGCGCAGGACGCTGCGCAAAGGCTGCGCGCCGCCCCAGTATTCATACAAAAAGGCGATCTGGTCTTTTATAAGCGCGCGGCGGGCGTCGCCCAGGCTTTCATAGGCCTTGGCCCGCAACTCGTCTGTCAATAAACAGGCTTCAAAATCCTCTGGCAGCATAATCTACCTTTAGTATAATTTTACAGCATGTTAAAAATTTTCCAGACTTTTTCCAGAATATATCAAACGCGCGTTGCGCAATGGCATTCCTGTTCTTTTACAGCACATTACAGCACATTGCGCAACGGCTTTTATTTCAGCACCGGTTTGCCAAGTTGTTCCTTAAGGTAGTTGACCATAAGCAAGGCGATCAGTTCCCGTTTTTCCATTGTTTTTACATAATTGCCGTCTTTAAGCACGGCCTGGAAATCCGGGTCGGAAAAAACTTCCTTTTCAGAGGATTTTACAGCCAGCGCCTGACAGTAAGGGGTGGCCAGGCTGCAAAGTTCTTCTTCACTTTTGGCGGAAAGTTCCTTGTATTTTTGCGCAATGGCCGAAGGGCTGGGGCGTTTGGCCGGTTCTATAACCGACTTAAGGCTGCGCACGGAACGCATCATGCCGTCGCGTATATGGCTGCGTTCCACCATATTCATGCCGGACCAGCCCGCCTTCAGCCACTTGAAGATGGCAAAGGCCGTCTTGTCTCTGGAAGGCCCTTCCGGAAACAAAAAGCTTATGCTGCAGGTATCATACATATAGGTATCCGCCCAGCCAACGCCCTTCAGGGTAGCGCCCTTGCTGGGGGTATAGATGAAATCCCAGTTATTGTAATCGCCCACAAAACCGCCCTTGCGGCCAACATCTGACTTGTCTTTTTGCCATACCACAGAAACCAGCATGGGCGCGCCCTTGTATTCCATAAGGATAAGCAGGCGGTCAAGCTGATAGGAATAGTAGGAACCGCTGAAGCTGTCCGGGGTTATTTCCTCTTCTTCCACCCCGCGCAGGACAACGGGCTGGGAAAGGTTGTCCAGACTTTCCCACAACGGCTTGGGAAGCTTCAATATATCGCTGCCTTCCAGCCAGCGGCCACTGCGCACCAGGGCCGGAAAAGACGCTTCTGTGGGAATGGCCGGGTTGTACATATATTCCAGCACGTTCTTCATAGGCTGACTAAAACTGTCACGCCAAAAAATGCCGCTGCCCTCAGGGCGTTTGGGCGGTTTGGTGGCGTCATACGAGGCGGTGCCGCCATACACATAGTCCAGCAACGGTTCAAGCTGATGCGCTTGCGGAACCGGGGCGGAAGGATCCCGGCATTCCAAAAGCAAATTCATGGCGTCCACCGCTTCTTCCGGCATGCCGCCAGCGGCCATGGCTGAAGAACAGCTGAAAAAAGCCAGGAGGAAAAGCCCGAAAAATACGGACAAACTCCAATAACTATTTGTTGTTGCTGATATTTTTTTAGTCATATCTATTCCCTCTATTCAGTTTCATGCTGGTTGGGGCAAAAAAATACCCGGTTGTTTTGGCACTCTTTTTGCTCTTCCTGAAGACAAACACAAAAAGGGTGTTTTGGGAAGGAAAACTTTACCGATTCATTATTTCTCGATATAAAAGATTATTGAGAAAAAGTCTAGATAACTTATAACAACGCGACATTACTGTACATGTTTATATATACGGAAAAATTGAAAGGAAACGCATATGAGCACTGAAAATACCCCGACCAGCCACAGTTTCAGCATACCGGCAAACAATGCTCATACGCGCCATTCCATGCTGAACCCGGAACTTGCGGCCAGCGCCACGCGGGGCAAGCCCACGCTTACGGAAGGCGGGCCGGATTTGGAAAAATTGCTTGAGCAAAAGGGATTGAATTCTTTACACCGTCTGCTGCGTGAACTGGATGTGCTGGCAGCGCCAGAAGGGGAACTTGTTGAAAAAATTCAAGAAAACATCTTGAATTTGCAAGAGGCTTTCCTGGCCGATTTCTATGCCCTGTACAAGGAAAGCGGCCAGAATAAACATACCGTGCCAGACCAAAATACCGTGCCGGGCAAACATTGCGGGGCGGGCAAAGACAGCCCTTTTGACGCGGAAGAAAAAATTACCCTGCGCCTGAACCAAAATGAAGAACTTGCCGTGCTGGCGGAAAGCACGGATGCAACGCGGCTTGAGGCCAAACTTGCCGCCCGGCCCGAACTGGCCCTGCTGTTTAAGGAAATTGCCGTGCAGGCCGACCTCATGCGCAACCTGAAGAGCATAAGCCGCCTGCTGCGGGGGGAACTGTACAGCGGGGCGGAATATGCCCGCCCACCCGCCTGCCTGCTTTATCAGCTTGGCATAAAGGGTGAAATGAACCATTTTTACTTTGCCAGGGGCTAAGGCTGTTCAGCCTTCACCAGCAACCCTCAGGGCAAGGGCATTAAATTCCCGCACCGTAAGCGCTTCCGGCCGCAATTCCGGCTTTATGCCAAGCTGTTCCAGAACTTCCAGACGCAAATTGTTCGCCTTGAAAATTGTGCCCAGTTGTTTGCGTCTTTGCTGGAAGCACATTTTAAGCAAGCCGCCCAGCCCGGCGGGCACATTATCCCTCCCTTCCAGCGGCGTGAAGGAAAGAACCGCCGAATGCACCTTGGGCTGAGGGGTAAACACCTGCGGCGGCACAATAAATTCCATGCGCGGCTTTACATGGCTTTGCACCCAGACGGAAAGCGCCCCGTAATCTTTGCCGCCCGGCGCGGCCACCAGCCTTTCACCCACTTCCTTTTGAATCATGAACACAGCCCGCTGAAGGCCGGGGGCCTGGCTGAAAATGTCCCACATCAAAGGCGAGGCCACGTTGTAAGGCAGGTTGCCTATAAACTTCCACGGTTCAACAAATTTGCGCCATTCCACCGTCAGGGCGTCTTGCGCCTGCACCTGAAAGCGCCCGGCAAAACCCTGCCCGGCGGCCAGGCGTTCCCCCGCCCAGTGGTCGTCTTTTTCCACCAGCACCAGTTCCGCCGGGGCGGCGGCCAGAATAAAGCCGGTCAAGGCGCCGGGGCCGGGGCCAATTTCCAGCACCCTGTCCTGTGGGGAAATTTGCAGGGCTTCCACAATTTTGCGGGCAATGTTTTTATCTTTCAAAAAGTTTTGCCCCAAACTTTTTTTGGCCCTTGGTTGCGCTTCCGGCATTATGGGTTCTCCAGATAACATACTAGATTTAATTATTTTTCTTGGGGCGCTGCCCCAAACCCCGCCGGGGGAAATGATTTCCCCCGGGCCCCCTCAGTACGCAAGCTCATTATAACAAATTAACTTTTATTTATATCAAAACCTGTCGAGGGGTCGCGGGGAAATCATTTCCCCGCGTGGGTTCCAAGGGCGAAGCCCTTGGCCGCCGGAGGCATTATATAATGCCGAAGTGGTCAAAACGCATGGAGGGGCTGGCCCTGCCCTGCGTGGCGGAACGCAAGGCGGTGGAAAAGCCGAACAATTCCCGCATGGGGGCCAGGGCGCTTACCAGCTTTAGCCCGCCCTGCTCTTCAAGGTTTTCCACCTTGCCGGATCGCATGTTCAGCAGGGTCATTACCGCGCCCAGGTGGGCGTCCGGCACGGAAATTTCCAGCCGCATCACGGGTTCAAGCAGCGCGGGGGCTGCTTTTTGCATGGCTTCCTTCAGCGCCATACCGGCCGCCATGTGGTAGCCGGCGGGTGAAGAGGCCCCGGCCTTGTAGCCCAGGTTTATCAGGCGAATGCGCACATCTTGCACGGGGAAGCATTGCAACACGCCGCAGTGCAGGGAATCTTCAAGGCCTTTGGCGGCTTCTTCCACCCAGGTTCTGGGCCAGGATTTACCGGCTTCATAGTTGGCGGCCAGGGCCTCTTTGAGGCATATTTCCACTTTGTTGCCTGCGCCGCGTTCCACCGGTTCCACTTCCACGCTTACCGCGCCGTAGTGGCGCACTTCGCCCAGTTCCCGTTCAAATTCCGCTGTGGCTGCGGCGCTGGCCTGTATGGTTTCCTGGCAAAGCACCTGAGGCTTGCCGCTGCGGGCTTCCACGCCGTATTCGCGCTTCAGGCGTTCGCACAGCACTTCAAGGTGAAGCTCGCCCATGCCGGAAACCAGGCGCTGGCCGGAAGCCTCGTCCAGTTCCACCTTCAGGGTGGGGTCTTCAAGGCTGAAGCGTTCCAGCGCCTCGTCAAGCTTTTCCCCTTCCGGGGCGTTGCGCGGTTCAAGCGCAAGGGAAATTACCGGCTGGTAGGCGGCGATATTTTCCAGCAATACCGGGTGTTCCGGGCTGGAAAGGCTATCCCCTGTGCGTACCTTTTTCAGGCCTTGCACGGCCACAATGTCGCCCGGGCCGGCGCTTTCCAGCTGTTCACGCCGGTCAGCGTGCAGGCGGTAGATGCGGCTTACGCGTTCCTTTTCATTGCGGGTTGCGTTCAGGCAAGCGCTTCCTTCAGTCAACTGGCCGGAATAGATGCGTAAAAGGGCCAAAAGGCGGCCACTTTCCTGCAAGACTTTGAAAACCAGGGCGGAAAACACCCCCTGTTCGCCCAGGGCTTTTGGGCCAAGCGCGGCCAAAGCGGGCGGCGGGGGCACATCTGCCGGGCCGGGCAGGAAGGTGCACACCCCGTCCAGCAGGGGTTGCACCCCGCTGTTGCGCAGGGCAGAACCGCAATAGACCGGCACAAAATGCCGGGCCAGCGCGCCCTTGCGCAGGGCGGCCACAAGGCTTGGCAGGGCGGGTTTTTCCCCGGCCAGGTAGGCTTCCATCAGGGCGTCATCTTCATCGGCCAGGGCTTCCAGCAGCTTTTCCCGCCAGGGCGCGGCCAGGGCGCTTTCCGCCTCATTCAGGGGGCGGCGGGTATATTCCATGCCCTTGCTGGCCGCGTCAAAGTCAAGGCGTTCCTCATGCAGCAGGTCTATAAGGCCGGAAAATTCGTCCCCTTCCCCCACGGGCATAACAAGCAGAAGCGGGTTTACGCGCAAGCGGCGGCGCATATCTTCCAGCACATTCTGGAAAGACGCGCCCACCCTGTCCAGCTTGTTTATGAAGGCCAGACGCGGAATGCCGAACTTGTCTGCCTGCGCCCACACGGTTTCAGACTGCGGTTCCACCCCTGCCACGCCGCAAAAAACGCCCACCGCGCCATCCAGCACCCGCAAGGAGCGTTCCACCTCTATGGTAAAATCCACGTGGCCGGGGGTGTCTATCATGTTTATGGTGTAGTCGCCCCACAGGCAGGTGGTGCAGGCGCTGGCTATGGTAATGCCGCGTTCCTGCTCTTCCGGCATAAAGTCCATGGTGGCCGCGCCTTCGTGCACCTCGCCCATGCGGTGTATTTTGTGGGTGTAAAAGAGTATGCGCTCGCTCAGGGTGGTTTTGCCCGCGTCTATATGGGCTATTATGCCGATGTTGCGCAAGCGTTCAAGGTTGGTAGCTTGGGTCATATGATTGCCTTTAAAAAAGCTTCAATTGTTCTGAGGCGTTAGCGCTGCGGATGGAACTTTCATCGCTGGAACTTAAAGCTTCACTTGAAGAATTGCCGCCTAAAGAATTGCCGACTAAAGAAGCGACGCCCAAAGAAGCGCCGCCCAAAGAAGCGCCGTCTGAAGAACCCCCACTGGCAGGCGTGGCGCTTTCCGCCGTTTTTTCCCGCAGCAGGGCCAAAAATTCCTGCTCATTCAGAACAGTTACCCCAAGGGCCGTGGCCTTGGCCAGCTTTGAACCGGCCTTGTCCCCGGCCACCAGGTAGTCAAGGTTTTTGGAAACCCCGCTCAAGATCTTGGCCCCGGCCTCTTCCGCCAGTTTTTGCGCCGCTTCGCGCGGCATGGAAAGGGTGCCGGTAAACAGAAGACTTTTGCCGCTGAACGCGCCGCCTGCAAGGCTGGCGGGCTTTTCCTCCGCTACCGGCCACAGGCCAAGATCTTTGAAATCTTGCAAAAGCCGCTGGTTGCCTTCCTCCGCGAAGAAATCTTTTATTGACGCGGCCACTTCCGGGCCAATGTCTTCAATTTGCTGCAAGTCTTCATACCCGGCCTGGGCCAGTTCATCAAGGTTGGCGTAACGCGCGGCCAGGGCCTTGGCGGTTTGCTCGCCCACATGGCGTATGCCTATGGCCCGCAACAGGGCGGGCAAGGTGGCTTTTTGGCGTGTTTCTTCCAAAGATTGTAAAAACTTTTCCGCCAGTTTTTTATCTATGCGCAGGCCAACGCGGCGCAAATCCATAAGCTGTTCATAAGTCAGGCGGAAAAGATCCGCCGGGCTTTGCAGTATGCCCTGTTCAAGGAACTGTTCCACCCATTTGCGGCCCAGGCCCTGAATATCCAGCCCGGCCTTTGAAGTGAAGTGAATCAGGGCCTCGCTGCGCACCGCCGGGCAGGTTTTGTTCAGGCAGCGCCAGGCCGCTTCGCCCGGCGCCCGGTGCGCGTGGCTGGCACAGCGCGGGCACAGCGTGGGGAAATGAAATTCCCGTTCCTGTCCTGTGCGTTTTTCCTTCAAGGGGCGCACCACTTCGGGTATTACTTCCCCGGCCCGCTGCACCAGCACGCGGTCGCCAATAAGCAGTTCTTTGCCGCGTATTTCATCCTCATTATGCAGGGTGGCGCTGGAAACCGTAACCCCGCCCACGCTTACCGGGGCCAGCACGGCTACCGGGGTAAGCACCCCGGTGCGGCCCACCTGAATTTCAATATCCAGCAGGGTGGTTTCCGCCTGTTCCGCCGGGAATTTCATGGCTATGGCCCAGCGCGGGGCGTGGGCGGTAAAGCCCAGTTCCGTTTGCAAGGGCAGGTTGTTCAGCTTGGCAACCACTCCGTCTATTTCAAAGGGCAGCTCGGCCCGGCGGCCCGGCATGTTCCGGTAGTAGGCTTCCACTGCCTCAGCCTGTAAAAGCGCGGCTTCCGGCGGGGTGGCAAAACCGTAGCCTTTAAGGGCGGCCATAAGTTCGCTTTGTTCCTGCCAGGGGGCGGGAAGCGGGCCGTAATCCGCCAGGCCTACCCCGTAAGCGATGAAGCGCAAGGGGCGCTGCGCGGTAATGCCCGCGTCAAGTTGCTTCACAGAACCGGCCGCCGCGTTGCGCGGGTTGGCGAAAATTTTGTCGCCCTTTGCGGCCTGCGCCCGGTTGAAGGCGGCAAAGTCGTCACGCGCAATCAGCACCTCGCCGCGCACTTCCAGGCGTCTTGGGGGCTGTTCTGTAAGCAAGCGCAGGGGCACATTTTTCACGGTGCGCAGGTTGGCGCTTACGTCTTCACCGTTCAGCCCGTCCCCGCGCGTAAGGGCCGCGCTGAACAGGCCGTCTTCATAAACAAGTTCCATGGCCAGGCCGTCCATTTTAGGTTCCACCCAAAAGGCCAGGTCTTCAAGCCGCCGCCCCGGCAAAAGGCGCAGCACGCGCTGCGTGAACTCGCGCCATTCCTCAACATCAAACACATTATCCAGGCTGTACATGCGCAAGGAATGCGGCCGCGTAACAAAGGCGCGGGAAAGCCCGCCCACGCGCAGGGTTGGGGAATCCGCCGTTTGCAGGGCGGGGAAGCGCTGTTCAAGGTCAAGCAGTTCATTGAAAAGCTCGTCATATTCCGCATCGGAAACTTCCGGGTCGTCCAGAACATAATAGGCATGGGCAAGCCGGTTAAGTTCATCGCGCAAAAAAGCGGCGCGGGCGCGTTGTTCGCTGTTTGGTTCAGACATGGTTGTTTATTAAGATTTAGGGTTGGAAAAAGTAAAGCAGTTTAATATACAGCCGCCCACTTGGCAATAGTCTCAGTCTGCAAGCAGCCACTTGACGCGGCCCGGCAAGGAAAAGACCGGCCAGCTTTCCCTTGCCGAATGCCGGGGAAAGCTGGCCGTAAAAACGATGTTACCTGTTGTGCTTACAGCGTTTTCATTTCACCCATGAATGCACGCAGTTGTTCCCAAAGTTTGTCTGCGACATCCGTATGTTCCTTAAGCACATTCTTCAGCTGGAAGCGGTCTGTTCTGCGGTCATACAGCTCGTCGCCCTGCGGGACAATGGCTTTGCCGCCAACAGCGCAAGTCCAGGTTTCTTCCTCTTCTTCCATGGTTCTTTGCATATTTTTGCCTTTGGGCAGAACGCCCTTGGCAGTGGCGTCTTCCGCAAAGTTGTAAATTGAACTGAGAACGTCACCGGCGGTGGAATTTTCCAGCTTGTTCAGCCAGTGGATGTAGCTCCAGTCTTCAGTGATTATTGACCATGAAAGGTTATAGAAGCCGGAAACCGCGAAATCGCGCACTTTTTCAACTTCACCGCGCAGTAGCGGCAGCAGGCTTTTGCCTGTCATGGACGGCGGAATGGGAATGTCCATCCAGTCCAGCACCGTGGGGGCGCAATCGTAATCTTGCACAAAGGCCTTTATTCTCTTGCCGGCGGGCAGGCCAGGGGCGCGGACTATAAGGGGAATGTGCACAAGTTCTTCATAGGGCCAGGGGCGTGATTTGGAAATAAGGCCGTGCCCGTGTTCGCCATGCCCCATAGGCTGCCCGTGGTCAGAGGTAAGCCAGATCAATGTGTTTTCCAGCATGCCCATTTTGCGCAAGGCCTTCATAAGCTGGCCGAAATATTTGTCGCACAGTGTCACCTTTTCAGCGTAAAGCATACGCATGTGGTGAAGCTGTTCTTCAGTATAAAGATCGCCTATTTCGGTCATGGGCGGGTACCAAACCTGCGCGCCTTTATAGTCCGGGTCATAGGGGCATTTGCGTTCCGGGTCCCATATTGAAGGCGGGTCGGTCGGCTCATGCGGGTCCCAGTTGTCTATCCAAAGGTGCAACGGGTGGCGGTGGTCGGCATTTTCCAGCAGTTTGATGGCTTCATGGATGTTCACGGCCACAGGCTGGTCATCATCGCTATCCCAATGCTGCTTGTCACGCAGGTATTTGTCATAACCGGCCCGCATCATGTGTTCCAGGGCGTCCCCGTCCGGGCGGGCGCGCAGGCGCTCCAAAAAGCCCTCGTCCAGAAATTCCTCTATGTTGTAGTGGCTGTAAAGGTCATCATTTCTGAAGTGAGTACTGCTGTAGCCGTAAGAAAATGAAGTTTTGGAATAGCCGCGCGCAAAACCGGCCTTGTCTGAAAATAGCACGGGCGGGTTATAGGCAATGGCGGTGCAGGCATGGCCGTAGCAAAGGTCGGCTATGGTTGTATCTTCCTGGCGCAAAGGCTTCCAGCCAACTTCATGCAGGCCGAAACGCCCGGTCATCATTGAACGGCGGTTCGGCTGGGTTGGCAGGTTATTGCTGTAAGCGTTTTCAAAAAGCACACCTTCACGGGCAAAACGGTCAAAGTTCGGGGTTTTAATCCACTTGTTGCCGTAACAGCCAAGATAGGTGTGTGTCCAACTGTCAAAGACAATTACGATAGAGTTTTTAATTGGCTTCATGGCACTGCTCCATTTAAAAATTGTATTCTTGTGTCAATTCCAACCTCACATTATGACAACTTTGTACTTGTTAGCACAAAGTTGTGAAAAAAGGAACAGGTTGATATAGCAAGACAACGCTGGGTTACTAAAATTTTATATTTTTCCGGTGTGTTAGCATATAAATTTTTTTGTGCCCGCGTGCCCGTAGCGGCGCGTGATATGCTTCAGTGCCGTGAATGGGTTTGGCAAGCATGGCTTTTTCTTGACTTGCGGTGGAAGAGTGGCTACCTAAGTTAATAGAAATTTTATCGCTTATAACAATAATTCGCACAACAACTTGCAAAGGATAAAGCAATGGATCTGGAATTTAAACCCCGCAGCTGCTGGGAAGTATACAACACACCCGAACAGCGTGAAGAAATGGAGCAACTGGCTGAAAGATACCTGGCCTTTTTGACGCGCTGCAAAACAGAACGGGAAACTATTGATTATATTGTAGAACGCCTTACAGAGGCCGGCTTCAGCACCGACAACTTCATGGGGCAAAAGGTTATGCGCACCTTGCAGGGCAAGGCCATTTTCATTGCCCGGCGCGGCAAGGCCCCCATGTCTCAGGGCGTGCAGCTTATTTGCGCCCACGCCGACACCCCGCGCCTTGACCTTAAACAGCGCCCCTTGCAGGAACAGGCCGGGGTGGCCCAGGCCAAAACGCACTATTACGGCGGCATACGCAAATACCAATGGTTTGCCCGGCCCCTGGCCCTGCATGGGGTGGTGGTAAAGGCAGATGGCGCAAAGGTAAACGTGGTGCTGGGTGAAGACCCGTCCGAGCCGGTTTTTGCCATATCCGACCTTTTGCCGCACCTGGGGGCCAGCCAGAATGAAGTGCCCCTTGGCAAGGCCTTTGAGGCGGAAAAAATGAACCTGCTGATAGGCCACAAGCCCTATAAAGAGGAAAGCGGCCCGAGCCAGCCGGAACCGGGCCAGCCCACAGAACAACCGCTGGAAGCAAAAGACCAGCCCGATGAAAAAAGCGCGGAAAAAGCCAAAGAAAACGGCAACGGAGAAAAGGCCCAGGCCATAAAAACCGGGGTGCTGAAGCTTTTGAATGAAAAATACGGCATTGTGGAAGAAGACCTTTATTCATCTGAACTTCAAGCCGTGCCCGCCGGCCCGGCCCGCCGCGTTGGGCTGGATTCCGCCCTGCTTGGCGGTTACGGCCAGGATGACCGCATTTGCGTTTTTGCCGCGCTGGAAGCCTTTTTGCAAGACAGCGGCACCCCGGCCCGCACGCAATGCCTTATGTTTTGGGACAAGGAAGAAATTGGCTCTGAAGGTTCCACCGGGGCCAAATCGCGCTTTTTTGAATACTGCATGAACGACCTGATTTTCTCTTGGGAACCGAACACCCGTTTTTCTGAAGTGATGCTGAAAAGCCGGGCCATTTCCGCTGATGTTCACGCCGCCATAGACCCAGACTGGCAAGACCTGCATGAAAAGCTGAACGCGGCCCTGTTGGGCAATGGCCCCTGCTTTTGCAAATTCACCGGCAGCCGGGGCAAATACGAGGCCAACGACGCCCACCCGGAATATGTGGCCTGGCTGCGCGGCATCTTGAACCAAAAGGGCATACCCTGGCAAATGGCGGAACTGGGCAAGGTAGACGGCGGGGGCGGCGGCACCGTGGCCATGCACCTGGCGTCTTACGGCATGAATATTATTGATTGCGGCCCGGCCGTGCTTTCCATGCACAGCCCGTTTGAAATTTGCAGCCAGGCGGATTTATACGCCACCGTGCTGGCATTTTCCACCTTCCTTGGGGCCTGATGCCAAGGTACAATGGTCTGCGATGGGCGCAATGCCGGGTTGCAATAAAACGGAAGTTTTTTTGATTGCAAGCTTGTGCGAAAAAGCGCATAGTTGACCGGCTGACTAGGATATAGAGGCCGTTACACAACGGCCTTTAGGCGCGGGGCGGCTTTTGCCCTGAAACGCCAGGGCGTAACCCTTGGGAAATGAGGTAATTTGATTATGGAAAAGGAACTTTTTGACCCGAAACGGCATATAACCCTTGAAGGGGCCTTCAACTTTCGTGACCTTGGCGGCTATTCAACCGCGCAGGGCCGCAAAACCCGCTGGGGTATGGTGTACCGCACAGATTCGCTTGAACGCCTTACAGAAAAAGACCTGAGCAACCTGGCGGAACGCAACATCAAGTCCTACATCGACTTCCGCACCCTGGCGGAAAAAGAAAAAGCGCCGGATAAAAGGGTTTGCACCCTTCAAGCCTGCTTTGAGCTGGAAACAAAAAGCGGCAACATGATAGACCTGCAAAGCATAAAAGATGGCCGGGGTTATGATGTAATGCTGGAAGTAAACCGCAACCTGGTGCGGGAAGATCAACCCGGCTACACCAAGTTTTTCAGCATCTTGCAAGATAAAAAGAACGCCCCCCTGCTTTTTCATTGCACCGCCGGCAAAGACCGGGCAGGCCTTGCGGCGGCCCTTTTCCTGTCATCCCTTGGGGTGCCGCGTGAAACCGTGTTCGCGGACTTCATGCTTTCCGCCAAATACATACTGGGCAAATACGGCGCGGCCATGGAAAAACACCCCGTGCTGAAGCCGGTGCTTACCGTGGAGCCGGAATACATTGAAGCCGCCTACAATATTATTGACGCGGAATACAACGGGGTGGAAAGCTTTTTGCAAAAGCGCCTTTCTGTAAACCTTGATCTGATGCGCGAAATGTATACGGAATAACAAAGGAAATACTGGGGAGATTTCTGGGGGGAATGATTCCCCCCAGGCCCCCCCCACAGGTTCAGGTATAAGTCGATGCCGTTGCACAATGGCCTCAAGTCCTTTTACAGACAGAGATTTGTGGCCGCAGGGGCATTTTGGAAAGCCAGGAAAAAAACGCATGTCAACACCAGGGTACGTTATTGTTTCACTTAACCTGTTTTGCCTGTTGCCGTGCCTGATTTTGCTTGTGGCCGCAAGCAGAACCCGTTCAGAATTGTCCCGCCTGTTTATCTGGCTGGTTTGTTTGAACATGCTGGGCCTTGTTGCGGAATCGGCGGAATGGATTTTTGAATATAATTCTTCAACCGCAAGTTATTATATTGTAAGAATTGCCTATTTTTTGAATTATGTTGCCGGGTGCGCCAAAGTGGTTGTATTCGGTGAATATTTGTATGTGTGCATAAGCCGCGAAGCCGTAATCGGGCGTAAACTGTTTTATGCGGTATGGCTTTGCATTGCGATTTCCTTCGCGCTTCTGCTTCTTTCCTATTTCAACCAGATGTATGCGCGGTTTGATGAACTTAATGTTTACCATGCGCAGGAAACTTTTTATCTTTCACAAATATTTCCGCTACTTGGCCTGCTATTTCTGTTTTACACCACTTTTCGCCATGCCGAACATTTGCCTAAAAGGCAACTGGCCGCCCTGCGCTGGTATTTTACCCTTATTTTCTTGTGCACCGCCGTGTTTTTTGTGGTCAGCCCGGATCTTGTGCTGCATTATATTGTGGGCACGCTAAGCCAGATGATTTTATATCTGAACATCCAAATGGATGAGGCGCGGCAAAGGGAACTGGAACTGGTGGAAAGCCGTTCAGCGGCCATGCTCAGCCAGATAGGCCCGCATTTTGTTTTGAACGCCCTTACAGGCATTGGCCAGCTTTGCCGCCTTGACCCCATGAAGGCCCAAGAGGCCATAATGCACTTTTCCCGCTATTTCCGGGGGAACATAGATTCTTTATCCGGCAGCCCGCTTATTCCTTTTTCCAGAGAACTGGAACATGTGCGGCACTATTTGTGGCTGGAGGAAATGCGTTTTGAGGACAAATTGCGCGTTTGCCTTCCAAATGACGCGCCGGATTTTATGCTCCCCCCCTTAACCCTGCAACCGTTGGTGGAAAATGCCGTGCGCCACGGGTTAAGCAAAAAAGAAGGCGGCGGAACAGTTAGCGTAACAGTGGAAGAAAGCGCCGATTTTTGGCATGTGCTGATAGCTGACGACGGGCTGGGCTTTGACCCGGCTTCCCTGTTGGTTGACAGCCGGAACAGACCGGACAGCTTGAACAGCCAATATGCGCCGGTCAGGCCGGTCAGACAGGATGACGGGCGCAGCCATGTGGGCATTGCGAATGTGCGCGCCCGCCTGGCCGCCTTGTGCAACGGCCGCCTTACCATAAGCAGCGCCACCGGCCAGGGCGCAAAGGCCCTGATTGAAATACCCAAAAAAGGTTTTTACAAATGAACATGATGGCGGTGGATGATGAACGCCTGGCCCTTATGGCCCTGGAAGAAGCCTTGAAAAAGGCGGAACCGCATTGCGCCCTGGCCGCTTTTGCTTCCGCAGAAGCGGCCCTGCTTCATGCCGCCCGGACAAAGGTTGATGTGGCCTTTATAGATATAGAAATGGGCGGCATGAACGGTTTGGAACTGGCAAAAAGACTGAAGGAACTGAACGGCAACGCCAATATCATTTTTGTAACCGGCCACCCCCAGTATGCGCCGGATGCCTTTTTGCTGCGCGCCAGCGGCTACTTGCGCAAGCCGGTAACGCCTGCGGATATTACAACGGAACTGCACAACCTGCGCCATATCCCCCAAAATGATGACAGCCGCATACGCATTCAATGCTTTGGCAATTTTGAAATTTTTGCGCAAGGCAGGCCAGTGCATTTTCACCGTTCCAAAGCCAAAGAAGTGCTGGCCTATTTAACGCACAAGCGCGGGGCCGCTGTAAGCAAAAAAGAACTGGCCGCCATTTTGTGGGAAGACGCGGCCTATACCCGCTCAACCCAATCACACCTGCAAACGCTAATCGCTGAGATGATGCGGGCCTTGAAGGAAGCCGGGGCCGCGCATATAATAACCAAACGCTGGAACGAGCTTTCGCTTGATGTAAATGCGGTGGAATGCGACTATTACGGCTTCATCAAGGGCGACGCAACAGCTGTGAACAGCTACCAGGGCGAATACATGGCCAGCTATTCCTGGGCCGAATTCATGCTGGGGCTGCTGGGCGGCATGAATATTTCATAGCCAACCGCCTCAGGCCCGCGCATTCAGGCCTGGCGTGCCCGTACAAAACCCGGCTTTGCCGGGGTTGCAAGCAACCTCGCCGGGACATTTTCAAATTGAAAATGTCTCGGCGTTTTTTTGTGGCACTTTTGTATCTCATATTTTCGTAATTTAAAATTATGGGCGGTATGGTCACTATCACTTGTACGTAGCAATAACATTTACCGCTCAAACAATAATACTTCCGGAGGAAATATGAAAAAGTTCAACAGGATTTTCGCATTTGCGCTTTTGCTAACCTTTCCGGCCCAACAGGCCCTGGCCTGCTCCTGGGCGGTTTACACCAACGGCGCGGCCTCAATAATAGCGCGCACGGTTGACTGGTATCATTCTGATAACGCCACTGTGTACGGCCACGGCAGAAACATAAAGGTAAAAGCGGCGGACACCCCCAACGGGATGGAATATACATCAAAATATGCCAGCATTCAGGTGCACAGCTTTGGCATTCTTGTTGGTGAAGCCATAAATGAAAAGGGCCTGCAAGGCAGCATGCTGTATCTTGACGGTTCCTTGCTGCCCCCGGCGCAAAGCGGCCGTAAGGACCTTGACCCGTACAACTTCATTGCCTATGCCGTTTCCAACTTCGCCACCGTGCAGGAAGTTGTTGACAGCCTTGACAAGCTCAATTTCATCCCCAAGGCCAATTTGCTGAAAGATGCCAGCGGCAACCCGATGGCCACCAGGCCGGAAAACCTGCCCTTCCATTACGCCCTGGCTGACCTTGGCGGTGACAGGGTTGTTATTGAATTTGTGGAAGGCAAGCTGAAGGTTTATCACGGCAAAGATAATGACGTGCTTAGCAATGAGCCGGAATACAGCTTCCACAAAGGCCTGGAAACCTTGCAGTACCAGCCGGGAGGCACCATAAAGACCACGGATCGTTTTCTCCGGGCCAGGCTGTATTTGAAAGATATGTATGAACGCAATGTGGTGGAAAATGACCATGCCCTGATGGCCATGCGCGGAATGGTGGCCACCATGTTCGCCGGCACGGATGAAATAGACCGCAGCGCCAAGGACGTTTA
>JAVBMP010000085.1:0-20768 GCA_031552315.1 Desulfovibrionaceae bacterium | reverse complement strand
GGGGGCTTGACTAAAAAAAAAACTTGAGGCAAGGCGTTCAGTAGACGCGCCGTACTGTATGGATATTGTGTTTTCATACACCCTGTACGGAGTTTTATCATCATTTTGTGAGGTTTTTTTCATATGTCCAAGTCTATCTATGTCGGCAATTTGGCCTGGTCTGCCACCGAAGAAGAAGTTCAGAACCTTTTTTCCAACTACGGTTCCGTACTTTCCGTCAAATTGATCAGTGACCGTGAAACCGGTCGCGCCCGCGGTTTTGGTTTTGTTGAAATGGAAGATGCTGATGCCGCAAGCGCCATTCAGGCCCTTGACGGTTCCGCTTTCGGCGGCCGCACCCTTCGCGTAAACGAAGCCCAGCCCAAAGCCCCGCGTCAGCCCCGTTACTAATCACCAATAAGACAAACTGACTACCCGGCTGCCGGTACGGATAGCCGGGTTTTTTATTGCAGGCCCGCGATACGCGGGCCTGCTTGCCAAAACCGCCGCCCGACAAGGGTTGCGGGCCGCATGCGGCGCGGCAAAGGGCCATTGCGCAGCTGTTTCAAAAAAGCCAAAAGGCCGTATGTAAATGGCCTGGCCGGGCAAGCGGACTTTTTTGTCTGGATTTTTGGCGGCCTTTGGTGTATTATATTCGCATGTCTAAGAAACAGCTTATAAATCCCAACAGTTATTGCAAATTACCCCTTCTTCTGGCCATGTTCATGCTTGCCCTGTCCGGGCTTACAGCCTGCGGCAAGCAACAGCCTGGCCTGGATAATTATTCCACAACAAAAGCCAGGCCTGCATCCGGCGGTGACGCGGTGGTGCAAACAGCCCGTACCCAAACCGGCAAACGCTACAAATTTGGCGGCACAACCCCGCAAACCGGGTTTGATTGTTCCGGCTTTGTCTGCTGGAGCTACAGCCAGCACGGCTACGCCCTGCCGCGCAATTCAAAGGAACAAATGTCCTATGGGCAGCCCATAAAAAAAACCGAGCTTAAACCGGGCGACCTGGTTGTATTCAAGCCGCCCCGGCGGCGCGGGGGCTTGCACACCGGCATATACACGGGCAACGGCAATTTTATACACAGCCCCAGCACCGGGGACAGCGTGCGGGAAGATTCCCTGCAAAACCCGTACTGGGAAAAATACTATGTAACGGCCCGCCGGATTATACAATAATTTCCGCAGCAAAGCGTTTACAGCAGGTCAACAAATGTCCAATACCGAAAAAACTTGTATAACCTGGCACGGTCATTCCAATTTCCAGATAGCTCAGGGCAACCTGAATATTTTGATTGACCCGTTTTTTACCGGCAACCCGGCCTGCATCTGCAAATGGGAAGAAATATCCCGGCCTGATCTGGTGCTGGTAACCCACCTGCATGACGACCATGTTGGCGACGCTGTAAACATTTGCCGCCATTTTGATTCCGCCCTGGCCGCGCCGGTTGGCGTGGCGGAAAAATTGCGCCTGGCCGGGGTGCCCGCCAAGCAGATTTTGAACGGAATAGGCTTCAACATTGGCGGGCGCATGCACTTTGGCGGGGCGGCCCTTACCATGACGGAAGCAAGCCACACCGGGTGTGAAGATGGGGCCGTGGGCTACATTATTACCCTGCCGGACGGCTTCAACATTTTTCATGCGGGTGATACCGGCCTGTTAAGCAACTTCCAAACCTGGTCAGCGCTTTTTACCATAGACCTGGCCCTGTTGCCCGCCGGCGGCGTGTTCACCATGGATGCCCGCCAGGCAGCCCTGGGCGCATTCTTTCTGAAAGCCAAGGCCGTCATTCCCATGCACTGGGGCACCTTCCCCGGCCTGGCCCAAAGTATGGAAAGTCTGCCCAGGCATCTTGCCGCCCTGCCGTTTGCCAAGCCCTGCGAGTGCATTGTTATGGCGCCGGGGAGTTGCCGAATTTTTTAGGCAGCCCGCTTACGAGGCGCCTTTTGCCCTCTGTCTGCGTCAGAACGCCTTTTTATTACATTTTTTTTGAACCGCTCTCGTCGCAAAGGAGGCCGTTGCATAATGGCCTCTAAAGGGGCAACGCAACTTAGCCCCTTGCAGGCCGCAACAAAAGCGCGGCCCGCGCAAATTGCGCCAAAGCGGTTGGCGCCCGTCCATGCGCGGGTTTACACTATAGCGGCAGGGGCGCGATTGCCCACCTGCAAGGAGTTTTTGTGAGTATTGTCTTTTCTGATTTGCCTTTGTGCAAAGAACTTTTAAAAGCCATTGAAGAAATGGGGTTTGAAGAACCCACACCGATACAGGAACTGGCTATTCCGCACCTTCTTTCCGGCGTGGACGTGGTGGGCCAGGCCCAGACCGGCACCGGCAAAACCGCCGCCTTTGGCCTGCCCGTGCTGGAACACCTTGATGCCTCCAGCAAAAAAGTGCAGGCCATTGTGCTTTGCCCCACCCGTGAACTGGCTATTCAGGTTTCTGAAGAACTCAGCCGCCTGTCTCAGCGCAAACGCGGGGTATTCGTGCTGCCGGTTTACGGCGGCCAGCCCATGGAACGCCAGTTGCGCGCCCTTGAACGGGGCGTGAACATTGTTGTGGGCACCCCTGGCCGGGTTATGGACCACCTTGACCGCAAAACCCTGAAGCTGGACGCCGTGCGCACCGTTGTGCTGGACGAGGCCGATGAAATGCTGGACATGGGCTTCAGGGAAGATATTGAATTTATTCTGGCCCACACCCCGCAAGACTGCCAGCGCGTGTTCTTTTCCGCCACCATGCCCCCGGCCATTTTGGAACTTACCAAGCGCTTCATGCGTGACCCGGAATTTCTTAAGGTAACGCCCAAAATGCTTACTGTTCCCAATATAGAGCAGCAATATTTTGAAGTGCGCCCTTTTCAGAAAATGGAAGCCCTGTTCCGCGTGCTGGATTCCCAGGGCCAGCACAAGGCCATTATTTTTTGTTCCACCAAACGCGGGGTGGATGAACTGACCATGCACCTGCAAAGCCGGGGCTACCAGGCCGACGGCCTGCACGGCAACCTTTCTCAGGGCCAGCGTGACCGCGTTATGGGGCGCTTCCGCACCGGCGGGCTTGAATTGCTGGTTGCCACAGATGTGGCCGCCCGCGGCCTTGACGTGGACGATGTGGACATGGTCATAAACTACGACATCCCAACGGATGTGGAAAACTACGTGCACCGCATAGGCCGCACCGGCCGCGCCGGCCGCGCCGGGCAGGCCCTTACCTTTGTAACCGCGCGTGAACAGTTCAAACTGCGCGACATAATGCGCTATACCAAAGCCAACATCACCCGTGGCCAAATACCCACCCTGCGCGATGTTGCCACCCTGAAGATAACCCGCCTGCTGGATGAAATGCGCACAGTGCTGGAAGGCGGCAAGCTTGACCGCTTTGTAAACGTGCTTGAAGGCAGCCTGCCGGAAGAAATTTCCAGCACCGAAGCCGCCGCCGCCCTGCTGAAAATGCTGGTGCAGCGCGACATGGGCAGCGAGGTGGAACTGGAAGAAAAGCGCCGCGCGGAACGCGACTTTGCTGATGATTCCCGCCGCAAACCGGACAAATACGGCGATCGCTATGAAAAGGGCGGAGACCGCTACGAAAAAGGCGAGCGCTATGACGAGCGCCCGCGCAAAAGCCCCAAGGAACGCGCCAAAAGGCCGGAAAGCCGCCCCATGACAAGGCTGTTTTTTAACGTAGGGCAAAAAATGAAGGTGGAACCGCGTGACTTTGTAGGCGCTATTGCCGGGGAAACCAAATTGTCCGGCAAGATTATCGGGGCCATAGAAATACATGACCGCTTCTCATTTGTGGACGTGCCCACAGAACACGCGGCGGACATTATCAGAATAATGAACGGCAGCCAGATACGCGGCCTGAAAATCGCAGTGGAGCAGGCGGAACCGAAATAAGAACCGCTGTTTTTGCAGGCTGACCGCAAGGGCCGGCTTTATAACGCCCTTGAGGCCCCGGCATAACCCTTCCGCTACGGCCATAAATTGAACCGCCGCCCGCCTTCAAAAAAGAAGGCGGCGGCGGTTCAATTTATGGCATTTTCGCTTTGAGGCCGTTGCACAATGGCCTTTTTGCCCTTTTACTGCGTTGTGCCCATGTTTCGTAGTCCCGCGCGAAGGTCATATATGCTTGAATATACTCCCTCCGCACGCCCTATGCGATAAGGGGCACTCCTTGTAAAAGAACAAAAATTCTCATTGTGCAACGGCCTCGCTTTGGAGGCCATTGTGCAACGGCCTCAATAACTGCTTTATTTCGCCAGCGCCTTTTCTCCGGCCTTAAGCGCCTTTTCTCCAGCCTTCAGGGCTTTTTCTCCAGCCTTCAGCCCTTCGGCGGGCAGGCCTTCAATTTTGCCAAGAACCTTTTCTCCAAAGCTGCGCAGGGCCTTTTCTTTATTCAGGTTGTAAGTGAAGTTGGGGTATGCGCCCTGCATGTCTATGGGGATATTGCGGTATTCCGGCGTGCTTATCAGCAGGTTGTAGTCAAGGGTGGCTTTCAAAATATCAAAGCTGCCGGAACCGCGCGCGCTGAAGCGGCCGGATTTGGCGTTCAAATCGCGGTTGTTCAGCACGGCCTTGTTTATGCGGAAGCTGCCTTCCAGGCTTTCAACGCTTTTGAAGGCGTCCAGGCTTTCCAGCTGTTTGAAGGCCGGAAAAAGGTTGAAAATTTCCGCCGTGACAAAACCATACTGCCCGTGCGGGTTGCTGTATTCCAGCTTTTGCCCGGCAAACCGGCCCCGGCCGTAAAGACCGGGCAGAAGGTCGTCCAGCCTTTTTACCTGGCTGGCAAGGTCAACTTCCAGTTCAAACTGGCCTTGCAAGTGGTTGCCCGGTTCAAGCGGAATTTGGGCCAGGTCAAGGCCGCGGGCATAAAATTGCAGCGTGGCTGAAATGGCCTTTGCTTCCAGCTTCATTCCGGCTTCAGCGGTAAGTTTGCCTTGCAGCAGTTCACAGGCCAGAGAATCCATTTTCAGGGCGTTTTTTTTGCCGGAAAATTTCATTTTCAGCCTTTGGGCGGGCAGGCTGCAAAAGACAAGTTCGTCCATATCCAAAGAAGCTGTAAAATCAACGCGCTGCAACCATTCCAGCAACCACGGCGGCAGGCCGGATTCTGTAAGTTCCGTCTTTTCTTTGGCTGTTTCCGCCGCAATGCGGGCTTCTTCCGCGGCCTTGGCCTCCAGAGTGGCCGGGTCATAA
This sequence comes from Desulfovibrionaceae bacterium, assembly GCA_031552315.1. Classification (GTDB taxonomy): domain Bacteria; phylum Desulfobacterota; class Desulfovibrionia; order Desulfovibrionales; family Desulfovibrionaceae; genus JAVBMP01. The sequence goes on along the minus strand of JAVBMP010000085.1, from coordinate 15,588 downwards.
CCGGGCAAAATTACGGTTTTCAATTCCCCTTTTGGTTCCCCTTGCGATTCTCCGGGGGCCTTGGCCGGGGCGTTTGCCGGCAGATAATCGTCAAGGTTTAGCTTGTCGCCTTGCAGCGAGGCTTCGGCCCGGGCGCGCAGGCCGCCTTGGCCAAGGCTCAATTCAACTTTTTTGCTGCCGGTGAATTTGGTGGAATCTACATTCAGGACAATGTCAGGAACATTGATAATGCCCGCGCCGTAGTCCATGCTGAAGGAACCGGACACCTTGCCCAGGCTTTCCGGGTTGCTCAGCTGAAGGGGGTGGCCTGTTTCCGCCATGAAGGATGCGGGGTAGGAATCAAAGGTGAAGCTGGCCTTCAGGTCTGGCAGCATGGACAGCAGGCTGAATTTTTCACCCGCTTTGGCCGTGTGCGGTTCCGCCGCCGCCTTCAGGGTAAAATCAAGGTTGGGGGAGGAAACCTCCAGCAGAATGTCACCCTTTTGGGCTATGGGCTGCCCCTTTATTTCCATGCGGCCGGAAAAGTTTTGCGGGGTGGTGAAGTCCGGGTGCTGAAGCTGGGCAAAAAATTGCGGCAGCACGCATTTTATGCTGTCCGTTCCGGGGCTGTAACGGCCATAGCCTTTAAGGCGCAGGGCCAGGTCATGCCCGCTGTGCGCGTCATTTGCGGTCAGATCCAGCTCAAAACTGGCGTCGCCTTCCGGCACAAAATCATGCACTTCAAGTTTGTTCAGGGCAATGGTGTAGTCCGTTTTACCTTCCACCCCGGTTTGTCCCAGGTCGCTGTAGGTTATTTGGGCCTTTTCCACCGCGAACAGTTTTACCTGCCACTTCAGGCTGCGGCCCTTTTGGGGGGCGGGCTTTATTGCGCCCGCGTCACCCGTTCCGTCAGCGCCGCCCGGCCCCTGCGCTTCCGTCCCCTGCGCTTCTGCCACGGCGGCGTCTTTGGGCGCTTCCCAGTTGGCCTTGCCGTTTACGGCCTTGCGCAGGTTCAGCCTGGCCCCGTAAAGGGCCACGTTGCGCACCTCCATATCGCCAAAAATAATGGAGAGCGGGGCCAGTTCAATGGCCGAGCTTTTTACAGAAAGGAAGTGCCCGCCGCCAAATTCTGCCGGGTTTTCCATATACCAGGCCCCGGTGCTTATTTTCAGTTCCGGCAGCACCTTAAGTTCCAGCTGGCCTTCAAACACTGTTTTCCGGCCGGTTTTTTCATAAATATATTCCGCCAGTTCCGTTTTGTAGTCATTGGGGTCTATAAAGACTATGGCCCCGCCCACCAGCACGCACAGGGCAAGGGCGCAAATAAAGACCAGCAGCAGGAATATTTTAAGGCGTTTCAGCATGTTGTTACTTCCGGGCAATTACTTTCAAAGGAAATGCCATTCACGATGGTGCAAAATTTTAACGCGAAAGTTTTTTTTCAGCAAGGGCAAAAGGGGCATTATGCTACAGTGAGGCTATTGCACAATCGCGCGGGACTACGAAACATGGGCACGGCGCAGTAAAAGGGCAAAAAGGCCATTGTGCGGATTTATGTGAACAAAAGGCGCAAGATAGCCAAAGACCCCATGCCGGCGGCCACGGTGCCCAAAAAGCTGCGGGTGAGCCAGGCCACCAAAAAGGCCGGGACAGCCGCCGGAATAAAAAGGTTTTGCGGGCCAAAACTTAAAAAAAACACGCCGTTGTCGCTGCGTATGAACAGTTCTTGCGTAAGAATGGCGGCAATTACCGTGGGCGGCACCAGGGCCAGCCAGCGTTCCAGCCAGGGGTGCAGGCTGCGGGATGAAAGCAGCATCAGGGGCAGGGCGCGGGGTAGATAGGTTACCACGGCCATGCCGAGAATAAGCAGCAGAATATCCGCGTTCATGATTTTTGCCCCTTCGCGCTTTCCCGGTTTTCTCTTTGCAGCAGAAACACCCCGATGGTGGACGCCGTGACAGTTGCGATAATAACATTCCAGCGGGCTGCCGGGGTAAGGGCCAAAGCCAGCGTAATTATAACGGAAATAATTATGGGCGCAAGGCGGGAACGTATTTTCAGGTGCGGCACAAGCAGGGCAATGAACATGCCAGCCAGGGCGTAATCCAGCCCATAGGGGCGTATGTCGCCAATAATGTCGCCGAACAACGCGCCCAGCACCCCGCCGCTTATCCAGGCGGAATGGGCGGTTATGTGTATGCCGAAGGCCTCGTCCCGTTCCACCCCTTCATCCGCGAAGCGGGCGATGTTCATGGCAAAGGTTTCATCGGTCATTTGCCAGGCGAAAACGGCCTGAAGTTTTTTGCCCCAGCGGCGCAAATAGGGGGCCATGGCGGCGGACATCAGCAAATGGCGCAGGTTTACCACAAAGGTTGTGACTATTATGGAAACAGCCCCGGCCCCGGCCAGCAGCATGCCCGTGGCGATAAGCTGGCCGGAACCGGCAAAGACCATAAAGCCCATAAGGCCGGCTTCCAGCGCGTTCATACCGGCCTGGCCGGCCATTACCCCAAAGGCGAAGGCCACCGGCAAATAGCCCAGCACTATGGGCAGGGCCTTGCGCACGCCGCGCCAGAAGGCCGTTGCGTTGAACGGCCCCTTGCCGGTATTGCATTCCGGGCAAAGTTCATCACATGTTTTCATAATTCAACTGGTTGCTGTTTAAGAGTAGTGTTCAATGGTCTCTATCGGGTTATCATTATCAGGCTGGCCTGCCGCCCGGGGTGCCCCCGGCGGTGTGAAAAATAACTTTCCGGCAAAGACCAGGTGCACAGGTCAAGCCCATAGATGTTTTCTTCCTTCAGCCCGGCCTTTGCCAATTGGTGGCGGGTAAGCGCCCACAGGTTCATACGCCGGGTTTGGCTGTTGAACCAGGGCAGAAATTCCGCCGGCCATTCCTGTTCAAAATTTTTAAATTCCGCCGCGGCGGGGCCAAGGCTGGGGCCGCGCACGGCCACAAGGTCGGCCGCGTCAAGCCTGTAGCAGGCGCAAAACCGGCCTATGCTGCTTTCAATGAATTTTATGGCGTTGCCGCGCCAACCCACATGCAGGGCGGCAATGTACCGGCCGCTTTTGTGGGCCAGCAGCACGGGCTGGCAATCCGCCGTTTTTACCAGCAGGGCATGGCCGGGGCGGGAAGTGGCGCTGCCGTCCGCCTCACGGGTGGATGCCTCTGCCGGGTCTGTGGCTTTGGCATCCGTCAGCAGGGTATCTTGATGCACCTGCTTCAGTTCCACCCAGCTTTGCGCCCCCAGGGTTTGCAAAAGGCGCTGGCGCCCCTGGAGGGCCTGTTCCCTTTTTTCTTCCAAATTCGGGGTTATGCCCAAATCAAGGCTGATGTTGCCAAAGGCCGCGCCGCTGAACAGGCAACGCACATTTTCCACACCGGGGAAGGCAAATTCTATGCGGGCATTGGGCTTATCCATATGAACTCCTTTTCAGTACACAGGGCGTGGACGGGAATATCCCAGGGCTCTCGCGGCAGGGCCGGTACAAGCTGCCAGGAATAGGCCAGGCCGACTATTACCGGGGCCTTGCGGGGTTTTGCGGCGTCTGGGGCGTCTGGGGCGGCACGTAGCGCGGGGCCAGTGCCTGGCCCGGCATTCTTGATGGCCTGGGCAAGGAAACGGTCATAGTAGCCGCCGCCAAAGCCAAGGCGGTAGCCGCGCGCGTCAAAGGCCACGCCGGGTATGATGAACAAGTCAGCCCCTGGCCGGGCGCTTGCGCATTGCCCCACGTCCGGTTCCATAATGCCGAAAGCGCCTTTTTGCAAGGCCTCTGGCCCGGGGCATTCCACCATGTCCATTTCTCCGGGCGCATCGGGGCGGCAGCGGGGCAGGCACAGGGTTTTACCTTCCGCCCAGGCCCGTTGCAGCAAAAGGTCTGTGCCCATTTCACCGCGCGCCGCGCAATAAAGAATGACGGAAGCGGCGTGTTGCCACACAGGCTGGCGCAGCAGTATGTTTTGCGCGGCCGTTGACGCGCTGGCGGCATTCGCCTTGTCAAGGGCGGCCCTTTTTGCCAGCATGGCCTTGCGCAGGGACGCGCGTTCCTCACCTTGCGGGCCTTGCGAGGTTTGGGCGGCGTTTTCTTCTTTTGCGGTATGAACCATGATTTCACCATGCTCTATTTGTTGTTCCGCCTGCCAGGCAGTGTCGTCACAAGGTGCCTTTTGCCCTCTGTCTGCGTCAGAGAACAAAATTCACACTCGTGGCTACACTGCCAGGCAGCCAAACAGATTTACTTTGGCCGCTTTTTGTGGCAAAGTTTTTCTATGCGTAAAACTTTCAGTCTGCTCAGCCTGGCGGCCATTCTGGTTTGCCCGTTTTCAGCCCCGGCCGCTGTTCCCGTTGCCCAGACAGGGGCCACGCCGGACGCGGAAGCCCCGGCCCTTGTCTGGCGCGTCATTGAAGACGGGCTGGAACTGGCGGAAGTGAACTATAGGCCCAACCCGGCGCGGGCGCAAGTTCCGGGTCAGGCTTCCGGGCAGACTTCTGGGCAGACTTCTGGGCAGGCTGTCGCCGGCGGGCAGGCGGAAAATCCGGTCATTACCCCGCCCGCGCCGCAAGCCCAGTCCGCCTTGCGGGCGGTGCTTTTGCGCATAGACCAGCAAAAATTCGCCTTCAGCCTGCACATGGCTTCCGCCGGCGGGCAGGCCAAACCTTTGGCGGAATGGGTGAAGGAAAATAACCTTAGCGCCGCCATAAACGCAAGCATGTATTTGCCAGATGGCCTTACCAGCACCGGATATTTGCGCGGCCCCGGGCACAGCAACAACAAGCGCCTGAATGAACGCTTCGGGGCCTTTTTGGTGGCGGAACCGCAAAAAAACGGCCTGCCCGGCGCGGCAGTGCTGGAAAAAGAAGGAGACGCAGCGGCCATGCGGGAAAAACTGGAACAATATTCAGTTGTTGCGCAAAACTTTCGCCTGCTTACCAGCGCGGGTGAAAGCCCCTGGCCGGAAGGCGGCCGCCGGGCCGGTGTGGCCCTGATAGGGCAAGACAACGCCGGGGCCATATATTTTATTTTGATACGCACCCCGCTGACCCCGGCGGAAGCCGCCCGTTTTTTACGCGCCCTGCCCCTGAACTTCCGCACGGTAATGTATGTGGAGGGCGGCTCGGAAGCCGGGCTGGCCCTGCGTGAAGGTGAAAACTGCCGCGTCTGGCACGGCATGGGCCGCCTGGGCGGCCTTGGCAGCCTGGAAAGCGCCCCCGGTTTGCCGAATGTTATAGGCATAAAACCCCGCTCCGGGGCGGTCTGCAAATAGGCCTTTTGCCCAAACACTTCGTCAACCGGCCCTTTTTACTCCGGTCAAGTACCGTAAGAGTACATCTATAGACCGCCCCACAGGCTGCAAATAGTCGTTTGGCAACCATTCCAATTGTTCATTTATCCTGAAGGGGGTTCTGCCATGAAAGTTATCGCAATAAACGGAAGCCCGCGGAAAAACTGGAACACCCACATCCTGCTGAACAAGGCCCTGGAAGGAGCGCAAAGCGCCGGGGCGCGTACGGAGCTTATAAACCTTTATGATCTGGACTATAAGGGCTGCATAGGCTGTTTGGCCTGCAAGTTCAAAGGCGGCAAAAATTTGGGGCATTGCGCGGTAAATGACGACCTTAAGCCCGTGCTTGACCTGATTGAGAAAAGTGATGGGCTGATATTGGGTTCTCCCGTATACTTGGGCGACATTACCGCCATGTTGCGGGCGTTTTGGGAACGGTTCATCTTTCAGTATTTGAACTATGACGATTATTCCAGGCCGTTTTTTACCGGCAAGCTGAAGACGGCCTTTATTTACACCATGAATTCGCCTGAAGGTTTTTATGATGGGCTGTTCAAAAAGTATGAAGGGCTTTTGTCCGCCTATTTCGGGTATGCGGGCACGCTTGCCGTGGCGGAAACCTTGCAGGTGAATGATTACAGCAAATACCACATGGCGCGTTTCAATGAGGCGGAAAGAAAAAGAAGAAGGGAAGAACATTTCCCGCTGGACTGCAAGGCGGCGTTTGATTTGGGGCATGCCCTCGCGGCAGGCTGAAATGATTGGAGGCCATTGTAAAACAACAAAAAATCTTATTGCGAGGCCATTGCACAATGGCCTTTTTGCCCTTTTACTGCGTCGTGCTTCGTCCCGCGCGAAGGTCATATATGACTGAATATACTCCCTCCGCACGGAACTCGCACTCCTTGTAAAAGAACAAAATTCTCATTGTGCAACGGCCTCATTGCGCAATAGTTTCATTGTGCAACGGCCTCATTGCGCAATAGTTTCATTGTGCAACCGTCTCAAATGTTGGCCAGGTGGCCGGAATATGGCCCGTAATTAACAGATAATCCCCCGCAACCGTTGTGGCGCGGGGGATTCATATTGCTTATGGGTGGAAACACTTGCCTCAATCGCTTTTCGCCGGGCCAGGCCAAGCCAAGCCAAGTCAAGCCGGGTCAAGCCGGGCCAAGTCAGATCAGGGTCAGGCCTGGCCGGGCTTCAGGCGGGCGCTGCCTATTTTTTGGCGTTGGGGAAGAACAGCGGCTGGCCGTATTTATCCATGCCGAAGGTCTTTATTATGCCCTGGGCTTCCGGCCCGGTAAGCCAGTCCATGAAGGCTTTGGCCCCGGCGGCGTTCACTTTGGGGAACTTTTCCGGGTTTACGGCAATTACCGCTATGTAGTTCAGCAAAATTTCATCGCCTTCCACCAGCGGCACAAGTTTTATATCATTTTTCAGGGTAAGCCAGGTGGCCCTGTCCATAAGGGTGTAGGCGTTTTTTTCATTGGCGTAGAGGGTGGTGGCCTTGTTGCCCTTGCTGCCTTCGGCAAACAGCATGTACCAGTCGCCTTCCGGCTTCAGGCCTGCCTTTTCCCACACTTCCATTTCTTTCACATGGGTGCCGGACATATCGCCGCGCGTAACAAAGGGGGCCTTGGCGGCGGCAATTATTTTAAGGGCTTCCGCCGCGTTTTTTTGGCCTTTTATTTTGGCCGGGTCTTCAGCCGGGCCAAGAATTACAAAGTCGTTGTACATCACGTCACGCCGGTCAACGCCGTAGCCGTCTTTCACAAAGGCGTCTTCCAGCTTGCGCGCGTGTACCATTACCAGGTCAAAATCTCCGGTCTGGGCTTTTTTCAGGGTGGCGCCGGTTCCGGCCCCTTCAAAAACAACCTTGGTGCCGGTTTTTTCTTCATACTTTTGCGCCAGCAGCGGCACTATGCCCGCGTCAATGGGGCCTATGGTGCTTGAAAGGCGAATATCCGCCGCCAGGGCGGGCAGGGCAAAAAGCATACCGGCCAGTAAAATGGGGAGAATCTTTTTCATGCTTGCTCCTGAATTATGGTTGTCGGGTTACAAATATGTTGCGCAAAGGCAATTAATCCGCTGTGTTATTCCTGTAAAATATTACCAGGCGGGGATTTTTTCCTGCGCTTCTGTAAGCAAAAATTCGCCTTTCTGAATAAGCTTTTTCAGCTCATCCGCGCATTCCACGGCCAGGGCCCAGCTGCTAAGGGGCACCGTTTCCACCTCTTTGCCCTGTATCAGGATGCTGCCGCTGCGCAATTCCTCATAATTCACATGGGTTATGACTGTTGGGTCGCAATTTTGGTAGGCCCCGCCGTAATCTTTTACGGGCATAAGGATGTCGCTGTCTGCCACGCCGGTGTACCAGGCCATTTCTTCATCCAGCACCGGAATGGGTATGGAAACGCCAATGGCAATGGAACAGCCGTAGCCCAGCATGGAAATGCCGCGCACGTAGCGGGCCTTCATGCCTTTAAGGTCGCCCTTCAGCATAAGCGTGCCCGCGGCGGAAAGGGGCAGGCCGCGTTCCGTGCGTTTGGGGTTGGGGTTGTGCTGGGTGCCCGCGCCCAAAACCCAGCCCGTGCCGCCGCCCATCCATATTTTTGTGCCCAGGCCTATGGTGCGGAAAAGCGGGTCGTTGAACAGGGGGGAAAGGCAGCCCGCTGTGGCGTAGTTGGCGTTTTTCATGTGCGGTTTCAGCGGGCCCATGTAGGTGTAGGCCGCCTTGTCGCCCATGTTTACGGCCACATTATAGTTTTGGTAGCAGTTGCGCGGGTTTAGCAATTGGGCATAGGGCAACTGTTCCAGCGTGATGTTTTTGTTCAGTTCCCGCCGGGGGTAGCAGTCTGTGCCGTAGGCCGTGGCCTTAAGCTCTACGGCTTCCCCGCGCAGCAGGTCTTCAATTACATGCCCGCCGCCGTATTTGAACTGGCCGGGGTAAACCCGGTTCAACGGGTCTTCCTGTGCGGGTTCTGTGGCGCCCAGGTAGCCGTCAACCGCGGCCAGGCCGGCGCAGGTGGGCACGCCGTTCAGGGTAAGGGCGGCGGTTTTTATGGTGGGCGGGTTCTGTTGGCCTATGTTGAACAGCATGCCGGAAGAACACATGGGGGAAAAGGTGCCGGTGGTTACAACGTCCACCTCTTGGGCGGCCTTGGCCTTGCCCATTGATTTTACGGCCTCGGTCATTTCCGCGGCGGTAAGCACAACCGCTTTGCCCTGCTTTATGCGTTCATTAATTTCCGCAATGGTCTTTGCCATGTTTTTCCTCCGGGGTTTAAATAGGCGCGAAAGCTTTCATTACCGTAAAAATTCCTGACAGACAACAGCAAACTGCGGCCATTGCGCAATGGTGTCAAGCTGCGTCAAGCAATCAGCTTGACATGAGACTGATGACAAACTCCGCAAAGCCGGAGTTTGTAAAGGCACGCCAGCCCGCACTCAGTAGGGGGGCGCTTTACGGCGGCAATGAATGCCGCCTACGCCTACATGGCGGGTTGTTGACAAAGAGGACTTTGTCAACAACCTCATGCCAAGCAATCAGCTTGACATAATGCCAAAAAACTTTCTATGTTGCAGGAATTGATATGACTGGCAAATATTCGAACAGGGCGGACTATGCAAGGAAAACGCGTATCAGAAAGTGAAATAGTGCTGCTGCACAGCCCCATGCCGGATGAAACCAATGATTTCGGCAACATGCACGGCGGGCACCTGTTGAAGCTTATTGACAATGTGGGCGGCATTGTGGCGCGCCGCCATGCCCGCACCCGCGTTGTGACGGCTTCATTGGAACGCATGGACTTTCTTACCCCCATCATTCCGGGTGAGTTGGTCATTTTGAAGGCTTCCGTCAACATGACGGGTAAAACCTCGCTTGAAGTGGGCATAAGGGTGGAGGCGGAAAACCTGGATACCGGGGCGCAACGCCACGCCGCCACCTGCTACATGACTTTTGTGGCCATTGATGAACATGCCCAGCCCAAGCCCGTGCCCCCGCTGATTATTGAAGGCGAAACAGAGGAACGCCGCTACCTGAAGGCGCAGGAAAGGCGGCGCTACCGCAACATGCTGCGCCAGAAAGTGGCGGATATATGCCTTTACGTGCTGCCGGGCCGTTACGCCATTTGCCACGCCCCGGAAGAAAGCCTTGCGGAACTTGGCGGACTGTTGCGCAACAAAGACCTGGTGCTTTCCCTGACCGGCCTTTCACCAGAAAAGCTTTGCCACCGGGCGGAAGACTGCCCCATACAGCCGTCCGCCGCATATTCGTCCGGGCCGCAGCCAGCCGGACAGGAAGCGCCGGATAACGCAACGGGCAAATTTGCCGCCGGTCTTTCCCTGGTAATAAAAGAGGAAGGCGCTGGCCTTTTGCCGCCCGGTTCAAAGGCGGATTGCGGCTGGCGCTGCCTGGCTTTTTATGGGCCGGAGGCCCAGCTTTCCCACACCGGCATAATTGCCAACCTTAGCAGTACCCTGGCAAACGCCAATGTAAGCATATTTTTTCTTTCCACTTTTGACGGCAATTTCCTTTTGCTGAAGGAAGAATTGCTGAATACCGCCATTGTAGCCTTGAATGAACGCGGTTACCTTACGGTAAACGCGGAATAGCGTTCATATTTTTGTAACTTGCATGCGTGCGAACAAGCGCGTTTTGCCGCACAACCTGCTATCTGGAGTTGCCGATGTCTGCTGAACAGAATGGAAAAGAGGGCTTGCCCCTGCTTATTATCGCGGCCTTGTGTACCGGTTATGCCCTTTCGCTGTTTTTGCGCGTTTGTATAACCGTGCTGGCGGACGGCATTGAATCTTCCATGGGCGTTTCCGCCACGGCGGTAAGCACGCTGGCCAGCCTTACCCTGGTAGGCTACGCGGTAATGCAAATACCTTCCGGCATTATGACAGACGCCATAGGCGGGCGCAAAACCATTATTTTGTTCTTGTGCGCCTCCGGCCTGGGCACCATAATGGTAGGGGCCACAAACAGTTTGGAAGTGGCCATGCTGGGACGTTTTCTTACCGGCATGTCCATAGCCGTCATTCCGGCCTGCGTGGGGGTTTTTGCCGCCTGCGTGCCCCCGCAGCATTTTGGCAAGGCAATGGGCCTGCTTCTGGGGGGCGGCACGTTTGGTTCCATAGCCGGGGGCACCCCGCTTGCGGCGCTGGAAAAGTACATAGGCTGGCGTCCATCGCTTTTCATCGCCGGGGGCCTGGCTTTTGCGCTGGCCGGCCTGGTCTGGTTTTTGGTAAAGCCGTCGGTGGAACATGGGCAACACCGGGAAAAAGCCAACCTGAAGCAAATTGGCGGCAACCTGAAGGAAGTGCTTACATCCCCCAAATTTTGGCCGCTGGCTATTTGGCAAACCTGCATACCCGGCAGCTTTTTTATTCTGGCCGCCGCGTGGTGGGCCAAATATTTGTATGCCACAGACGGCCTTAGCAAAATGGAATTTGGGCACATATTTGTTGTTCAGGCCATAGTCGGCGTGGTACTGCTGCCCTTTTGCGGCGCCCTTTCAGACAAGTTGCGCACCCGTAAAATCTTTTTGCTGGGGGGGGCTTTTTTTACCACGCTGGTTATGCTTAGCTTTGTGCTTCTTGCCGGTAAGCTGGGCTTTTGGGGTTCAATGGTTCAGGGCGTTTGCGTGTGCCTGGCTATTGGCATGGGCGCTTCCGTCTTGCAAACCGCGGCCAAAGAAACCTTCCCCCCGCGCCTGGTGGGCACGGCCGCCGGTTGCACCAACACCTTTTACCCCATTTACGGCGCATTGATGATACCCGTATTCGGCAAAATGGTGGAATACAAACGCGCCGTCCTTACGGCCGCCGGGGGCATTGCGCCGGAACAGATTGAACTGCTTTCCTACCAATTCGGCTGCTGGCTGCTGGTGGGCAGCGGCGCCGTGGGCCTTGTGGCCGCGATTTTGGTGAAGGAAAGTTACAAGGGCAAATCTTCCGGGCATCATTAACATTCTGTAATGGTTAAGATATCTTCAAGTGGTTTTTGCCAGGCTCAGGATATTTCGCGGCCCGATCCGGCCCGTTCCGGACAGGTTTTTTGCTGCGAAATGCGCGTTACGGCGTGCCTTGCGCCTGCCCTTGAACCATTCTTCGCCAGCCTGAAACAAAAAAGGAGCGCGCCATAGCCAAAGTTCTTGGAGAAACTCAGGGCCTGAAGGCCAGCCAGGTGAAGGCGCTGGAACGCCTTACCCAGCGCCGCTACCCCAACCAGGGCGGTTACAGCCCGGAACAGGCGCATGAACTGGCCGCGCTTTCGCGTTCCCTTGGGCGGCAAATAGGCCTGTTGCTGGATAGGGCCGGCCGGCCGGAACTGGTCATTCTGGGCAGCCAGTCCAGCGTGCTTATTCCAGAACTGCCCCGCGCCCGTGAAGGGGCCGGGCGTTTGCGCGGCTTGCGCCTTTTCCACACCCACCTTACGCCGGACGCCCTTTCCCGCGAAGACCTTATGGATTTGCTCTTTTTGCGGCTGGACAGCATAAGCGTGCTTACCGTTGACCAGTACGGCAACCCGCAAACCTTCCAGCAGGCCCACTTGCTGCCCGCCAACCCGGAAAAGGAACCTTACCTAATACACCCGCCCCAGCCCTGGGACAGGGTGGAGGTGGATTTTGCCGCCCAGTCCGCCGCGCTGGAAGATGAACTGGCCCGCGTAACCCGCGACGCCAAAGAAGAAGTAGCGCCGGAACGCCGGGCCATTCTGGTAAGCGTTTCCACCCGGCCCCGGCCGGAGCAGGAATCCGGCCTGGCGGAACTGGCGGAACTGGCCGCCACCGCCGGGGTAAGCGTGGCGGGCACCCTTATGCAAAAGGTGCGCGCGCTGGACCCGGGGAATATCCTTGGCAAGGGCAAACTGGCGGAACTGGAAGTGCTGGCCCTGCAAGGCCACGCCGGGCTTGTAATTTTTGATTGCGAGCTTACCCCGGCCCAACAGCGCAAACTGGCGGAAGAAACGGAACGCAAGGTGCTTGACCGCACCCAGCTTATTCTGGACATTTTTGCCTCTCGCGCCATGAGCCGGGCGGGCAAATTGCAGGTGGAACTGGCCCAGCTGGAATACATGCTGCCCCGCCTGGTGGGCCGCAACCGCGCCCTTGACCGCCTGGCCGGCGGCATAGGCGGGCGCGGCCCCGGTGAAACAAAGCTGGAAACAGACCGCCGCCGCGTGCGTGACCGCATAACCCGCCTGAAAGCGGAACTGGAAGAGCTTATGCGCCGCCGTTCCTACGCCCGCAACCGCCGGGCCAAGGCGGAACTGCCCGTGGTCTCGCTGGTTGGCTACACCAACGCGGGCAAATCCAGCCTGCTGAACGCCCTTACCCAGTCTGAGGTGTTTGCGGAAAACAAGCTTTTCGCCACGCTGGATCCCACGTCCCGCCGTCTGCGCTTCCCGGAGGAACGCGAGCTTATTCTGACCGATACCGTGGGCTTTATCCGCAGCCTGCCGGAAGAGCTGAAGGAAGCCTTCCGCGCCACACTGGAAGAACTGGAAGAGGCCGACCTGCTGCTGCATGTGGCAGATGCCGCCAACCCGGAAATGGAACTGCACATAAACGCCGTGCAGGGCATACTGGAAAGCCTGAACCTGCAACACACCCCGCAACTTTTGGTGCTGAACAAGGCAGACCTGATAACGGACGGGGAAAAAAGACAAAGCTTGCAAGACAACTACCCAGAGGCTATTATGATTTCCGCCACTACCCGCGAGGGTCTGGCGGAGTTGAGCAAGGAACTGGAGCGCCGCGTAACCTGGTGAAGCGGATGCTTGCCGCTTGATGCTGCGTCAGGCTTGATTTTTCTCCGGGTCATGGGCGGAAGAGCCCATTCCCCTTCGAAAAAGTCTGCGCCTTCCTTGCCTGAAGCGGCAATCATCCGCTTTAGGGGTTGTTGGAATTGGCATTTAATGATGCTGCGCCGGGCTTTCGCATTATGGGCATGTCTGTTTTTTTGAATTTAATGCCTTGTTAGGCTTGATTTTTTTGTGTTATATCTTAAATGGAATTGCTAGGGCTTTTGGCCCTTGCCGGTTGCAGGGCGTGGCCCTGCAAGAATTTGTCAACCAGGCTGAACTTACGTGGTGAACTTATGAAAATATCTTTTTTGGGCGCGGCCCATACAGTTACAGGTTCCTGTTATTTGATGGAGGCCAACGGGGTGCGTTTTGCCGTTGATTGCGGCATGCACCAGGGCAATACGGAAATTGAAAAGCGCAACCTTAGCGCGCCGGAAAACCTGAAGCCGGGGGTGGATTTCTTTTTGCTTACCCACGCCCACATTGACCACAGCGGCCTGTTGCCCCGCGTTGTCAAGGAAGGTTTCAAGGGGCCAATTTACTGCACCGCGCCCACGCATGAACTTTTGGACATCATGCTGCTGGATAGCGCCCATATTCAAGAAATGGAAGCGGAATGGGCCAACCGCAAGCAGACCCGCAAGGGCGCGAAGCCGGTAGAGCCGCTTTACCGCCAGGAAGACGCCATAAAAACCACTCAGTTATTGCGCGATGTAACCTACAACCAAAGCTTTGAACCCGCCCCCGGCATAAAGGTAACTTACCGCGACGCCGGGCACATTCTGGGTTCCGCCTTCATTGAAATTGAGGTTACGGAAGCGGAAGGCGTAAGCAAGCTGCTGTTTTCCGGCGACCTTGGCCGTTATAACGCCCTGATTGTGGATGACCCGGCTGTTCCGCTTATGCGGCCGGATTATCTTTTTACAGAAAGCACCTATGGCGACCGCGACCACAAAGACATGGGCAAAAGCCGTGATGAACTGTATGAAGCCATCATGCGCAGCTACAACCTGGGCGGCAAGGTGGTTATTCCGGCCTTTGCGGTGGAACGCACGCAAGAAATCATTTACACCCTTTACCTGCTGCGGCGGGAAGGGCGGCTGCCGGATATGCCCATTTTTGTGGACAGCCCCATGGCCGTGGCCGCTACAGAGGTTTTTCGCCGCCATGCCAGCTTTTTTGACTCAGACCTTAAAGCCCTGCTGGAAAAAGGCGAAGACCCCTTCGGCCTGGGCAACCTGCGCTATACCCAGAATGTGGAAGACAGCCGCGCCATCAACGCCTATTCCGGCCCGGCCATAATCATTTCCGCCAGCGGCATGTGCAATGCCGGGCGTATAAAACACCACTTGCGCCACAATATATGGGACCCCAAGGCCAGCATTGTATTTGTGGGCTACCAGGGCGTGGGCACGCCGGGCCGCAAGATTGTGGACGGGGCCAAAAACATTCGTCTTTTTGGTGAAGATTTGGCCGTAAAGGCCCAGGTTTACACCATAGGCGGCTTTTCCGCCCATGCCGGGCAAAGCCAGATCATGCAGTGGATAAAAAACTTCGCGCATAAAGATATGACAGTGTTCCTGATGCACGGCGAAGAAAAGGCCCTGAACACCATGAGCGGGCTGTTGCAGCAAACATTCGGCGTAAAGGTAAACACCCCGGCCTATCTGGAAGAAGTAACCCTGGCCCCCGGCAAGGAACTTATTGCCCAGCTGGACATGCAACGCTCGCAACCCCGCGTCAACTGGGAATTTCTGTTTTCAGATACCCGTGGCAAATTCGACCAGCTGGAAAAGCGCCTGGCCGACATCAGCAAACTTTCCTGGGATGAACAGGTGGAACTGCGCGATCTGGTGCATGACGTGAACAGTGACCTCTTGCGGGTGCTTACCAGCATCTAGAGTGGTTTACGCTTGAAATAGTCGCTTAACGGCGAGCAAAGCTCGCCTACGACTATTTCGCGGCAAGGATTTGAAGACAAATCCTTGCTGAGCAATTCACTCATTTCAATCGTAAATTGCTCTAGGCCGTTCAAACCAGACCATAAAACAAGAAAATGGCGTGGGGGAAGCACAGGGGCGCGTTGAACAAACTTGGCCCCCCTGAGCTTCCCCCACGTTAAGCATTTAGGGTAATTTACTCATTTTAATCGTAAATTGTTTCAAACTGTTATAGCGGATTTTAATCTTTCCAGTTCCACCATTTAAGTTTTTCCGGTTCGTGGGCGTCATTTTCCGCAAAATATACGGCCAGGCGGTAGACGTAAAGCACGCACCTGTCCAGGCTGCCGCCGTGCCATTGTTTATCCGCCTCATACATGGCTTCCGGGTTTTGCCCCTTGAGCGAGTTTACAGACGGGTAACCCAGGCGCAGCAGGTGTTCTTCCATATTTTTTCCAACGCCGGGTATGCGTTGCAGGTCGCTTTTGCTTTTTTTGCTCATGTTTTTGTTTTGTTTTTTTGAGGGCCGCGGTTACGGTATGCGGCAATGTTAAATCCCTTCC
>JAVBMP010000091.1:0-25002 GCA_031552315.1 Desulfovibrionaceae bacterium | reverse complement strand
TACCCCGGCGATGAAAAGCTCTGGCTGGGCATGGCCGGCATGCACGGCACGGTTACGGCCAACAAGGCCCTGAACAGCGCCGACGTCATTCTGGCGGCGGGCACCCGCTTCGCCGACCGCGTTACCGGCCGGGTGGAAGCCTTTGCCCCGCATGCCAAAATCATTCATATCGACATAGACCCTACGTCCATACGCAAAAGCGTGAATGTGGACGTGCCTGTCGTGGCCGACTGCCGCCAGGCCCTTGAAGGGCTTTACGACCTGCTACGGGCCCGCACGCCGGAAAAGAACTGGGAAACGGAACACAAGCCCTGGCTGCATTCCCTTGCCGCCATGCGTGACAAGTACGCCCTGCGCTATTCCCCCGGGGCCACAATCAAACCGCAGCAGGTTATTGAAACGGTTTACGCCATAAGCAAAGGCGAAGCGGTAATTACCACGGAAGTTGGGCAGCACCAGATGTGGGCGGCCCAGTTTTACCCGTACAAACGCCCGCGCACCTTCATTTCTTCCGGCGGGCTGGGCACCATGGGTTACGGCTTCCCGGCGGCCATAGGCGCGCAATTCGCCTGCCCGGACAAACTGGTGGTAGATATAGCCGGCGACGGCTCCATCCAGATGAATATTCAGGAATTGGCAACCGCTGTGCACAACAAGCTGCCAATCAAAATAATCATTCTGAACAACTGTTTTCTGGGCATGGTGCGCCAGTGGCAAGAGCTGTTTTATGACAAAAACTACTCCCACACCTGCATTGAAACCCAGCCGGATTTCGTAAAGCTGGCCGAAGCCTACGGGGCAGAAGGCTACCGCATAACCAACCCGGCGGATTTGCAAGCAACCCTCGGCAAGGCCCTTTCCTCGCCCAACACCGCGATTATAGACATAAAGGTGGAGCGGGAAGAAAATGTTTACCCCATGATCCCCACAGGGGGCTCGGTGGAAGATATTCTGCTGGTGTAAAACCAAAAACCAGAGGCCGGGCGCGTCCCGGCCTGCGGAGCTTTATTATGCGCCATGTGCTTTCTGTGCTGGTGGAAAATGAACCGGGTGTGCTTTCACGGGTTGCCGGGCTTTTCAGCGGGCGCGGCTTCAACGTTGAATCGCTCAACGTGGCCCCCACGCTGGAGGCGGGCGTCTCGCACATGACAATAACCACATCCGGCGAAGATGCGATTATTGAACAAATTGTCAAACAGCTGCGCAAGCTGGTAACCGTGATAAAGGTTGTGGATTTCCAAACCCTTTCAGCGGTGGAACGGGAAATGCTGCTGATCAAGGTTATAGCCGATGACCGCAACCGGGGCGAAGTGCTGCGCATTTCCGACATCTTCCGCTGCAAGGTCATTGACGTAAGCCAAAACGACCTGACGCTTGAACTTACCGGCACGCGCGACAAGCTGCAAGCTGCCATAAGCATGCTTTCCAAATTCGGCATAAAGGAAACCGCCCGCACCGGGGTGGTCGCCATGCGCCGTTCCATGCAATGCGTGGAAACAGAATTTATTGTGAAATAAACCAAACGTGGAGAAATCATGAAGGCTTACTACGAAAAAGATGCGGATCTGAATATACTCAAGGGCAAAACCATAGCCATCATAGGCTACGGCAGCCAGGGGCACGCCCATGCCCAAAACCTGCGCGATTCCGGCCTGGATGTTGTGGTCGGCCAAAGACCGGGCGGGCAAAATTACGACCTTGCCAAAGAACACGGCTTTGCCCCCCTTAGCGCCGCGGAAGCCGCCCAAAAGGCCGACTGCATCATGATTCTCCTGCCGGATCAACACCAGGCCAGGGTGTATGAAAATGACATCAAACCCCACCTTAAGGCCGGTAAATCCCTTATTTTCGCCCACGGCTTCAACATCCACTTCAGCCAGATCGTGCCGCCCAAAGACGTTGACGTGTTCATGGTGGCCCCCAAAGGCCCCGGGCACCTGGTACGCCGCACCTACACCGAAGGCGGCGGCACACCCTGCCTGGTGGCCGTGCAGCAAAACGCCAGCGGCCAGGCCATGCAAAAGGCCCTGGCCTACGCCAAAGGCCTTGGCGGCACCCGTTCCGGCGTTATTGAAACCACTTTCCGTGAAGAAACGGAAACTGACCTTTTTGGCGAACAGGTGGTGCTTTGCGGCGGCCTTTCCGCCCTTATTCAGGGCGGTTTTGAAACCCTGGTGGAAGCCGGTTACCAGCCGGAAGTGGCCTATTTTGAATGCCTGCATGAAGTGAAGCTTATTGTTGACCTGCTTTATGAAGGCGGCTTCGCCAAAATGCGCAATTCCATAAGCGATACCGCCGAATACGGCGACTATGTGACCGGGCCGCGCATTATCAATGAAGAAACCAAATGGGAAATGCGCGAAGTGCTGCGTGAAATTCAAGAAGGCGTTTTCGCCCGCAACTTCATTTTGGAAAATCAGGCCAACATGGCCAGCTTCAAGGCCAAACGCCGCTTGCAGGCTGAACACCCCATTGAGGAAGTTGGCGCGCGCCTGCGGGCCATGATGCCCTGGCTCAAAAAGAAATAGCACTTGTTTTTGCGGCCGCCGTGGCGGTTGCAGAAATACCCCTTCCGCCCATAAGGGATTTTTACCTTGCTCGCATCTATAAGGTAAAAATCCCTTGTGGGCATACCCAGTGAGACCTTATGCCCGTTACCCGGCCAAGCAACCCTCTTGCTTTATTCATTTTAAGCCTATTGCTGTTTTGCGCCCTGGCGCTTGTCCCTTGTGCCGCACAGGCGGTGTCCCCACGCTATTTTGTATATAACCAGCCGGAACTTCAAGAAAAAAACGGTATACTCAACGCGCGCATGCGTATTGAAATTGATAATGAGGAAGGGCTTAGAGACCTTATAAAAGCCGGTTCCAGCGTTGAGCTGAAGGTTGACCTGCTGGTTGAACGGCCCAAATTCCTTCTGCCCAACGCGGAAATAAACTACCAAAGCTATTCCTTCACCCTGCGGCATGACCCTTTAAGCCGCGAATTTACCATGGCCCTGCCCGGCGAGGTTTACCCCAGCCTGCGCGATAAAAACCTGGGCCGCCTTTTGGAAAGCACCTGGAAAACACTTGAGCTGCCAGTGGCTACCACGCAAAAACTGCGCGCGGAAGGCGACGGCAAAACCCTTGAAGTGGTGTTTCTGCTTTCTTTGCAATACATAGAGCTGCCAAGCTGGCTGGATAAAAACATGGTCATCTGGTCAAAAGATGTGGTAGCGCCGGAAAGCTTCCGCTGTGAATATACCCCGGATTACAAAACCCCGGAAAACAGCGGCAAACAGTAGCCCCCTGAAATTTCATGAAAAACGCGCGCCCGCCGGAACAAAAGCCTAATCCTGAAAAACGCCTGGAACTTGCGCCAGAACTTGCGCCAAAGCTTGCCGGCGGCCAAACGGCGGAATCTTCAGAAGGCCCGGCTGCCCCCGCAAACGCCATGACGGATGGACAGCCCGGCGAATCTACTCGCGCTCCGGCTGGCGAATCCACTGGAAAACCGGCTGGCTGGCCTGCCGGCGATTTACCCGGCGAATTGGCGGGCGATCCGCCGTTTGAACTGACAGCGGAAGACGAAAGCTGGCACGCGGAACAGCAGGCCGTCCGGCAGGCTGCCCGGCAGGCCGAAGAACGCCGCCAGCATGAACGCAAGCGCCGCCGCAAGGAAATTCTTTTGGCCGGGGCCGCCACCCTGCTGGTGCTTGGCCTGGGCTTTTTCCAAACCACGCAGGTCTTGAGCGGCGGGCTGTTTCTGGCTATTTTCAACCTGAACGTCGTCATTTTGCTGGGCATACTTTTCGTTGTGCTGCGCAACGGCCTTAAATTGCTGCTTGAACGGCGGCGTGGGGTGCTTGGTTCACGCCTGCGCACCCGGCTTATCCTTTCCTTCACCGCCATGACGTTGGTGCCCTGCCTGTTCATGTTTTTGGTAACAGCGCAATTTGTAAAGCAATCTGTTGATTTCTGGTTCAAAACCCAGGTGGAAACTTCCATGGAAAACGCCCTGGAAGTGGCCCGCAACGCCTATGACAAAACCGGCAAGCGCCTGCGTTCCCAAGCGGAATACGCGCTGGAGGAAATTCAGAACCGCCGTTTTATTTGGGGCGGCAAGGAAATGACCGCCCTGCTGGAACAAAAAAACCGCGAATACGGCCTGGCAATTTCCGGGGCGCTTACCCCGGATCTGGAAGAAAAAATCTGGTTTGCCGATTCCAGCATCGGCGGTTCATGGCTTATGGTCAAAAACAGCATCTCCTGGGGTTCGCTTAAGGAACAGGGCTATACCTTCATGCTGGGCAACGGGCCTTTCAATGACTTCATGTACGGCGTGCTGGCGGTGGATGAAGGCAAAACAGGCTACCTGGTGCTGGGTGAAGACATGGGCGCCGGCTTCAAAAGCCGCCTGGACGCCATTGTTGCCGGCAACGGGGAATATAAAAACCTGCGCAATATAAAACGCGGCCTTAAAGACATAACCTACGTCACCCTGGCCATTCTTACCGCGCTTATTACCATGAGCACCATCTGGTTCGCCTTCAAGGTAGCCAAGGAATTTTCCTCGCCCATTATGGAAATGGTGGAAGCCACCGGGCAGGTTGCCAAGGGCGACCTGAGCGTGCGCCTGCATGACCTGGCGGATGATGAAATGGGCCTTCTGGCAAGGTCTTTCAACAAAATGACCGAAGACCTGGGCCGCAACCGCAAGGAACTTACAGACGCCAACCAGCGCCTGGCGGAACAAAACCTCAGCCTTGACCAGCACCGCCGTTATGTGGAAACCGTGCTGAACAACATCACCGCCGGGGTGGTAACCTTTGACGCGGCCTGGAACATAACCACGGTGAACAACGCCGCCTGTTCCATCCTGGGGTTGAACCAGCACAGCATAATTGGCCGGAACATTGCGGAAATAATACCCCCGCAATACTTCCCCCTGACCATGGAAATAGGCAAACGCTTGCAACGCAGGCCGCAAACCCAGGTGCAGCGCCAGTTTACCCTGCATATGGAAGAAGGGGAAAAACGCCTTCTGCTTACCGCCGTGGCCCTGCCCTTTGGCGGGGAAGAAAATTACGGGTGCCTGGGCGTGTTTGAAGATATTACGGAACTGGAAAAAATGCAGCGCATGTCCGCCTGGCGTGAAGTGGCCCGGCGCATAGCGCATGAAATAAAAAACCCGCTTACGCCCATAAAACTTTCCGCCCAACGGCTGGAACGCAAATTCTCCGGCGTGGTAAACGACCCGGTTTTTGTGCAAAGCACCCAGCTTATTGTGCGGGAAGTGGAACACCTGCAAAATATGGTGCTGGAATTTTCAAACTTCGCCAAAATTCCGGAAATAAAGCCGGAAGCGGCAGATCTTACCAGCTTCCTGCAAGAACTGGTGGAAACCTTCGGCAACAGCCATTCCAACATCCACTGGCAGCTTGACCTGCCCACGGAAGTCCTGCCAAAGGTGAATTTGGATAAAGAAGCAATGCACCGCGCCATGCTGAACATACTTACCAACGCGGCGGAAGCGCTTGAAGGACGCGCGGCCCCGCAGGTAAAAATAGCAGTTTCCCTGCTGCCCGCGCTGGATATGGTGCGCATTCGCGTTAGCGACAACGGCCCCGGCCTTACGGAAGAAGAACGGCAAAAAATGTTTGAACCGTATTTTTCTCGCAAAAAAGGCGGCACCGGCCTTGGCCTGCCTATAGTAAAATCAATTATCACAGACCATTATGGCGCAGTGCGGGCTTCACGCA
The DNA here is from genome assembly GCA_031552315.1 of Desulfovibrionaceae bacterium. Taxonomy (GTDB): domain Bacteria; phylum Desulfobacterota; class Desulfovibrionia; order Desulfovibrionales; family Desulfovibrionaceae; genus JAVBMP01. Next base: position 19,259 of record JAVBMP010000091.1, on the reverse strand, counting down.
GCGACAGCGGCGGCCTTACGCTTACCATAGACCTGCCCGCCGCCGCGGCCACCGCCTGACCGCCCGGCCCCAAACCCCACCCCCCGCAAAAAGGCAAGCATGGAACAATGCGTCATCATAAATTTCAGGGAAGCCCGCAAGAAAAAAGTGGCGGAACTGATGCGCCAGGCCGGGGAAGTGTTTGCCTATTCCACCATACTTTGCGGGGTGGAAGGGGCTGACAGGGAAGCGGATATCATCGTCGCCTGGCTGCAAAGCAATTACCCGGAAGATGTTGAAGAACTGGCCAAAGAATTTATGCAGGCCACCCGGGCGGCACGCCGCAAAATATTCCGCACAGATGAAGAACACAACCTGCTTGATGACCCGCTTACCATGCTCTGGCTAAGCGAAATGCGCATGCGCTGCCCAGAATTTATTTACGCGCGGCAAGAACTTCTGGCGGAATTTAAGGCGAATACATAATGGGTAAGGCCTCCGGCGGGCAGGGGGCGCTGCCCCCTGCACCCCTGCCAAAGGGCAATTGCCCTTTGGAAACCCGTTTATGGCCGCCTGAAATAACTGTCTCCACGCAAAGCCTGCGGGCAATGGCTATGGATAAATGGCTATGGATAAATGGCTGATGCACATAGACATGGATGCCTTTTTCGCGTCTGTGGAACAACACGACCAGCCCGCCCTGTGCGGCCTGCCGGTCATTGTTGGCGGCGGCGCGCGGGGGGTTGTTTCCGCCTCTTCCTATGAAGCCCGCAAATATGGCGTGCGTTCCGCCATGCCCATGTTCATGGCCCGCAAGCTCTGCCCCAAAGGCTGCTTTGTGCCGGTGCGCATGCGCCGCTATATGGAAGTTTCCCGCCAGATCATCACCGTGCTTAAAGAATTTACCCCGCTGGTGGAACAGGTATCTGTTGATGAGGCCTTTCTGGATGCCGGTGAACTGGTGGAAAAGTTCGGCCCGCCGGAAGAACTGGCCGCGCTTATAAAACAGGCCATCTACGGGGTAAGCGGCCTTACGTCATCTGTAGGTCTGGCCCCCTTGAAATTTTTGGCGAAAATCGCTTCAGACCTGAACAAGCCGGACGGCATAAGCGTAATCTACCCGGAACAGGTGGATGCCTTCCTGCAAACCCTGCCGCTGGAACGCATACCCGGCGTGGGCCGCCAGACCATGAAGATAATGCAGGCCCTTGGCGTGCTTACCGCCGGAGACATGCGCAAATACCCGCAAAGTTTTTGGGAACGCCGCCTGGGCAAAATGGGCGCCCTGCTCTACCAGCGGGCCTGCGGCATAGACCAGCGGGAAATAGTCACCTACCGCGCCCCAAAATCGGAAAGCGCGGAAAACACCTTCCCCCACAACACCCGCAACCTGGCGGAACTTGAAGGCTGGCTGCGCAAACAGGCGGCCCGGGTAAGCGCGTCCTTGCGCAAACAGGGCTTCGCCGGGCGCACCATAACCTTGAAAGTAAAGTTCGCCGACTTCAGCCAGATAACCCGCAGCAAAAGCCTGGAACAGCGCGTGGCTGATGAAGAAACCATTTACAACACCGCCAGCGCCCTTTTACAAGCCCTTGAACTGGAACAGGACGTGCGCCTGGTAGGCCTTGGCGTTTCCAACTTTGACGCCACAGAAAGACAAATTCAGTTGAAGCTGCCCCAAATTTAAGGTGATTGTGAGGCCAGCCGTTGGAGGCCGTTGGCAATCACCTTTCAAAAAAAATTTGGCGTCCCTATATATTCATTTGCCCTTCTTACCAATGTTTGCTATGTTCACAAAATGTGTTTGTAATATGTGTGGTGGGTATTACCACCATTGCCGCATACCCGGGTTAAATTCTGACCCGGCATATCTGATTTGGCTGTTAATGCCTTGTAGTATCAGGAAAAGACAATGATCAGCAAAAAAATATGTATGGTGGGTTCGTTCGCGGTGGGCAAAACCGCGCTGGTAGCCCAATTTGTCCACTCAATCTTTTCTGATAAATACCTCTCTTCCGTAGGGGTCAAAATTAGCAAAAAAAACATTGTTGTTGACGGCACAGAACTTAACCTGGTGTTGTGGGATCTTGAAGGCCAAGACGCCTACAGCGCTGTAAATTCATCCTACCTGCGCGGTTCCATGGGTATTTTCCTGGTGGCGGATTTCACCCGGGCGGAAACCCTGGGCATTGCCCTTACCTTGCAAAAAATGGTGGCCGGCGTGGTGGGTTTTTCAGTTCCCCAAGTGCTGTTGATAAATAAAGCGGATGTAATTGAACACAGAGAAATTACCGCTGAAATGTTAGAGGCCCTGCAACAGGAAACCAACTTGCCAATAATAGAAACCAGCGCAAAAACAGGTAAAAATGTCACATACGCCTTTGAGACAATCTCCCGCCTCATGCTCGGATGAGACAAATCAGGTCTACTGCCGCCCCGAACTTGCCTTCGAGCTGTTGTCGTCGTTGGAAATAGCCATTTTCAGGCGTCATGCCCCCTGGCAGTATTCCTTGTACGGGCAGATCCCCAACTTTTATAAAGACCTCTTCAATGAAATAAAAGATGACAAGCCCGTGCCGTCACCGGCCCCGTGGCGTATTTCTCCCATGCTGGAAGTCTTCCTTACCGATGCGGAAATATTTTTTGAATCCGGCGGGAAGGAACATATTCAAAGCGGCATCTGGCTTGAAGAAGGCCCGGACGGGGAAGAATACCCCCTGGTGGCCTATGCCCGCAGCTTTGGGCACTGGCAGGTCATAACCATTCACTGCATTGTGGAAGCGTATAATGAACGGGTGCGCATACTGCGCCAGGCCCGGCAGGAACTTATAAAGCACCGCGTGGTTTCAAATGAACTGGTTGTCGCCAAAAAGCGCGTGCAATTTGACGCCCTTACCCGCATTTACAACCGCGGCGGGCTTATGGAAATATTGCGCAACCGCATAGGCAGTGAACGGCGCGCCGCCGCGTCTTTGGCCGTGCTGATGATAGATATAGACGATTTCAAAAAAATAAACGATACTTACGGGCACCTGAAGGGCGACTTTGTGCTGACCAACCTGGCGCATGTGCTGGAAGATTCCATCCGTAAGGAAGATGTGGCCGCCCGCTACGGCGGTGAGGAATTTGCCGTGCTTTGCCCCGGGGCCAACCTGGAACAGGCCCGCCTTGTGGGTGAAAAGCTGCGCGAATGCGTGCAGGCCTTTGATTTTGACCTTAACAAACCCGTTACCATAAGCGTGGGCTGCACCACTTACAAAGCGGGTGAAAGCATTGAAGAATTTTTGCACCGTGCCGATATGGCCCTTTACAGCGCCAAGCACAGTGGCAAAAACCAGGTTTGCGCAAACACGCCTGAATAAACAGATAGCCGAACTATAACGGCTGACAATAGCGGAGGAAATATTGAACCCGACCTATAAAAACTTGCTGCTTTGGGGAATAATTCTCCTGTTCATGGTAACCCTCTTCAACCTGTTCCCCACGCAGGATTCCAAAGTTGAGGTAGCCTACAGCGATTTTCTTGAAATGCTTGATCAAAAGCAGGTTAAGGAAGTTACCATACAGGGCCGTACCCTTATAGGAAAAAGCAATGACGGCAAGCTTGTGCATTCTTACGCCCCGGATGACCCGTCCCTGATTGAACGCATTGAATCAAAAGACATAAAAATAAAGGCGGAACCCCCGGCGGAATCTCCCTGGTATGTTTCTCTGCTTATTTCTTCCTTGCCCATACTCCTGCTGATAGGGGTATGGATATTTTTCATGCGCCAAATGCAGAGCGGCAGCGGCAAGGCCATGTCCTTCGGGCGATCCAAGGCCAAAATGTCCACTCCGGAAGCGCAAAAAATCACCTTCGCCGATGTGGCCGGGGTGGATGAAGCCAAGGAAGAACTGACAGAAGTGGTGGATTTTCTTTCCAACCCGCACAAATTTACCCGCCTTGGCGGGCGCATACCCAAGGGCGTGCTGCTCATAGGCCCTCCCGGCACCGGCAAAACCCTGCTGGCCAAGGCCGTGGCCGGTGAGGCCGGCGTACCCTTCTTTTCCATTTCCGGTTCGGACTTTGTGGAAATGTTTGTGGGCGTGGGCGCTTCCCGCGTGCGGGACCTTTTCACCCAGGGCAAAAAAAACGCCCCCTGCCTGATTTTTATAGATGAAATTGATGCCGTGGGCCGCCAGCGCGGCGCCGGCCTTGGCGGCGGACATGATGAACGTGAACAGACCCTGAACCAGCTTCTGGTGGAAATGGACGGCTTTGAAGCCAATGAAGGGGTCATACTTATTGCCGCCACCAACCGACCGGACGTGCTTGACCCGGCCCTGCTGCGCCCCGGCCGCTTTGACCGCCAGGTTACTGTGGCAACCCCGGACGTGCGCGGCCGCAGGCAAATTTTGCAGGTGCACGCCAAACGCACCCCGCTGGGCAATGATGTGGATTTGGAAGTTATTGCCAGGGCCACCCCCGGATTTTCCGGCGCGGATCTGGAAAACCTGGTGAATGAAGCCGCCCTGCAAGCCGCCAAAAATTCCAAAGATTTTGTAAATATGCCGGATTTTGAATACGCCCGCGACAAGCTCATTATGGGCAAGGAACGGCGCACCATGGTCATTTCGGAAAAAGAAAAGCGCACCACGGCCTACCATGAAGCCGGGCACGCCATAGTCGGCCTGCTTATGCCGGAAACAGACCCCCTGCACAAAGTCACCATAATCCCGCGTGGCCGCGCCCTGGGCGTTACCATGAACCTGCCGGAAGACAACGTGCTTACCATCAGCAAGGTCTCACTGGAAAGCAACCTGGCCATGATTCTGGCCGGACGCGCGGCGGAAAAAATTGTGTTTGAATCCATAACCACCGGCGCGTCCTCAGACATCAAACAGGCCACCAAGCGCGCCCGCGCCATGGTCTGCCAATGGGGCATGAGCGACCTTGTCGGCCCGGTGGCTATTGGCGACAGCAATCAGGAAGTGTTTATCGGGCGGGAATGGGTAAGCAACCGTGAACACAGTGAAGAAACCGCCCGCCTGGTGGATGAAGAGGTAAAACGCCTTATTGATACCGGCATGAAAACAGCGGAACGCCTGCTGCGTGAACACCTTGACGCCCTGCACCGGGTGGCCGCCGCCCTGATTGAACATGAAACCATCAGCGGGGCCGATGTTGAAGCCCTGCTGAACGGCAAACCCATGACAGCGGAAACCGCCAACAAACCCAGCGGTGGGGCCCTGGGCCTTCATGTCCCATCCAAATACCCGCAAGAAGCGGGCGTTGCCGCGCCGGAAGACGCGGCAACAGCTGAAGATGCCGGCAGGGACGCTGGGGGGCCGGGTTCTGAACCGGGTGCCGAACCAGATGCCGAGCCCACCATTGAACCCGGTGCCGAGTCCGATGAAGACGCAAAAGAAACGCTTGAAGACTGGGCAGACCCGGCCCGGCAAGACAAAAAGAATTAAATACAGCCCAAAAGACCCGGTTTACGCCGGGTCTTTTGGCTAACAGCAAAAAAAATATGAATGCACAGTGGCGCATACGCGATGGCCGCCTTATAAGCTTCCCGCCTTTCCGGCTTGCGGGCATAATCAACCTTACCCCGGATTCCTTTTCTGACGGGCAAGGCCCGGCCTTCAACCCGCAAGATACCCGCGCCGCGCTTGCCAGGGCCACCCGCTTGCTGGCGGAAGGGGCGGACATCCTTGACCTGGGGGGAGAATCCACCCGCCCCGGCGCAACCTTGGTAAGTGTGGAGGAAGAAAAGCGCCGGGTTCTCCCTGCCCTTGCCGCCCTGCTTGAGGCGGATTTTTCTGTGCCGGAACCTGTCATCCTTTCGCTGGATACCCGCAACGCCGCCTGCGCCGCCGCCGCGCTTGAACTGAATTGCCGTTCCCATGCCCAGGCCGCGCCCAGCGCGGCTGGCACACCGGGCGCTGATGCCTCTGGCGGCCACCTGATCCAGGCCGCGCCCCGGCCTGACACCCCACGGCAAACCGCCCACTGTCAGGCGCCCCGCCGCCTGGATGTAATCAACGATATTTCCGGGGCCCTGTTCGACCCGGCCATGCCGGAAGTGCTGGCCCACTACAAACCGGGCTATATACTTGGGCATTGCCCGGCCAGCCCGGCCATAATGCAACAGGCCCCGCGCTACGCCAATGTGGTTGAAGACCTTTACGCCTATTTCACAGACCGGCTGAACAGCCTTGTAAAAGCCGGGCTGCCGGAAGAATGCGTCGCCATAGACCCCTGCATCGGCTTCGGAAAAAGCTTGCAACACAATCAGCTTTTGCTTAAAAATATTGAACGCTTTCACCAACTGGGCCGTCCGCTCTTTTTGGGCATTTCACGCAAGGCCTTTATAAAAGAAGTCCTTGGCTGTGCGACAGGCCCGGCGGCGGGCCAGGCGACAGAACCGGCGGCAAGCCCGGCGACAGAATCGGCGGCGGGGCTGGCGGCGGACATTCCGGCAGACCGGCGCGACCAGCCAACGGCTGTGCTCAGCGCCTTGCTGGCGGCCCGCGGGGTGCAGATGCACCGCGTGCATGCCGTGGCCCCAAGCCGGACCGCACTGAAGCTTGCGGAATTTATGGCCTGAGCCGGTAGCCCGAACACACGGCCCAAACACACGGCCCTGGCATGTGGCCTGAACGATATAACAAAGGTTTTGATGGAATATGTTTCTTCTGCCGGATTTAAGCAGCCTCAGCATAGGCTGGCGGGACCTTGTGGATATAGCGCTGGTCACCCTGCTTATTTATCAGCTTATTCTGCTGGTGCGCGGCACGCGTTCACTTACAGTGCTTATGGGCCTGCTGGGCATTATGGTGCTGCATTTCTTTTCCGGCGTGCTGGGCATAAGCACGTTAAACTGGTTGCTGGACGGATTTTTGAACTACCTTTTCCTGGTGGTCATCATTGTTTTCCAGCGCGACATCCGTTCCGCCCTAAGCCGCCTGGGTTCACGCCAGCGCCTGTTTTTCAGCAAAAGGCACCTGGGCGACAGCCCGGAGATGGAAGAAATATGCAAGGCCGCGCAATACCTGGCCCAAAAGCGCATTGGCGCTTTGATAGTTATAGAACGCGGCACCCCGCTGGGTGATGTTACGGAAAAAAGCGTGTCCATAGATGCCGAAATAAGTTCGGATCTGCTCTGCACCATCTTCTGGCCCGGTTCTCCCCTGCATGACGGCGCGGTTGTCGTAAAAGATTCGCGCATTGTGGCCGCCGGGTGCATCCTTCCCCTGGCGTCCGGTATTCAGGGCCGGCAAGATTACGGCACCCGGCACCGCGCGGCGCTGGGCATAAGCGAAGAAAGCGACGCCGTAACCCTGGTGGTTTCTGAAGAAAAGGGCTTTGTGCGCCTGGCTTCCGGCGGCCAGCTTAGCGCCCCGCTTGAAGGAAGCGCCCTTAAAGACAACCTTTCCGCTCTTCTTGATAAAAGGCGGGCCGAATGAAAAAGCTGATTACTGAAAGTGTGAAGGCGCGCGGCAAAATCCTGCTTTTTGCCTTTGTCATGTCCATAGCCCTCTGGTACAACGTAACCGGCAAGGAAAAGGTGGATACCTGGGTAACCGTAAAAGTTACCTACACCGGCATCCCCACCAACCTTACCGTGGTAAGCGGGCTGGAGGAACGGCTTTCCGTGCGCGTGCGCACCGCGCGTGGCCTGGTAAGCACCCTGCAGGGCCGCGACTACTTCACCCGCATAGACCTTTCACACATCACGCGCGGCAATGTGGAAGTGCCAATACCCAAAAGCCAGATGCCTTTTAACGGCATAGGGGTGTATGAGGTTATAGATATCAACCCGCCCCGCCTGCAACTTGCCGTGGAAAATGTGGTGGAAAAAATTGTGCCGGTAAAACTGGTTTATGACGCCCTGCCGCCCAATACCCTGCTGCGCAACGTCAACATCAAACCGTCCAGCGTGGTTGTACGCGGCACGGCCAAAGAAATTGGCGGCATAAAAAATATTCCCCTGCAACTTTCCGCGCAAGATCTTTCCGGGCTGGGCGCCAAAAGCTTCAACCGCGATCTGCCCACGCCGGAACAGGTAAGCCTTGCCCCGGCCCAGGTGCATGTGGAATTTGAACTGGTTCAGGCCCGCAAAAACATCAGCCTTGAACGCAAGATAAGCGGCAACCTGCCGCCGCAATACGGCTACAACCTTTCCAGCCAGTCGGCCACAGTCACCTTCAGCATACCGGAAACCCTGGCCGATGATCTGGAAAAACTTGCCGCGGACGTAAAAGTGGTTTTTCACATGGACAGCCTTCGCCTGCGCCTTGGCACCCAACCCATGCCCCTGAAGGTAAACCTGCCGGACAGCGCGGAATTGCTGCGTGTTGAACCGGCCCAGGTAAATGTTACCGTGTTCCAAAAACACGCGGATAGAACGGAAAACAACAATGCCCAAAACAACCGTTAAAACGGAACTGCTGGCCCATACGCCGGAACCGCTCTCCCTTATATACGCCGCATTCAGGCAATGCTACCATTCCGGCTTTGTGGCCGATATGTGGCCGCGCCTGCTTTCTGGCGAACTGAACCGGGAAAAGCAGGCGGAATTTGTGCGATCCGTGCTGGCGTCCGGCCACGTAAGCCCCATAGAACATGTATCTTTCAGCTTCGCGGTTGAAGGGGTTTCCCGCGCGTTAAGCCACCAACTGGTGCGCCACCGCCTGGCCTCCTATTCCCAGCAAAGCCAGCGTTATGTCGATGCCGGCAATTTCAACTACATAGTGCCCCCGGCCATTGAACGCAACCCGGCAGCCCTGGCCCGCTTCACCGCCTGCATGGAAGAAATTCAGTCCGCCTACAAAGACCTTAAAGACTTGCTGGAAAAAGACGGTCAGGGCGGCAAAGCGGCGGAAGACGCCCGTTTTGTCCTGCCCCAGGGGGTGGAAACCCGCCTGGTGTTCAGCATGAACTGCCGCGCGCTCCTGAACTTTTTTGAACAGCGCTGCTGCCTGCGCGCCCAATGGGAAATAAGGGCCATGGCGGAACAGATGCTGCAACTGTGCCGCAATGTCCTGCCGGAAGTGTTCAACAGCGCCGGCCCGCGTTGTGAAAGCCTTGGCTACTGCCCGGAGGGTGAAAAGTTCACCTGCGGCCGCTTCCCTTGTCTTTGAACGCTAAATGAATCTTTCAGCCAAAGCCTGCGTCAAGCGGCCCTTTTTTCTCCGGTCGAGTACGATAAGAGTACGCTCCCTTCGCAAAAAGGGCCGCTTTCCTTGTCTTTGACTAAAATCTTCATTTAGCTTCGCGTGTTACAATGGAAGGCATTAAAGCAAAGGCATTAAGATAATTACAAAACGGAATATATCAAGATAGAAGATAGTTAATGAATCTTTCAGCCAAAGCCTGCGTCAAGTTGGCCTTTTTGCTAGGCCGTGTCGTCACGAGCGTGAATTTTGTTCTCTGACAAGGAAGAAAGCCTTTTTATGGAGGGAATGTACTCTTACGCTACTTGACCGGAATAAAAAGGCTTTCTGACGCAGACAGAGGGCAAAAGGCACCTCGTGACGACACGGCCTCCGGTCGAGTACGATAAGAGTACACTCCCTTCGCAAAAAGGGCCGCTTTCCTTGTCTTTGACTAAATTCTTCATTTAGCTTCGCGTGTCACAATGGAAGGCATTAAAGCAAAATGCATTAAGATAATTACAAAACGGAATATATCAAGATAGAAGATAGTTATGGACAACACCTGGAAACACAAAGAAATTTACCCTGTGCGCGCCTTCGAGCTTGACAGAAGCAACAGCGCGCCCCTGCAAACCCTGTGCAATTATATGGAAGACGCCGCCGGCAAGCATGCGGACAAGCTTGGCCTTTCCATAGACCGCATGCAGTCTTTGGGCCTTACCTGGGTTATGGCCCGCCTGCAAATAGAGCTGTTCCGCCAGCCTGCGGAAGGGGAAAACGTGCGCCTTGCAACCTGGCCGGTAGAAATGCAGCGCCTGCAATTCCGCCGTGACTTTTTGCTGGAAGATGACGCCGGGCAACCCATTGCCAAGGCCATAAGCCAATGGGTAATCGTAAACATGCAAACCCGCCGGGTGGAACGCATACCGGACTTTGTCTCAAACCATCGGCCGGAAGACCCGGAAAAGGTTATGGAAGAATGCGACTGGCGCATGGCCCCACAGGCGGAAAGCCCGGTGCGCGGCCTGTTCCGGGTGCGCCTTTCCGATATTGACCGCAACCGGCACGTCAACAACGTGCGCCTTATAGACTGGGTCATAGAATCCGCCCCGCCAGCGCTGGAAGGCGGCCAACTGCGCCGCCTGGAACTGGTCTTCCGCACCGAAGGCCTTTACGGCGACACCGTGCTGGCCCGCACAGGCGCGGGTGACGCGCCGGGGGAATTTATACACGGCCTGTTCCGTGAAGCCGATGGGCAGGAACTGCTTAAAGCCCGCAGCGTCTGGGCTTGAAACAACGGCCCTTTTGCCCTCTGGGCTGCGTCAGAAAAGTTTTTTATTCCGGTCAAGTACCGTAAGAGTACATTCCCTTCATAAAAAGCTTTTCTTCCTTGCCAGAGAACAAAATTGCCCGTTGTTTGATAAACCTGGCACAACGGCCCTTTTGTCCTATTTATTTTACCCCCTTGCCACAAGGCGAACAGTGCTTAAAATACCTCTTGCCAAAATTTTATTTTAAGGCTAAATACACCGTTCATTTGCAAGCAACAAAAAGATTCTTCAGGCTGCGTTTTCGTAACCTGAATATAAACTGGGAGCTGAAAAACCATGAAAGAAAAAATCCACCCCAAGACCTACAAGGCAAAAATTTCCTGCGCTTGTGGCAATGAGATTGAAGCCCTTTCCTGCAAAGGCCAGGAAGTGCATGTGGAAATTTGTTCCAACTGCCACCCCTTTTACACCGGCAAGCAACGCTTTGTAGACACCGCCGGCCGTATTGACCGCTTCCGCAAAAAATACGCCAACGTCGGCAAATAGCTGCGCTTTTGCCTGGGCTTTGCCCGGCCCGGGGCACACCTGCTTATGTGTGCCCCGCCTATTATGGCAAATTGGCAGGTAGATTATTTTTTATCCCCGGTTTGCCGGGGATTTTTATTTGTTTCGGGAAATTTTGCCGGAACAAGCAAACCAGAAGTTTACACCAACATCTGCTGAGGGGTCGCGGGGAAATCATTTCCCCGCGCGGGTTCCAAGGGCAGCGCCCTTGGTCGCCGAAGGCATTCTGTTTCGCCAACTGTCAGGAGTCCGTATGCCGCGCTTGTTCAAAAATGCCGCCAAGGCCCTTTTCCCCATTCTTTTTCTGCGCTCTGAAGACGGTTACAGTTGCGAGCAAGAAAGCCTGGCTGTGGGCGGGCAGGCGGTAATGGAAGGGGTAATGATGCGCAACGGCCCCGGCCTTTCCCTGGCTGTGCGCCAGCCGGACGGCAAAATTGTGGTGCGCAACACGCCCTGGTTTTCCTTCGCCTTTCTGGATTTTTTGAAGCGCCCGTACCTGCGCGGCTTCCCCGTGCTGCTGGAAACCATGATCAACGGCATAAAGGCCCTTAACGCATCTGCGGAACTGGCGCTGGAGGCGGAAGGCGAAGAGCTGAAGCCCTGGCAGCTGGCCCTTACCCTGATTGTGGCCATCGGCTTTGCCATTCTGCTGTTTGTTGTGGCCCCGCACCTTATGACCATTGGCCTGAACATGCTGAATATTTCCGGCGGGGTTGAAGGGCTTTCCTTCCACCTGTGGGACGGGCTGATCAAATTTTTGATCTTCATCACCTATATTCTGCTTATTTCCCGCCTGCCGGACATCCGCCGGGTGTTTGAATACCACGGGGCGGAACATAAAACCATTCATTCCTATGAAGCGGGCGACCGCCCGGTAACCGTTTCCAGCGCCGCCGCCCAGCCGCGCATGCACCCGCGTTGCGGCACCACTTTTCTGCTTTTTGTGCTTTCCATAGCCATTATCCTGCACGCCGTGCTGGTGCCGCTTATTTTGCGCTTCTGGGTGCCGGAAAACGCCTTTATGAAGCATACGGTGATCATTTTCATCAAACTTCTGCTGATGATCCCCATCAGCTCGCTGGCTTATGAGGCCATCCGCGTGGCCGCCCGCCTGGGCGACGGCCTTGTCGCCAAAATTACCCGCGCCCCCGGCATGCTGTTGCAGCTTTTGACCACGCGGGAACCGGACGCGGCCCAGCTTGAAGTGGCTATGGTAGCCCTGCGTGAAGCCCTTGGGGCCAAGGCGGATCAGGTTGCCACCCCGGATTATACCATTTTGACCAATCTGACCGATTTGGAAGACGCCAATGTTCGCTAAACTGGAAAACCTTGAACGCCGTTTTGAAGACCTTGAACAGCAGCTTTCTTCACCAGAAGTGCTTGCTGATCAGGACCGTTACCGTAAAATGACCAAGGCGCATGCCGAACTGCGCGACGTGGTGGACGCATTCCGCAAATATAAAGCCCTGAAGGCCCAGCACGCGGAAAGCAAAGAACTGCAAGGCGATTCAGACCCGGAAATACGCGCCATGGCGAATGAAGAGCTTAAACAGCTTGAACCGGAACTGACCGAGCTGGAAAAAGCGCTTACCATCATGCTGCTGCCGCGCGACCCGCTGGATGACAAAAACATCATTCTGGAAATACGCGCGGGCACCGGCGGGGAAGAAGCCGCCCTGTTCGCGGCCGATCTTTTCCGCATGTACAGCCGTTATGCGGAAACCAAGGGCTGGAAGGTGGAACTTATGTCCGCCAGCGACAGCGACACCGGTGGCTACCGCGAAGTAATAGCCCTTATCGCCGGCAACAAGGCCTACAGCCACCTGAAGTTTGAAGCGGGCACCCACCGCTTTCAGCGCGTGCCGGCTACTGAATCGCAGGGCCGCATCCACACTTCCGCCGCCACAGTGGCCATTATGGCAGAGGCCGAAGAGGCGGACGTGGATATACGCCCCGATGACCTGCGCTTTGACGTGTTCCGTTCCTCCGGCCCCGGCGGGCAGTCTGTAAACACTACCGATTCCGCCGTGCGCGTCACCCACATACCCACCGGCATAGTGGTAAGCTGCCAGGACGAAAAATCGCAGCACAAAAACAAAGCCAAGGCCCTTACCGTGCTGCGCTCGCGCCTGTTGCAGGCGGAACAGGAACGCCTGCACGCCGAACAGGCGGAAAACCGCCGCGCCCAGGTAGGTTCCGGCGACCGTTCTGAACGCATCCGCACCTACAACTTCCCGCAAAGCCGCGTCACAGACCACCGCGTAAACCTTACCCTGTACAAACTGGACGCGGTAATGGAAGGCGATATTCAGGAACTGGTGGACGCCCTGACCACAGCGGCCCAAACCGAGGCCCTGAAGGCCCAGACGGAAATTTAAAACCTGGGTGAAGGGGAAAACCACCCTTTAAAAAGGGTGCCTTTTCCCCTTCACCCAGCTTGATGACAAACCCCGCAAGGCCGGGGTTTGTAAAGGCACGCCCGCTCCGGCGCTTTACGGCGGCAGTGAATGCCGCCTACGCCTGCGCGGCGGGCTGTTGACAAAGAGGACTTTGTCAACAGCCCGGGGTAAGGGGAAAACCACCCTTTAAAAAGGGTGGTTTTCCCCTTACCCCATACCCCTTCCCCTTTCCACCCAAACTTTTTGTAAAGGTTGTGAAGAATGTCGGGCAACGCGCGTCTACCCTGGCTTGACGCCGCCAAAGGGTGCGGCATCATTTTTGTAGTCATGGGACACATTACTACAGACCCGTTGCTGTCGCGCTTTATATCCTCATTTCACATGCCCCTGTTTTTTTTCCTTTCCGGCGTGGCATTCAACTTTGCCCGCAAGGAACAGTTCATCCGCAGGCATGCGCGGTCACTTCTGACGCCCTATTTTGTCTTCGCGCTGCTAAGCTTCCTGTACTGGTTTATTCTTGAACGCCATTTCAGGCCCGTAAATCTTGACCCGGCTTCGGCGTTTTTAAATATCTTTTTCGCGCAGGGCGGAAAATACATCTTCAATTCCGTGCTGTGGTTTTTGCCGTGCCTGTTCGTGGTGGAAGCCGCGTTTTATCTGATTCACAAAAAAATACCTTCAAAGGCCGCCACCGCTGCCGCCGCGCTTGCCTGCCTGGGGCTTGCCCTGGTCTTGAGCGGCGCGGAACCCTTTACCCGTTTTAAACTGCCCATACGCCTGCCCTGGCTGCTTGATTGCGCTTTGGCGGGTATTTTCTTCTATGCGCTGGGCAGCCTGCTGGGTAAAAAACTGCCCGTCCATGCGGGCAAACGGCAAAAACACGCGCTGGGCCTGGCCGCTACCGCCGCCTTCGCGGCGTGCTTCGGCCTGGCGCTGCGCTTTTCCGCCCAAACCGCCATGGGCAACTTCATTTTTTCTACCCCGGCCCTTTTCATTTTTGCTTCCTGCCTGGGCACAATCGCGGTCAGCGCGCTGGCAATGCGCTTTCCCGCCGTATGGTTGCAAGGCCTGGGCCGCATGTCCCTGCTTGTTATGTGCATGCATGAACCTGTAAAGCGCGTAGCCTTGAAGGCGGCAGAAGCAGTTTCAGGCATTCCCGTAACAGAATTGCGCGCCTGGGCGCCCACCGCTCTGGGCATGACAGCGGTCACGCTGCTGGCCTGCATTCCGCTTGTCTGGTGCGTACGCCGCTTTTTCCCCCAGGTTGAAGGACGCAAGAAAAAAAGTTTGTGAAGCCAGGCCATTGCAGAACATTGCACAATGGCCTCACAATGGAATCAGACCATTGCACAACAGCCTCAAAGCATAAAAAAAGCCCGGCGCTTGACCGGGCTTTTAGCGTTATATCCGCGCGTAACTTCTTACGCTTCCAGCATTTCCGCTTCGCGGCGGCGGGCAATCAAAAACACTATGAAGGCCCCCAGCATTTTGCTGGCGGTCATTACCAGCACGGTGGGCAAAGAAAACATGCCTATTATGGAAAGAAACACCACCGTGTCTATGGGGGTGCTTACCGCGCTGGAAATAAGAATGCGCTGGGAAAAGGGCTTGCCGGTAAAGGTGTAGACCAGCCAGTCAAAAAATTCTCCGGTAAGGAAGGCGCAAACGCTGGCGTAGGCTACCATCGGGTCGGCCATAAGCCAGCTTATGGCCCCGCCCAGCAGCATGGCCGGTATAACCTTGTGCCCGATTGACCGTTGGGCATAATCGCGTATTACAAAGGTAAAGCCCACAATAAGGGACACCGGGGGCCACATTACCCCGCCCGGAAGCTGCATGGGCGGAATAATACTGAATGCCAGGTTGACGACAACAACGCTAATCACATATAAAGCTGCATACCACATGATAATTCCCGCTTCTTGATTGGTTCCGGCGGCGGCAACACAGTCCGCCCCCAACTGCCTGAAGGCCCACGCCGCGAAATTCGCTTCCGCCGCAAGCCTTCAAGCGCCGCAAGCCTCAAAGGCTTCAGCGGGAAATCAGTTATACCAGTGGGGCGTAAAAGTAAAGCCCCGCTACCACCCCAAAAAACAGAGGTTCATATGGCAAAGAAAAAAGACAGCAACGTAAACGCACAGGAAACAGCCGGGCTTACCAGCCTGGGCGGGCCAAGCAAATACCGTTTTGATGCCCCGGACGCCTCCATTCTGGAAGCCTTCCCCAACCGCTACCCGAACCGCGACTACGTTATTCAGTTTGAACACCCGGAATTTACCAGCCTTTGCCCCATGACCGGCCAGCCGGATTTCGCGACCATCATTGTGCGCTATGTGCCGAATGAAAAATGCGTGGAATCAAAGTCCTTCAAACTTTACATGGCCGCATACCGCAACCACGGCTCCTTTATGGAAAGCCTTACCAACAAGATAGCCGATGACCTTATCAGCGTGCTGGCCCCGCGCCGCATGACGGTTGACGGCCTGTTCAACGTGCGCGGCGGCACGTCCATAAGCGTGCGCGTGGAACATATGGATGAAAAACTCAGCGCCAAACAGCGGGACGCCTTGAAGGAACTCTGGTAAACCCCATGGCCGCGCGGCAAAAAAACATGCCCACAGCGGAGCGGGAAAAGCTGCCCGGAGCGAAGCGGGAAAAGCTGTCCGGAACGAAGCGGGAAAAGCTGCCCGAAGCGAAGCGGGAAAAGCTGCCCGGAACGGAGCGGGAAAAGCTGCCCGCAGACCAGAAAAAGCACTCTCCGGAACAGGAAAAGCGCTCTGTGGCCCTGGCCTCGGTAAGCGCCGCCTTTTTGCTTACCGCGCTAAAACTTACGGTGGGGCTGTTCACCAACAGCCTGGGCATACTTTCAGAAGCCCTGCACAGCGGGCTTGACCTTATGGCCGCCGGGCTTACCTATTTGGCCGTGCGCTACGCTTCCGCCCCGCCGGATCCCGGGCACCCCTACGGGCACGGCAAGGCGGAAAACCTTTCGGCGCTTATCGAATCCTTACTGTTGCTCATCACCTGTTTCTGGATAGTCAGTGAAAGCGTAAACCGCCTGTTTTTCAACCCGGTGCCGGTTGCGCCTTCGCTTTGGGCCATTGGGGTCATGCTGGTTTCCATTGTGGTGGATTTTTCCCGTTCCCGCCTGTTGTTGCGCGCCGCCAAAAAGCACCATAGCCAAGCGCTGGAGGCAGACGCCCTGCACTTTTCCACCGATATCCTTTCCTCCATGGTTGTTCTGGCGGGCCTTGGGGCCTTGTACCTTTCCCGCCTGTTCCCGCCAGATTCCTTTTGGCGGGAACTGCTGGAAAAGGCCGACGCCATCGCCGCGCTTGGCGTAAGCCTGATCATTGTCAAGGTTTGCTGGAGCCTTGGCAAAAAGGCGGTTGACGTGCTGCTGGACAGCGGCGACAGCGCCCTTTCCGCCCGGCTGGAAGCGGCCCTGGCGCAAGTGCCGGGCATAAAGGGCGTGCAAAGCCTGCGCCTGCGCCACAGCGGGCCGGACATTCTGGTGGATGTAAACGCCATGGTGGACAACGACCTGTCCATTGATGAAACCCCCCTGCTGCGCGCGGCAGTGGTGGAACGCCTGCAAGGCCTTGAACCGCGCGCCAAAGTGGAAGTGGCCTTTGTGCCGCGCCAGCCAAAAGACAACCTTGGCGAATACCTGCGGGCCTGCGCGGCTTCCCACGGGCTGAAGCTGCACGCCGTGGAAATTCTGGAACTTGAAGAAAATCACGGGCCAAAAAACCAGGGGCCAAAAAATCTGGCCGCCCAAAAGCACCGGACAAAAATTCAGGGGCCAGAAATGCAGGGGCCAGAAATTCAGGGGCCAGAAAATCAGACGCCAAGCCGTCTGGTGGAACTGCATGTGGAACTGGAACCGGAACTGAGCCTGAACAAGGCGCACGAGCTGATCAGCCTGTTTGAAAAGGAAATGCGCGCCTACGCGCCAGACCTTATTCTGGTAACGCACATTGAACCGCGCAACCGTGAACGGGCGGAAAATTACGCCTCCACAGCGGAAAGGGAACGCATCCACGCCGCCATTCAGGGCGTGGTCAAGCAACACGCGGCGGAAATGTCCATTACAGACTGCCACAGCATTATTGTGCGCGAACATTACGGCAAGGCATCGGTAACCTTCCATTGCCGCATGCCGGGCAGCCACAGCGTGGAAGAAGCGCATGCGGCATCCAGCCTGCTACAGGCCGGGGTACACAAGGCCCTGCCGGAACTTACGCGCGTTACCATCCATATGGAACCCGCATAAATTTTACTTGTAATATGAAAAAGCAGGGCGTAATTTATCCCCGTCCACCCATTCCCAAGGCCGGACAGAATACCAGAAAAGCACGGAGCCGCTAAATATTATGGTAACAATTCAGGAACTTTTGGATAAAAAAAGCAACGTGGCCGTTGTGGGCCTGGGCTATGTCGGCCTGCCCCTGGCCGTGCATCTTTCCAAATACTTTTCCGTCATCGGGTTTGACGCCAAAACCGCAAGGGTAGATGCCCTGAAGGCCGGGCACGATGCCACCGGGGAAATAAGCGACCAGGCCCTTAAAAGCTGCGCGGCCCACTTTACCGCCAATGGCGCGGACCTTGCCAAGGCCAGCGTTATAATCGTTGCCGTGCCCACCCCCATAGACGCGCACAACCAGCCGGATCTTACCCCGCTGGAAAAGGCCTCGGCCAACGTGGGCAAATACCTGCAACGCGGCGCGGTAGTGGTGTATGAATCCACCGTCTACCCCGGCGTTACCGAAGAAGTTTGCCTGCCCATCCTGGAAAAGGAATCCGGCCTGAAATTCGGACGCGACTTCACCCTGGGCTATTCACCAGAACGCATCAACCCCGGCGACAAGGTCAACACGCTGGAAAGCATCATGAAAATTGTTTCCGGCTCTGACCCGGCCACCCTTGACCTTTTGGCCGGGGTTTACGGCCAGGTGGTCAAGGCCGGCATTCACCGCGCATCTTCCATCAAAGTGGCGGAAGCCGCCAAGGTTATTGAAAATACCCAGCGCGACATTAACATCGCCCTGATCAATGAACTTTCCATCATCTTCGACCGCCTGGGCATTGACACCCAGGAAGTGCTGCAAGCCGCCGGAACAAAATGGAATTTCATGAACTTTCGCCCCGGTCTGGTGGGCGGCCACTGCATTGGCGTTGACCCCTACTACCTTACCTACAAGGCGCAAGAAGCCGGTTATCACCCGGAAATAATTCTGGCCGGGCGGCGCATAAATGACAACATGGGCAAATACGTGGCGGAAAAATGCATCAAACTGATGATCCATCAGGGCTGCCGCATAAAAGACGCCAAAGTGGGCATAATGGGCCTTACCTTCAAGGAAAATGTGCCCGACCTGCGCAATACCCGCGTTGTGGACATAGTCAGCGAACTGGCCAGCTATAACGTGCAGGCCGTCATTCACGACCCCATGGCCTCGCCGGAAGAAGCCCGCCACGAATACAACATAGACCTGTGCGGCGCGGAAAGCTTCAGCGGGCTGGACGCCATCATCCTGGCCGTGCCGCATGAAGCCTACCGCAGCTTCACACCCGAACACCTGAAAAAATGCTTCGCCAACCCGGCACAAGCCCTGCTGCTTGACCTAAAAGGCTTCTACAAGCCGGAAGACCTGCGCAGCGCCGGGGTATGCTACTGGCGGCTGTAAGCCTGCCCGCCAACGCCTCCGGCGGCTGGGGGCGCTGCCCCCCAGAACCCCCGCCAAAGGGGGTGACCCCCTTTAAGGCCATTGCACAATGCCGCCATAAGGCGGCAAAATGAATTTTTGTGGTTGTATTTTTCAAATTTTCGGCATTTTTTCTCTTTAGGGGGCATTTTTATGCCCTTTTCAGGTGAAATTCGCCCTGATTTTTGTCTTTT
>JAVBMP010000004.1:0-15253 GCA_031552315.1 Desulfovibrionaceae bacterium | reverse complement strand
TCGTTGCCGCGTTCAAGGTGGTCATGCCCTTGCCATTCTGTTTTGGCAAGTTCTTCACCGCGTTTTGCGTTGTGTTCATTAATCATGGCTTCCAAACGCTGCATGGCAAGCTTTTTATTGGCCGCCTGCGTCCTGGCGGTTACAGATTGCGCCGTAAGGCCGGTGGGCAAATGCCTTACCCGCACGCCGGTTTCCACCTTGTTGACGTTTTGCCCGCCCTTGCCGGGGCAGCGGAAGGTTTCAAAACGCAAATCGGGGTTGTCCGCCCCGTTGCCGCCAAGGCCTGTTGCGGATATTTCCGGGGGGATATCCGCGTCAGAAACCCGCAACACGTCAATAAACCAGTTTTTTCTGCGGTGCCCGGGCCGCACAGGGCTTTGGCATACCCATTTGACTGTGCCGGTTTGCACCTGGCGGGCATCCGGCACTTCCAGCATTACGCTTTTGTACGCGGCAAACTGCCGCCCGGCCACGGCAATATTTTTACCCTTTTGTTCCCTTTTTACCACAGCGCCGGGGTGCCGCTTCAAAAAAACGGCCAGGTACAGGCCAACGGCCAATTCACATTCCACCGGGCCGCGGCTTGATGTAATTTGAATTACATCCATAAAATATTACCCCTTAAGTACGATCAGCGGTTTGAAATGATCCAGAACATCTACCAGAATGCCGTCTTGCGCTGCCAGCACATCATCAATTTTTTTGTAGGCCCAGGGGGCTTCATCCAGCACGTCTTTATCTGTGCGGCATACCACGCCGCGCATCATTTTTTCCAGGTCGGCCACGGAATTTTTTTGGGCCGCCGCCGTGCGCGACAAACGCCGCCCCGCGCCGTGCGAGGCTGATGACAAAAATTCCGCGTTGCCCAGGCCTCGCGTAACCCACACGCCATCACGCTGGTTGGCGGGTATGATGCCCAGCTGCCCCTTGTCGGCCGGTGTGGCCCCCTTGCGGTGCAAAAAGCCGTTTTCACCGTGGGGCACGGCATGGTTGTGGCTTTCATTAATCAAAGAATCCGGCCCGAGAAGCTTTTTGATGTCATGTTTGGAAAAACGCAGGGCAAGCAGCGCGGCCTGCAACATCAGGCGGCGGTTTTCCAGGGCGAAATCTTGCGCCCACAGCATATCCGTGTAGTAGGCCTGGCCCAGATCGGCAGACATGGACAACAGCCTGCCCTTGCGCATGTACCAGGAAGCGATGTCATACCCCACCCGGCGGGATCCGGAATGTATGGTGATGCCCACTTCCCCGGCGCTGTTTTCCCCAATTTCCAAAAAGTGGTTGCCGCTGCCCAGGGTGGCCAGCTGAGAATAGATGAATGGTTCCACCTTCTTGTCCAGTTCCCGGTCGCCGGCTGCGGAGCGGAAGACGAAATCGGAGGCCGTGTCGGCCTTTTTGCCAAGCCCGGCGGGAACCGCATCCTGCAACTTTTCAAACAGTTTTTCACGATCTTTGCCTTTAGTAAGGCCAAGGTCGCGGGTAGAGGCCTTTGTGTTGACGTGGCACATGCCGCAGCCAATGTCGTACCCGACAAAAGACGGCGAAATGACGCCGCGCAGCAGGGCCACGCCGCCTATGCACAGGTCATACCCGGCATGAACGTCTGGCATAATTGCCAAAAGTTCCAGTTCCGGCATGGCAAGGACGCGGATAATTTGCTGCTGGGCTTCCAGTTCCATAGAAGTCCAGGGTATGGTCAGGCGTAATTTGGGGTGTTCCATATATTGGCGGTCTCCATTATCCGTCAGGCATCATTAATCATTTGTCATTTGTCTTAATCAATCGCCAGGCGTCAGGCATCAGTCGTCAAACACCAAGCGCCAGGCGTCAATCGCCAGGCGTCAGTCGTCAAGGGTTTTGGCTATCTTGTCCACATTCAGGCTGCGGGCCATGGCGTCGAATATTTCCTTGTAGGGGCCGTTTTGGTGGTAAATTTCCTCATGCGTGCCGTGTTCCACAATGCGGCCGGACTGCATGACATAAATGCGGTCTGAATCAATAATTTGTGAAATGCTGTGGGAAATAATAACCACAGTGCGGTTTTGCTTGATCGCGTCCATACTGTTTTTGATCTGTTCTGTCGCCACCGCGTCCAGGCTGGCCGTGGGTTCATCCAGAAAAATGATGGGCGGGTTTTTTAAAAACATCCGGGCAATGGCTATTTTTTGCTGTTGCCCGCCAGAAAGGGCGGTTGCCAGGGTGTTGTAACCATCCGGCAGGGCGGAAACCTGATCATGCAGCCAGGCTTTTTGGGCCGCATCCACCACTTCTTCATGCGTGGCGCTGGGGTTGCCGTACAGGATATTTTCTTCCACGCTGCCGTTGAAAATATGGTTTTTTTGCAACACCAGGCCGATATTGTCGCGCACAAAGGCGGTATCATGCTCCTGCAAGTCAACGCCATCCAGCAGTATGGAGCCGGAATCCGGGCTGTAGAACTTGTCCAGCAGGTTGATCAGGGTGCTTTTTCCGGCCCCGGAAAGCCCAACCAGCGCGGTGATGCGTCCGGGTTCTATTTCCATGTTGATGCCGCGCAGGGTTGGGGCTTCATTATCCGGGTAGGTAAAGCTTACGTTTTTCAGTTCAAACCTGCCGCTGATCTTGCTGCCGGTTTTGACGCTATCCGGCCTGTAGGAACCGCTTTGCTCCACCTGGTCATCCGCATGCAAAATTTCAAAAAAGGCCTCGGAATACACCAGGGCGTCATTCATCTGGTCATAAATCAGATGAAGCCTGCGTATGGGCGCGGATACATTGCTGAAAAGCAAAGTATGGAACATGATGGAGCCAATGCTCATTCGCCCGTCCAGAACAAAATAAGTGGTAAGCAAAATAATGGCAACCACGCCAATTTGTTCCACAAAACTTTTCAAACCATCAAAAAGGAAGCTGACCTTGCGCATTTCCATCTGGGCGTCGGTCAAATCTGTTTGCAGAAGCATCTGCTTTTTTTCTTCAATATTTTCGCGCAAAAAGGATTTAATTACCGGAATGGATTCTATAATGCTCAAAATGCCCTGGCTTTTATTTTCCCGCAGGCTTTTTATGGCGCGGCGCGATACGCTAAGCTTGCCGGCCTGCACCCGGCTTACGTAATAATAAATGGGCACAATGCAAAAACCCAGCAACCCCACATAAAAATTGGCGTTGAACATCATAAGCAGGGCAACTATGGCGTTGGCGAACAACGGCAATATATCTATAAAAAAGTTCTGCACCAGGCGGGTAAGATTTTCCACCCCCCGGTCTATGCGGGTTTGCAGCTTGCCTGGCTGGTTGCCGCCGGAACTGTAAAAGGCCAGCTTGTAGGTAAGGATTTTTTCAATAACCGTCTGGGCCAGGTCGTGAGAAATGTAGATGCGCAGCTTTTCACCATAAAATTTTTGCCCAAACTGGATAAAAACGTTCAGCACTTCCTTGCCGATAAGGATAATTGAAATGGCAACCAGAATGCCAAGGCCGTCCTGCACGCTTTTATGCGCTTCCACCAGCCCGTTTATGGCGTCCACGGCGTAGCGCAAGACCCAGGCGTTCACCTGGGCCGTAAGCGACCCCACAAAGGTAAGCACCAAAGCCAAAATGACCAGCCAGCGGTAAGGGCGGACATAGGGCCGGATGTTTTTAAGCAGTTCATAAAGGGTCATGGTTTGCCCCTTGCGCGTGGATTGTGCAACGGTTTCAAATAAGCGCCGCGCATATAATACCCTGAAATAACGCGCTTGGCAAACAGTTGCGGGCGTAAAACAAAGTTTGCCCAACCCCTTGCCATAAAAAATCCATTTTGTCCTGCAAGTTTTGCATGGCAAAACACGCGGAACAAAATGGATTTTTATAACGAGGGGGTTTGGGGGAATTCAATTCCCCCAAAAAAAATCTTCTTCCGCCTTTAATCTGCCGGCTTTAATCTGCCGGTTTTAATCTTCCGCATTTCTTCCGGCTTACGCGCCCGGGTCAAAAATGGTATATTGCGTTTCCTGATCCGGTGTATACATGGCAACGCGGTTTTTGCCGCCGCGCTTGGCGAAATACAGGGCCTTGTCGGCGGAATCCACCAGGTTGTCGCAGTACGCGCCGGACCAGCCTGTCCAGGGTTTGGCCGCGCCAAGGCTTACGGTAATGCGTATGCTGCTTTCCAGCACATTTCCGTCCGGGTCGCGGATAATAAAGCTGAACCGGGCAATGGTGCTGCGCAGGTCTTCCGCAATGGCGGCCACGTCGCGGGCTTTGCGGCCCACGATGATAACAGAAAATTCTTCCCCGCCGTAGCGGGCGGGCATGACCTTGGTGTAGGCATCGGAATATTTGTCGGCAATGCGTTTGGTGTGCTGGGCCACTACCTTCAGGGCCTGGTCGCCTATGCGGTGCCCGTGTTTGTCGTTGAATTGCTTGAAGTTGTCAACGTCCACCATAATAAGGGCAACCGGGGTATTGTCATTTTCCCACTGGCTCATGGCGTCTTGCAAGAAAAGGTCAAAGCCGCGGCGGTTGGCTATGCTGGTAAGGCCGTCATGCAGGATCATTGTTTCAAGCGAGCAAGCGTCTTGCTCCATTTTGGATACAACTTCCTTAAAAACGTCACGCACCTTCGCAATAACCGTGGCCGGTTCACCGCCGGAAAGCACAATGGCCTCGGTCTTGCTGCCGGCGTCGTCAACGTCAATGGCGTGGCGGCCCATGATATTTTTCATATCTTCAATCAGGGCCATACTTTCCTGCATGGTGGCCTGAAGCTTTCTTTCATAGCCGGAATTGATAATACCAAGAAATTCGCCAAAGGCGTAGCTTAGTTTGACTTCAGAAAAATCCTTCTCGCTAAGGGTGCGCAGCAGAAATTCCTGAATTTGTTCTTTTTGCACCCCGGTAAGCTGGGGATAATTTTTCATACAATAAAGGTGTGACAAAAAAGAACGCCAAAAAAAGTCTTCCGGCACACCGGCTTTATCCATGGTGGCTGTAAACTTTTTATTGACGCCATACACGGAATTATCTGTGTCGCTGGAATGAATTGACATGAATACTCCGAAAAAAATACAATATGTTATAATACGGCAATATTGTACCCGTTAAGGCTTGTCTTGTCCAGTAGGCATTTTAAGCTTTAGCACATATTTCAGCATTTTTGCGCCATGGCAAAGGCGTAGTGTGCAAAGCCTTGCCGTATATATTCTTTACCCGGCCGTGGCATTGCGATGTTATTCGATATATTTTCCGTAATGGTGTTAAGGCGTAAGCGATATGTAAGGGCAATGCAAGGTTTGCCAAGCAAGGCCGTTGCGCAACGGCCTCATTTGGAGGCCAGGGCCCCCTGATGAAATTTTTGCCAAAAAATATCCCGCCCGGCTTCAGTGCCCGGCGGGATATAAAAATGGCGGCTATTTCAGGCGCAAGCAAAAACAGCGCGAATTTTTACAGGCAAAAATCTTCGCCCAGATAGACGCGCCGGGCATGGGGGTCTTGCACAATTTCATCCGGTGTGCCTTCAACAATAACCAGGCCTTGATGCATCAGGTAGGCCCTGTCGCAAATGTGCAGGGTTTCACGCACGTTGTGGTCGGAAATAAGCACGCCTATGCCACGGGTTTTCAGCGCTACTATAAGGTGTTGAATATCATCCACCGCCAAGGGGTCTATACCGGCGAAGGGTTCATCAAGCAGGACAAATTTCGGTTCACGTATCAGGGCGCGGGCAATTTCCAGGCGGCGGCGTTCCCCGCCGGAAAGGTAAGACGCCAGAGAATCGGCCAGGTGGCTTATGCGAAATTCCTCCAGCAGCTCGCCCGCCTTCTTTCTTTGGGCGGCCTTGCTCAGCCCGGTGTATTCCAGGATCATCTTGAGGTTATCCATTACCGTAAGACTGCGGAAAATTGAACTTTCTTGCGGAAGATAGGAAAGGCCAACGCGGGCCCGCTTGTAAAGCGGCCAGTCGGCTATGTTTTGCCCGTCAAGGTTTACATTGCCGCCGTTGGGCTTGCGTATGCCGGTTATCATGTAGAAAGTAGTGGTTTTACCGGCCCCGTTGGGGCCAAGCAGGCCGACAATTTCCCCGGTGTTGATAACCAGAGAAACATCGCGCACCACTTTGCGTTGTCCGTATGTCTTGCTTAAGGAGCAGGCCTCTAACTGTGCCATAATGAACCCGATTAGGAATCTATTTATTTTTTTCTTCAAGCAGGGGTTTGTCTTCCGTCACAAAGTCCACCGCCACCCTGCCGTCTATGGCCATGCGGTTTTCACGGGTGAAAAAGGTTATTTTTTCACCGCGCACCACATTTTTACCTTCGCTTAGCACGGGGTTGCCTTCCATGACAATAGCGGAATTTTTCATGGTGTAGGTGGCCTTTTCACATTCACCCTGCCGCTCGCCTTCCATTTTGATGCGCACATTTTTTTCCGCCACAATCTTGTCCACCTTGCTGCCGTCAAGCCCAAGGGAATCTGTGGGCGCTGTTGCCCCGCCGCCCGCAAGGTAAACGTTCAGCTGGGCCGAGGTAAGGGTAAAATCCGGCCGCACAACCTTTACATTGCCGGAAAAAACAATTTGCTGCCTGTCCGCCGTATAAACCATTTTTTCTGAAGTGATACGGGTGGGCACATCTTTTGCGGCTGGCGCGGACGGTTTGGCCGGGGCGGCAGGCGTGGCCGCCCGTTGAACGCGCCGCGCGGCTGCCTGCGCTTCCGGGTTTTGCCAAAAAACCGAAAAGGCCAGGCAGAACAAGATGGCTACAAGTAGTATGTTTTTAATTTTCAGCATAAAGACTCTGGACAAATGCCCTAAAAAAGCTTTTGGGTGGTTCCACCCTTTATATCTACCACCACGTCGCCGGTGGCCTCTATCACGCGTTCATTCATCTTCCACACCAAATTGTCGGCCTTGCCGGAAACCTTTTCCCCGCTGAAGCTGGCCCCCTTGTCAAATTTCATTTGCCGGGTGGCGCTGTCATAAAACATTTCAGTTGTTTTAAGGGTCATGTCACTGTTTACGGCCACAACATCGCCCTGCATGATCACATTGCGGTTGGCCTGGTCAACAGAGCCGGTACTGGATGTAACCTGAAGCTCGCCCCGGTTTTCCGGCATAAAGTAGGTAACCACGGGCCGCGTAAGGTTAATTATGTCACTTTCCTTGCGCATGGCGGCCCAGTTGGCCTTTAGCCGCCATTCTTCAATGCCGCCGCCGCCCTGGGCCAGTTCTATTTCCTTCAGGGCCAGGGTAAAAATATCTTCCGGGCTTTCCAGCGCGCCAAGGGCTTCAGGCCCGGACTGTCCGGAAATGGTGCCGGAAGCGGAGGAAGCAGGGCCGGACTTGCCGGAATTGCCGGAATCATACGAAGCCGAATTGCCGCTTGCCGCAGCATCCGCCTGCTCGGCCGTTGGCGCGGCCTGTTCCGTAACAAGTCCCGTGGCCTGTTCCGTGGCAAGTCCCTCAGACTGTTCCGCAACCTGGCGCAAGCTCTGGGATTTGTAGTAAAAAAAGCCCGCAAAGCCTAGCCCGAGCAAGATCAATATAAGTAAAAAAACTTTCTTGCCGGTCATTATTTATATTCCTTCATATTCCTTCAAGGCGTCCGCAAAGCGGCCCCAAGCCTGTAAAATATGTTCCAGCGCCTCTCGCACCGCACCGTGGCCGCCTTCCGCGCGGGTTACGTAATCCGCCAATCTGCGCGCAACGGGCCTGCCGTTGGGCACGCTTATGCGCAGGCCCACGCGGAGCATGGCGGGTATATCCACCCAGTCGTCGCCCATGTAGGCAAGTTCCGCCCATTCCAGGTTGTGTTTTTGGCGCAGGGCGTCCAGACAGCTTATTTTGTCCAGTATGCCTTCATGATAATCATCAATTCCCAATTGGGCAACCCTTTGCGCCACAGCCGGGGAACACATGCCGGTAATTATGCCGAACTTCAGGCCCTGCCGCTGGGCTATTTTAACGCCCAGCCCGTCTTGCACGTCAAAACGCTTCATGCACAGGCCGCTTGCGTCATAATAAAGGCCGCCGTCTGTCATTACCCCGTCAATATCAAGCACCAGCAGTTTTATGCCGCGCGCCGCCACATAGGGAAAAGGCCTGCGCCCCTTGCGCCTGGCCGGGTAACTAGGCATCGCACACATCCCATAGAGATTTGAGGGTAAGCAGAAGGCCGGGCAAGTCCTTCAAATAAAGGCTGTTTGGGCCGTCGCACAGGGCCTTTTCCGGGTCGGGGTGGCATTCCATGAACACCCCGTCCGCCCCGGCGGCCACTGCGGCCCTGGCAAGGGCCGGAACCTGAGAGCGGTCGCCGCCGGAACAGGAACCCAGCCCCCCCGGCAGCTGCACGGCGTGCGTGGCATCCATGACCAGCGGGGCGCCAAAGGGACGCATGGCCCCGAAGGAACGCATATCCACCACCAGATTGTTATACCCGAAGCTGCTGCCCCGTTCCGTAAGCAAAAGTTTGTGGTTGCCGGTGGCCCGCACCTTTTCCGCCACGCCGCCCATATCCCACGGGGCCATGAACTGCCCTTTCTTGACGTTCACAATGGCCCCGCTTTCTCCAGCGGCCTGCAACAGGCTGGTCTGGCGGCACAAAAAGGCGGGAATTTGCAAAATTTCCACCACTTTGGCAACTTCTTCCACCTCAGACGGTTCATGAATATCGGTAATCACGGGCAGCCCGGTGGCCTCCCGCGCTTCCGCCAGCCATTCCAGCCCCTGGGCAAGGCCGGGGCCGCGAAACCCCTTGGCGGAACTGCGGTTGGCTTTGTCATAGGAACTTTTGAACACCGCCACCAGGCCGGCCTTTTCCGCCGCCTCACGCACGGCAAAGGCGCATTCCAGCGCCAGTTCGCGGCTTTCCAGCACGCAAGGCCCGGCAATTATAAAATGGCGGGTACGCAAAAGTTCATACAGGGTGTCGCGGTTATGCATGTTCTGCCTTTGTAAGTATTTGGGCCGGCGCAAGCTGAAAGTCAACTCAGGACAGGGCCTGACGGCGTTTTTTGGCCGCCTCTATAAAACCTTTGAACAGGGGGTGTGGGCGCATGGGCTGCGACTTGAATTCCGGGTGGAACTGGCAAGCCAGGAACCACGGGTGATCCGGCAGCTCAATAATTTCCGCCAGCGCGCCGTCGGGTGAAACGCCGCTGAACACCAGACCGGCCTGTTCCAGCTTTTCCCGGTACAGCATGTTAAATTCAAAGCGGTGACGGTGCCTTTCGCTAATTTCTTCTGCCTGGTAAATGGCCTGGGCGCGGCTGCCCTTGCTCAACATGCAGGGGTAGGCCCCAAGGCGCATGGTGCCGCCCTTGTCGCTGCACACGTCGCGCTGTTCCAGGCTTTTCTTGCGGTGGTCAAACCATTCTTTCATCAAATAGATAACCTTGTCTTCAGCCAGGGAATCAAATTCTTCAGAATTGGCCTTTTCCAGCCCGGCCACATTGCGCGCGAATTCAATTACCGCGCACTGCATACCAAGGCAGATGCCGAAGAAGGGCACTTTATTTTCACGCGCATAGCGCACGCTAAGCACCTTGCCTTCCACCCCGCGCAGGCCAAAGCCGCCGGGCACCAGCACGCCGTCCAGCCCTTCCAGCACGGAATTGACATTGGCGGCGGTTACTTCCTCGCTGTTCACATAGTGCAGGTCAACCTTTACGCCGTTGGCAATGCCGCCGTGACGCAGGGCTTCATGCAGGCTTTTGTAGGCTTCCTTCAATTCCACATACTTGCCCACTATGCCTATGTGCACGGTGCCGCTGGCCGCGCCCGCGTCATGCAACAGCTTTTTCCAGGCGGAAAGGTCGGGGTTTTTGGCCGGAAGTTGCAGCATAATGGCCACCTTCTGATCCAGACCTTCCTCATAAAGCTTCAACGGCACTTCATAAATATTGTCAACGTCTATCACAGAAAACACGGCGTCAGATTCCACATCACAGAACAGGGCTATTTTGCGCTTCAAGTCCGGGTTTACCGCCACTTCACAGCGGCAGAGGATAATGTCCGGCTGAATGCCGATGCTGCGCAATTCCTTCACGCTGTGCTGGGTGGGCTTGGTTTTGTGTTCACCGGCCACGCGCAAATAGGGCACCAGGGTAAGGTGAATGTACAAACAGCGGTCTTTGCCAAGGTCTCGTTTAAGCTGGCGTATTGCTTCAAGAAAAGGCTGGCTTTCAATATCGCCCACAGTGCCGCCTATTTCTATAAGGGCTACGTCCGGGTTGTCGTCCATCAGGCTGAGAATGCTGTTTTTTATTTCATCGGTGATATGCGGAATTACCTGCACGGTGCCGCCCAGGTAGTCACCGCGCCTTTCCTTGCGTATCACGTTGTAATAGATGCTGCCGGAAGTGTAGTTGTTGCGCTGCGACATGGCTTCACCAATGAAGCGCTCATAGTGGCCAAGGTCAAGGTCGGTTTCCGCCCCGTCATCCGTTACGTAAACCTCGCCGTGCTGGGTGGGGTTCATGGTGCCCGGGTCCACGTTGATGTAAGGATCCAGCTTTTGAATGGTTACCTTCAGGCCGCGGGCCTTCAGCAACGCGCCCAGCGAGGCCGCCGCAAGCCCCTTGCCCAAAGATGAAAGCACCCCGCCGGTAATGAAAATAAACTTGGTATTCTTCATATCGCAACTCGGAAAATGGTTTAGGATTACCCGACGGCAGCCGGGCAAGGAATGTTTGGTAATCAACATTTGATTTTAATGGACTGAAGGCCGCAAGTAAAGCTAAATTTTAACGCTCTTTCAAAGGATACTCAAAGGGATGTTCAAAGGATATTCGCCAAGCTTGACATCACGCGCATTTCACGCCAAAACTGCGTGAACAGAACGCATAATTTACCGGCGAAATTAACTGGCGCATAGTTTAACCGGCATCAAATTATAACCGGACACCTGAAGCGAGGAAAAATGAAATACCTTATATTACAAGACTTTGCCGGCAAGCCCGTGCCCTTCATCTTCCCGGCGCGTGTGAACCATGCAGATATGCGCGAACAACTCCCTTATGTCAAGGTTATTTCCGCCGGCAGCGTGAAGCTGGAAAACGGGGTTTTTGTGTGCAACCCGGATGATACCGGCCTGGAAGCCGGCTTCAACCCGGAAGATGTGGACATCATAAGCAAAGCCTTTGCGCCGGAAGACTAGACAGTGTGGTCACAAGAGCGAGTTTTGTTCTCCGACAAGGAAGAAAGCTTTTTTATGAAGGGAGCGTACTCTTATGGTACCCGACCGAAATAAAAAAGACTTTCTGGCGCAGGCAGAAGACAAAAGGCGCCTTGTGACGGCTTTGTTGGTTGCGGCCCCGGCCAGCGGCAGCGGCAAAACCCTGGTCACCCTGGCCCTTGGCGCGGCGCTTGCCCGGCGCGGCCTGACGGTGCAACCCTTCAAAAATGGGCCGGACGCCATTGATTCCGCCCTGCATCAGGCCATGACCGGCCAACCCTGCCATAACCTGGATGGCTGGATATATGCGCCGGACGCCAACCGGCGCATATACAACCGGGCGCTTTCCGGCCCGCCCGCTTCCCGCGCGGCGAATGGGGCGGCAAATGGAAACTCCACCTACCCTGCCCTGCCGGATTTCAAGCTGGTGGAAGGCGTAATGGGGCTTTTTGACGGGGCTTCCACCGGGGCGCGGCCTTATGTGGATTCCAGTTCCAGCGCCTGGCTTGCCAAACTTCTGAACATACCCGTGCTGCTGGTGGTGGATGCCAAAGCCCAGGGCCGCACCCTTGGCCCCCTGCTTAAGGGGCTGCTGCAACACGACAGCCAGTTGCGCTTTGCCGGGCTTGTCTGCAACCGGGTGGGCAGTGCCGACCACAAGGCCCTGTTGCAAGACGTGCTGGCGGAACATTGCCCGAATTTGCCCCTGTTGGGCTTTTTGCCGCAAGACGCGTCCCTGCGCCTGCCGGAACGCCATCTGGGGCTGATTACCGCTGAAGAAGGCGCGATAACAACGGAATTGCGCGAACGCCTGGCAAACTTTTTGGAAACCCACATCGATGTGCCCGCCCTGCTGGAACACTGCAAGGCGCTTGCCGCCAGGGAAACACCCGGCAAAGCGGAAGAACCCGGCGAGCTGGTGAAAACGGGCGGCCCGGAAAAAACAGGCGAACCGGAAAAAACAGGCGAGCCGGAAAAAACAGGCAAGCCGGCCGGCCCCTTGCGCCTTGGCGTGGCGCACGACAAAAGCTTTTGCTTCATCTGCCGGGAAAACCTGCGCCTTTTGTCCGAGGCCGGGGCGGAAATCATATTCTTTTCCCCGCTGGAAGATGCAAGGCTGCCGCAAAATCTGGGTGCTCTGTACCTGCCCGGCGGCTATCCGGAACTTTATGCCGCCCAACTGGCGCAAAACAGCGGCATGCTGCAAGATATAAAGAATTTTGCCGCCAGTGGCCGCTTTATCTGGGCCGAAGGCGGCGGCTTCATGTACCTGATGCATGAACTTGTGGACGCGCAAGGCCAAAGCTTCCCGCTTTGCGGCTGCCTTGATGCGGCGGGCCTGCCCGGCCAGTCAAATATGGCGGGGGAAGCGCCCACAAAAAACAGAACGTCCCCGGCGCAGCAGATGTCCCCGGCAGGCCTGTCCTGCCGCATGCAGCCCAAGATGCAGGCCATGGGCTACCGCGCCCTTGTCATGCATGAAGCAAGCCCCTTCGGCCCGGCCGGGCTTACCCTGCGCGGGCACGAATTTCGTTACTCATCCCTTGCCGCGCCCCTGCCGGAAAACCCGGCCTTTACCCTGCAAGACAGCCGGGGCCGGAACCGGGCGGAACCAAACGTCATTTTCACCCGCCAATCCAGTGCGGATCAGGCGGGCAACATGCCCGGCAACAGCGCAGACAATACGGCGGACAACACAGCGGAAAATACCGTGAACAATTCTGCAAACATATTCGCATCTTACCCGCAATTTCACCTGGGTTCCGCCCCCGGCGCGGCGGAGCATCTGGTGGAATATTGCCTGCGGCACAATCCAAAGTAATCAATCAGGACAATCCATGAGCATAACCCTGCAAGACTTTACCAAACCGGAAGATATTGAACGCCGTTCCTTTGAAATTATTGAAGAAGAACTTGGCCCGGAACGCCGCTTCACCGGGCATGCCTGGGAAGTGGCCCGGCGCATGGTGCATACCTGCGCGGATTATTCCATTCTTTCAGATCTTTACATCCCGGATGAATCTGTAGAGGCCGGGGTGGCG
Organism: Desulfovibrionaceae bacterium; assembly: GCA_031552315.1. GTDB lineage: Bacteria > Desulfobacterota > Desulfovibrionia > Desulfovibrionales > Desulfovibrionaceae > JAVBMP01. Next base: position 2,076 of record JAVBMP010000004.1, on the reverse strand, counting down.
GCCCTCTTGGCCGGGTGCCGGGTGTTCACAGATACCGAAATGGCCCGGGCGGGCATGCCGGCAAGGCGCTTGAAGCCGCTTGGGGTGGAAGCGCACTGCCTGCTATCACTCCCCGGCGTGGCGGAACATGCGGCCCAACACCGGCAAACCCTTTCCAAAAGCGGCGTGGAAATTGCCGGGCCAAGCCTTGGCGGTTCCATAGCCGCCATTGGCAACGCGCCCACCGCCCTGTTGGCCCTGATACGCCACATCAAAAGCGGCCTGCCCATGCCCGCGCTGGTTATAGCCATGCCCGTGGGTTTTGTGAACGCGGCGGAATCCAAGGCCCTGCTTATGCAATACCCGGAAATTCCTTCCATTACGCTTTGCGGCAGGCGGGGCGGCTCCCCCCTGGTGGCCGCCGTTGTGAACGCCCTGGCGGAAATAGCCTTGCGGAGTAAATAAATGTCCACCCAGGTATCCATAATTATTCCGGTTTACAACCGCTTTGACCTTACCAGAGACTGCCTTGCCAGCCTGAAGGAACACGCGCCCGCCGACCTTGCCGACTTCAACTACCAGGTCATTGTGGTGGATAACGCATCCACGGACGCCACAGCCACAGAACTTCAGCCACTGGGTGAAAGCCTTTTCCCCGGCCGCTTCAAGGCGTTGCGCCAGGCGGCAAACCTTAACTTTGCCGGGGGCTGCAACAGCGGGGCGGAACTTGCCAAAGGGCAACGGCTGCTTTTTTTGAACAATGACCTGCTGTTCGCCCCCGGCTGGTTCACCCCCCTGTGGCGGGCCATGGAAGAAGACGCCAGCCTGGGCGCGGTTGGCCCCCTTCTGCTTTATGCGGACGGGCGGGTGCAGCACCTGGGCATTGGCATGCAACTTGGCGGGGTTGTTCACCTTTACGGGCATTTCCCGGCGGAACACCCAGTGGCAAGGCGCAAACGGAACGGGTTGCAAGCCATCACCGGGGCCGCCATGCTTTTGGACAGCGGGCTTTTTCAGGCTTGCGGCGGCTTCCACACCGGATATGTGAACGGTTTTGAAGATATTGAGCTGTGCCTGCGCATCAGAGAGCAGGGCAAAACCCTGTCCTGCCTGCCGCAAAGCCGCATAACCCACCTGGAAAGCCAAACCCCCGGACGCGGCGCGTATGAAGAAGCCAACGCCGAACTGTGCAGCCGCCGCGTTGGAGATAAATTCCGGGTAGATACCCATATTTTTGCGGCGGAAGACGGCTACACCATCCGCCTTAGCGAACACTTGCGCACGGTCATGGAACTGGCCCCGGGCATGCGGGCCGCCTTGCGCCCCCTGCTGGAACACCCCGGGCTGAAAAGCTATGAAACCCTGCTGGCGGAACCATTCTGGCTGGAAGCCTACAACCCCGTATGCAAATGGCTGGAAGACCAGGGCGCGGTTGCGGAAGCCATGCGCCTGCGCTTTTTGGAAAGCCGCTTCCACGCCAGCGTAGAAGGCCTTTACGCCTGGGCCAAATTGGCTACACGGGCCAAAAACCGGCCACTGGCGGAATACGCCGGCAAAATGGCCGCCATTTTGGCAAACAGACAAAACAATACCCAGCTGTTGACCCGCCTTGCCGTCACCCAGCTTGAACGCCTGCGCAAGCAAAAAGACAAACATGACACGCAGTTGGAAGCCATGCTGACCGACTGGCTGGAAAAGAAAAATATAAAGATTTAAAAAACCCCAAAAAAAGCTTGACCAGTTCAAGTGTTTTGGTTAAACACATCTTTCTCAACGGGTCGTTAACTCAGCAGGTAGAGTACCTCCCTTTTAAGGAGGGGGCCGAAGGTTCGAATCCTTCACGACCCACCATTTTTTCAGGGGCTTGCCGGAAACGGCAAGCCCTTTTTCTTTGTTTTTTACAATAAATGGACTTTGGCGTATTTTGTCATTGAAATTATCTATCCAGAGGCCGTCGCATAATGAGAATTTTTGTTCTTTTACAAGGAATGCCCCTATCCCGTAGTTCTGCGCGGAGGGAGTATATTCAAGCATATATGACCTTCGCGCGGCCCCTGAAACAATGGGGCATGACGCAGTAAAAGGGCAAAAAGGCCA
>JAVBMP010000072.1:0-75514 GCA_031552315.1 Desulfovibrionaceae bacterium | reverse complement strand
GAGAATTTTTGTTCTTTTACAAGGAGTGCCCCTATCCCGTAGTTCCGTGCGGAGGGAGTATATTCAAGCATATATGACCTTCGCGCGGGACGAAGCACGACGCAGTAAAAGGGCAAAAAGGCCATTGTGCAACGGCCTCTATTTCCCCGCGCTCATTTCCATAAGCCAGCTGCGCACCAGCAAGTTTTCCAAAAACAAAGAAAGATGTTCTGCAACCATGCGGGCAAAATCTCTAAGCTCGTCGTCCATGGGCATGGGCTGCGGGGTGGAACTGGCAAGGCAAAGCACGCCGCGCGTCTTGCGCTGCATCAAAAGCGGCAGGGCCATTATGCGCTGAAAAGGTTCCGGCGGGTGGACGGAACCGATAAGCGGAACATTGCCGCCGTCCGTCCCCTGGCTGAATACCGGCGCGTTGTTGCGGAACACCCAGCCCGCCACCCCGGTTGACATGGAATAGCGCTGCGCTTCACCCTTCAAAAACATGGGCCGGCTTTCGGCCTCTATGGCGTAACTTTCAAAATCCGCCCCGCAAGAACACATTACGCAATATTCATAGCCGCTGGCCACGGCAACCAGTTCCAGCAAATGCTGCAAAAAAATAAGCCAGCGGGGGTGTTCACGCCGCAGAGAATAAATTACCTTCAGGGCGCTGTAGTAGCGATTTATTACGCTTTGCCGGCCGTCCTGGCGGTCATTGTCCACCAGGCCGGCGGCCATGTCCGCAAAAAGATGCAGCATTTTTTGGTCTTTTTCTGAAAAAAAATACTGCCGCTTGCAATCCACGCACAAAGCGCCCCAGTTGCCGGGAAGCGGGCAACCCATAAAGGCCTTTATGTATTCATCTTCCTCATTTTTATAATAGCCAAGATGCCCGCGCCGCTGGTCAAAATGCTGCACCAGCAAGGGTTCCTTGTTCTTCAAAATCCAGCCTACCAGCCCTTCCCCGGCGCGTATCACCGCCTTGTAGTCCAGGTTGTCGCTAAGGCTGAAGGCGCTGTTTATCACATAGGCTTCCGCGTCCGCCAGCTGCGTGCCGCTGTAAAAGGAAGCCCCGCGCAAAATACGCGCTTCACGCGAATCAAAGCGTGAAGGGCTTATTTCCACCGGGTTCACAGGTAAAAACAAAAGAGCGCTGTGCGCGTCAAGCACACTGCTTAATATAGCTAAAAGGCGTTCAAGGCTGGGGTAGCGCATTCTTTTTGTAATCACCTTGTATAATTTACTTTAAGCAAAAACCGCAAAACCTTTTTGCCCCGCGCCGCAAAATTCCGCGCGCAACAAACCTGCTATAGCCTATTCGGATTTTTATTTCAACCGCCCTTCTTCACCCATAATTCCGGCCTGGGCCAGGGGCCATTCCAGTTGGCACACAGGCCCGGGCTTTCAGGGTGCCCGCCGTTTTTTATGTGGATTATTATTAAATATTAGGCTATCATAAAATATTAAAAATTATTAAAGACCATTGCACAATGGCCTTTTTGCCCTTTTACTGCGTCGTGCCCATGTTCCGTAGTCCCGCGCGAAGGTCATATATGCTTGAATATACTCCCTCCGCACGGAACCACGAGATAGGGGCACTCCTTGTAAAAGAACAAAAATTCTCATTGTGCAACGGTCTCTATTACATGGCCGCGCGCAAGCCGGCGGTTTGGCGCAACAATACATAAAGCACTCTACGGGTTTGCCTGATGTTTGTAAGTTGGAAAAATACTTTCACAAAAAGTAAAATATACTGGCAAGATGGCTGGGGCCTTGGCTGCGCGGCCGACTTTTCCAGCTTGCAGGAACTTAAGGAATTTATTGACCTTACGCACATACGTTACGGCCTGGTAAAACCGTATTTTGAACACCCGTCCTACCCGCTGGTGGAACCGCGCGACCTTCTGCCGTCTTTTGAAAGCGACCTTTTGGAATATAAACAGCTTCCCGGCTTCAGCATGGTGGTTTTTGACAGGCCGCTGAACTATTTTCAGGAAGTGTTCCAGTTTGACCGGCTGCGCCTGCTGGAGCATGAACAGCCGGAAGCAAAGGCCGCCGCCGCCCTGGCCCACAATATGAACGCCCTGCAAAACCGCCTGCATAAAGCCCTGCATGAACCGCTGCGCGGCCGCTTTACCGGGCTGGATTTGACCGCGCTGGAAAATTACCCCGCGCTTTTCCCTTACCTGTGCCAGATGGACAGGGGCCAGGTTATGGCCCTGCACAAGGATCACGCCGGGCAAATGCGCTACCACTTGCAGGGCGTTTACGCCTCCTTCCCTTCCGACCTGGATACGGAAATCAAGCGCTATGGCCTGCGCATAGGCAAATTTGCCGTGGGCGACAACGAACTTTATGAACAAAACCGCCTGTTTGTCTACCAGCACCTGATGGAGCTTTACGGCTTCCCCATTGCTTCGGAACGGCGCACATCCGCCGCCCTGTTCGCCCGCCGCCTGCACAAAATGGGTGAACGCTTCCTTATACGCACCCTGGGGCAAAGCGACCGCGTAATAACCTCCATTTGGCATGACGGCGGCGAGCGGGCGTACCCCTATGTGGAAAAGCTGGCCCTGGTGGCGCTGGAACCGCAGCAGAAGGAACTGGTGCAGTTCTGCGCGGAAAACGGCTACTTCCTTGATGAGGAAAAACGCGTGGTCATTTTGCGCGTCACTTACCGCCAGCACAAATTTTCTGCCGACAACCTGCGGCAGGAACGCGCCCTTTCTGTGGAACAACAAGAGCTTGTCCACCCGCTTACCGCTGAACGCCGCGTCATAGACATAATAAAAGACAGCGGCAACATGTCGCTGCACCTTACAGATATAGTGCGCGGTGAATATACCGGGCGCATTATCTATAAGCGTACGGAACTTATTGAAAATACAGATACGGTTGAAAAGCGCCTGAAGTTTCTTGCCGCCTGGCTGGCCAAGCACCAACGCCGTATGATAGGCTACAGTGAAGAGTTTTTCGCAAACTTGACCAAAGTACTTGACAATTATTTGTTTTCGCCAGAAAATTACGCGGATTTCCTAACTTATGAAGATATTTACACAGAGGTGCGTTCCCGTTACAATTACATCCGCCAGGCCCGGCGCATCCGCGTGCTGGAAGACTTGCAGCACCGCCAGTTCAAGGGTAAACGCATCAGCTACAACTGCATGATGCAAGAATGCGTAAGCCTGATGAGCGAGTTGAAATTTGAAGTTGTAAACTATTTCGACGTGTTGGTTGTAAATGCCATAAAAGTGGGCGAAAATATTTTGAATGACCGCTACCTGCGCAAAACCTACATTGAAAATTTCAAAGAAGACCTTACCGCCGCCGGTATGGAAATTCGCAAAAATTACGGCCTGCTGGCAGGGCTTGTGGATGATTTTAAGGCCATACGCAAAATGCGCGTAGCCGGCACGGCTGATTAATAAGGTAATTCCCGAATAATTTGCCCGGCCCAAAATCACATAATTCAAACAATAAAAATACAAAGGTGATCAAATGGATAGCGAAAATTTGCTCAAAACCCCGCTGCACGCCTGGCATGTGGCCCAGGGCGCCAAAATGGCCTCTTTCGCGGACTGGGATATGCCCATCCAGTATTCCGGCATTATAGATGAACACAAACATACCCGTGAAAGCGCGGCAGTGTTTGATATCTGCCACATGGGCGAAATTCTCCTTACCGGGGCTGACCTGGTGAACAAACTTGGCCGGGCGTTAAGCACCAACCTGGCCACCCTGGCCCCCGGACGCTGCCGTTACGGCTTTTTGCTTAATGAACAGGGCGGCATCATGGACGACCTTATCGCCTATCACCTGGCCCCCAGCCAGGCCGGAGAACGCTTTTTGCTGGTGGTGAACGCCGCCTGCGCGGAAAAAGACTTCGCCGCCGTGCGTGACCGCCTGCCCGCCGACATTACCGCGCAAAACATTTCCGACAAGGTCGGCAAAATAGACCTGCAAGGTCCGCTTTCACTTGAAGTGCTTGAAAGCGTGCTGCCCGGCGACTGGCGCATGCCCTATTTCGCCTTTAAAACCGCCACCTACAAGAATGAACCCATACTGGTAAGCCGCACCGGCTACACCGGCGAACTGGGCTTTGAACTTTATGTAAGCGCCCGCCATGTGGAAGCCCTGTGGCTGGCCCTTGTGGCAGACCAGCGCGTAAAACCCGCCGGGCTGGGCGCGCGTGACACCCTGCGGCTTGAAGCCGGCCTGCCCCTGTACGGGCAAGACCTGGACGAGCAACATTCCCCGGCGGAAGCCGGTTACAGCGGCATGCTCACTTCAGAGGCGGAATACGTGGGCCGCGCCGGGGCCATGAACACCAAAGAAATACTTGTGCCCCTGCGCATTGAAGGCCGCCGCAGCGCCCGTCACGGCAACCCGGTGTTGCTGCCCGGCAGCGACAAACAGGTTGGCGTGGTCACCAGCGGTTCCTTCGCGCCCTCTTTGGGTTGCGCCGTGGCCTTGGCTTATATCGACAAGGCGGAAGCGGAAAAGGAAGAATATGTCATTCAGGCGGACAAGGTTCAACTGCCCGCCAAACGCGCCGCGCTGCCCTTTTATGACAAAGGCACCGCGCGCAAAAAACTTTCCTGACCGCCATGCACAGCTTTTATCTTGCGCCCGAAGAATGGGGTGAATTGGGCAAGCGCCCGGAGCAGCCCGGGCAAAGCCTGCTTTTGCAAGGCGGCGAATTTACGCACCTTGCCAAGGTGCTGCGCATGCGGCCGGGTGACGAGCTGGAACTGCTTGACGGTTGCGGGCGCAGCGGGCGTTTTTGCCTGCGCGCCCTGCAAAAAAAGGCCGCGGAACTGGAAGCGCTGGAAATAACCCTGCACCCGCGCCCCGGCGGGCACACCCTTGCTATGGGCTACAACAAGGGCCTGCGCCGTTCCTGGCTGCTGGAAAAGGCGGTGGAGCTTGAAGCGGGCGGGCTGTGGTTTTGGCAGGCGGAACGCAGCCAGGGCAAAATGCCCAACGCGCAGACAGACCCGGAAGCGGTAGAAGGCTGGAAGGGCCAGCTTATTGCCGGGGCCAAGCAATGCAAAAACCCTTGGCTGCCGGAGTTGCGCACCCTGCCCGGCGGGGCGGCGGAACTGGCCGCCACGCGCCAAAACTTCAACACGGCCTATGTGCTGTGGGAAGAGGCCGAACACAGCCAGATGCTAAGCCCGGAAATGCTGCGGCAGGAAAATTGCCTCTTTGTGCTGGGGCCGGAAGGCGGCATCAGCCAGGCGGAAATGAAAATATTTACCGAAGCCGGTTTCCAACCCCTAAGCCTGGGGGAACGCATTTTGCGTTGGGAAACCGCCGCCCTGCTCTGCCTTGGCCTGGCCTGGTGGGGCAAAGAACTTGCGCGGTTCAAACCATGAGCATAGTCAGCCCCCTGCCGGAACGCATGCGCCCGGAACTGCTGGATCAGTTCGTCGGGCAAGACCACCTGCGCGGCCGGCTGGAAAATCTTTTGCGGGCAGAACGCTTGCCCAGCCTGCTGCTGTTCGGGCCGCCAGGCTGCGGAAAATCCACCCTGGCCCTGCTGCTGGCCAAGGCGCACGGCAAAAAGGTAACCCGCCTTAGCGCGCCGGAAGCGGGCCTTCAGCAACTGCGGCGCAGCCTTGCCGGAACGGACGTGCTGGTGCTGGATGAACTGCACCGCTTTTCCAAGGCGCAACAAGACTTTTTTCTGCCTCTGCTGGAAAGCGGAGAGCTGGTCATGATAGCCACCACAACGGAAAACCCTTCCTACTGCGTTACCCGCCAACTGCTTTCCCGCCTGCATGTGCTGCGCCTGCGCCCACTGGTTCATTCCGAACTGCTTGAACTTGCCCGGCGCGGGGCGGAAAAGCAGGGCCTGAACCTGGCGGAAGAAGTGCTGGAAATGCTGGCCTCCCTCTGCGGCGGCGACGCCCGCACCCTGCTTAACCTGGTGGAATATATCACCGCCATACCGGAAGAACAGCGCGGGATTGAAGAAATGCGCGCCCTGCTGCCGGAAATTGTCATAAGGCACGACAAAGGCGGCGACAGCCACTATGACCTTGCGTCCGCCCTTATAAAATCCATACGCGGCAGCGACCCGGACGCCGCCCTGTACTACCTGGCCTGCCTGCTGGAAGGCGGGGAAGACCCGCGCTTCATCTGCCGCCGCCTTATACTTTCTGCCGCCGAAGATGTTGGCCTGGCAGACCCGGCCGCCCTTACCATGGCGGTATCCTGCCAGCAGGCCGTGGAATTTGTCGGCATGCCGGAAGGCTTTTTGCCCCTGGCGGAAACCTGCATCTACCTTGCCCTGGCCCGCAAAAGCAACAGCGCCTACGCCGCTTACCTTAACGCCAGCAAAGAAATAAAGGAACACGGGCCAAAACCTGTGCCTTTGCACTTGCGTAATCCTTCTTCAAAGTTGCAAAAAGAATGGGGTTATGGCAAAGGATATAAGTATCCGCACAATTTTCAGGATGCCTGGGTTGAACAGCAATACCTGCCGGATGATGTCGCCGGCAAAACATTCTACATTTCCAAGGCGTCCGGGGAAGAAGCCCGGCTCTCCGCCTGGTGGAAAAAGAATAAAAGCGCATCAAAAAACAAACCGTAAGGCACAGCAAAAATGTCAGACAGTCAGTTGAAAGACAAATCCTTCACACCCACCCAACAAAAGGCGGCAAACTTTTACCGGGCCCTGCAAAATGCGAATTGCGGCTTCTGGACAATTTTTGTCAATGATGACGGGCCAATGGTGCGTTTTGATGAAACTGCCTGCCTAATTCTGGGCACAACGGAAAACCTGTTCCAATGGGACAACTTTCTGACCCTTTTCATCCACCCGGATGATACCCGCACCCTGGCCCAGCGCCTTGAAGAATGCTATGACGGCAAGTTCCTTTCCGTCACAGAATCCTTCCTTTGCCACAATCTGGAACATGATTCCTGGCTGCAAGCCCGCCTTACCGGCGGCCTGTGGGTAACGGAAGATGGCGACCAGCGCGAGGTCTGCCTTATTCTGCAAATTCTGGACACCAATGAAGAACTGCGCCTTACCCGGACAGAGTGCAACTTGAGCCTGGGGCAGGAAAAGCAGCGGGCGCTTACAGAAATTCGCAATGAACTTAAGGCGATAAGCTCCACCCTGGGGCTTGAGGCCAACCTGGAGCGCCGCATGGTAAGCTCCAGACGGGAAGGTTTTTTGCACTCCGCGGAAAATTTTGTGCCGGACGTGCTTGGCGTTTTCAAGTTCATTACAGAACAGATGTGGTGGTACAAGTCAATTATCGATAACATCCCCTTCCCCGTGTTCATTACAGATACCGATAAAAATTACAGCTACATGAATGAGCCGGCCACCAACTTCATGTGGATAAGCGGGCGGGATGAAGATATAGGCAGCCCCTATTTGCAATGGGGGGTAGACGCCAACGGCAACCCCGGTTCCGGCCTGGGCTACCTTGAAGAAGGCAAAAATTCCTTTGTGCTTTTCAACCCTTCCATCCAGCGCTATTTTCAGGGCCACGCCTCCTACCTGTTTGACCAGCAGGGCAACCAGACCGGCCACCTTGAAACCATCTATGACATAACAGAAGTGCACGAGGCGGACGAGCGGCTGCGCATAATGCTGGACAGCACGCCCCTGTGCTGCAACTTCTGGGATATGGATTTCAACAACATAGACTGCAATGAGGCCGCCGCCAAGCTGTTTGAACTGAAAAGCAAACAGGAATACCTTGACCGCTTTTTTGAGCTTTCACCGGAATTTCAGCCCGATGGCCGGCCCAGCGCGGAAGTGGCCACGGAACATATTACCCGGGCCTTTGCCGAAGGACGTGAGCAATTTGAATGGATGCACCAGCTGCTGGACGGCACCCCCATCCCTTCAGAAATAACCCTGGTGCGCGTGGAACACGGCGATACCTACATTGTTGTGGGCTACACCAAGGACCTGCGGGAACTCAAGGCCAAGCAAAGCGCGCTGGACAAAGAACGGGTGCTGTTGAAAAAAATACTGGATAACAGCCCAATATGCTTCCTTATTCTGGTAAATGGCGCCATTGCCTTTGTTGCGCCCTATGCTCAGGAATTTTTGGGCATAAGCACAACAAGCAGTCTGGACGACTTTTTTGCGGAAGAACAGGAAAAACAGGACTTTTTTGATTCCATAACCAGCGCCGGCAACGTGGCCTGGCGCGTAATAGCCGTCAAAACAGCCGACGGCAGCGTAAAGGAAATGCTTACCAACGCCTTTACCGCGGAATATTATGAAGAACCCTGCATAATGGCCTGGTTCATGGACATAAGCGAAATGCGCGAAAAGGAACGGGAAATTCTGCTGGCAAAAGAAGTGGCGGAAGAAAGCGCCCGCGCCAAAAGCGACTTTTTGGCGAATATGAGCCATGAAATACGCACCCCCATGAACGCGATTCTGGGCATGACAAACCTGGTGCTGAATACGGAACTCAACGCCCGCCAGCGCGACTACCTGGAAAAATCGGAACATTCCGCCCGGGCGCTCTTGCGCATCCTCAACGACATTCTGGACTTTTCCAAAATAGAAGCCGGCAAAATGGAAATGGAAGAAGTGCCCTTTGGCACGGAAGATATCCTGCGCCGGGCCACAGATATAATTTTGCCCAAAACAGTGGAAAAACAGCTGGAACTCTTTCTGGACATCAGCCCGGAACTGCCCATGACCCTGGTGGGTGACCCGCTACGCCTGCATCAGGTGCTGATAAACCTTTTAAGCAACGCGGTAAAATTCACCAATGAAGGCGACATTACCCTGCGCGTAAGCCTGCTGGAAGCCGACGCCCACAGCGCCCTGATTTCCTTTGAAGTGGCGGATACCGGCATAGGCCTTACCCAGGCCCAGGCGGACAAGCTTTTTTCCCCCTTCACCCAGGCGGATACATCCACCACCCGGCGCTACGGCGGCACAGGCCTTGGCCTTGCCATATGCAAAAACCTTGTCGGCATGATGGGCGGTGAAATAGGCTGCCGCCCGAATGAAGGCAACGGGTCAATCTTCCACTTCAGCGCCCGCTTCAGGCGCGAAGACGCAAAAACCCTGCACGCCAACATAGGGACGGAACTTTCCGGCCTTAATGTGCTGGCCGTGGACGACAGGCTGAACGCCCTTGCCCGCATGGAAGAAATCTTGCGCGCCCTTGGCTGCAAACCGCACATGGCGTCCAGCGCGGCGGAAGCGGAACTTGTTCTGCAAGACGCCCCGCGCCCCTTTGACCTTATGCTGCTGGACTGGAACCTGCCGGAAGAAGAAAAACAGGCCGTGTGCAACCTTGCCCAGCGTCTGCAAAAAACCAAAAAAACCCTGGCCCTTAGCGCGGAATACTGGAGTGATGAAACCCTTAAGGCCGTGCAGGCCCTTGGCGTTACCGGCGCGTTAATCAAACCGCTTACTATAAACAGCACCTACGCGGCCATTATGGGCATAATGCGCGGCACTTCAGCGGAAAAACAAAACAAAAACACGCATAAAAACAATATGGTGGAAGAAGACAAGCTGCGCGGCCTTGAAGTGCTGCTTGCTGAAGACAATGAAATAAACCAGATAGTTGCCAGTGAAATGCTTGCCCTGGCCCAGGTTAAGGTCACCATTGCCAACAACGGGTTTGAAGTGATAAAACTTCTGCAAAAATACCCGTTTGACCTGGTGCTTATGGATATTCAAATGCCGGAAATGGATGGCATAACCGCCACCGCCCGCCTGCGCAAGGACCCGCGCTTCGCCAAACTGCCCATAATAGCCATGACCGCCCACGCCATGGTGGGCGACCGGGAAAAAAGCCTGGAAGCGGGCATGAATGACCACATAACCAAACCCGTGGAACAGGAAGAGCTTTTCAAAACCATTGCCAAATGGGCGCCGGAACGCCGCCGCGCGGCGGAAGACGCCCCCGCGCCGGAAGCCCGCCAGACGGAAAAAGCCGACCTTAACCACCTGGCCGGACGCCTGCAAGAACTGATGACGCACATGCAAGGCCGCCGGGTGCTGCGGGCCAAGGAAATTTTGGCGGATCTGCGCAAGGCCGACCTGCCCCAAGACATCATGGACAGCCTGCAAGAACTGACAGATGTCATAGCCCTTTACAAATTCCACGAGGCCATTCACCTTACAGAAGCGCTTATGCAGCGCTGCGCGGCGGAATAGAACAGCCTCAGGGGCTCTGCTTCCTGGATTAACGACAAACCCCGCAAGGCCGGGGTTTGTAAAGGCATGCCTAAACGGCGCTTCACGGCGGCAATGAATGCCGCCTACGCCTACGCGGCGGGCGGTTGACAAGAAAACTTTGTCAACAACCTCAGGGGCTCTGCCCCTGAACCCCGCGCGGGGAGTTGAACTCCCCGCGACCCCTCGGCAGGTTATATGGTGACTTGTCTGAACAGGCTACGTGGTGGGAAAAATGAAAATTAAAAAAAGCCTGATCCCTTTGGACAGCCTGACGCAAAATTACCTGCCGGCGGACTATTCGGACGTCTATGCCTGCAATGCGGATTTTAAAAAAGAAATTTCTCCAGACGACATCATGGTCAATTTTTGGATCACCCTGCCGGGCTGGGTAAGTGCCCTTTTCAAACTGCGGAACTTCCTGGTGAAATTTGTCGGCCTGCAAAGTTCGGAAGAAGATAACCCGGACGAATTCATAAAATGCATCCGTTCCGGCAAAGCTTACCGCTTTATATCAGTCCCTGCCAAAAATACCGCTGAAACAGTGCTGCTGCTGGCGGACAAACACCTGGACGCCTACCTGTCCATTCACATTGCCGCTGGTGAACCTGATGAACAGGGCAAAACAGTTTCCGCCATTACCCTGGTCAATTTCAAAAATACCCTTGGCCGCGTCTATTTTTTCTTTGTCCGCCCCTTTCACGCCCTGGTTATAAAAAGCATGCTCAAACGGGCGCTGGGCAAGGCTATGCAATAAAGCCCATTTCCAATGCCGCGCCACTACGGGGCATTGGAAATGGGCTGGTCATAATTGTTCTGCTTCAGATTGCCTTAAAATTGAAAATACTCTAAAAAATCCCCTCACACGCCATTCCTACAACACCCCGATATCCCAGTTAAATTCAGAACTGCGCTTTATTTCGCCAAGGCCTTGCGGGCGGGCTTCATCTATGGTGATAAAGGTGCTGTAACCGGCCTTTTCCAGTTCCGCCCGGCGGGCGCTCAGGTCAAGGGGCCAGGCGGGGTATATCCAGATATTCTGCCCGTATTTTTTGTACCAGAAGCCTTCCCCCTTGGGGCTGTTAAATTCTTCCGCCGCCTTCAGCACGCCGCCGTTGTGGCGGCTTATGCCCACCGGCCAAAAACCGCCCAGCACAATGCCCAAAGGCAGCACGCTTTGCCCCGGCAGGGCCAGGTAGTCTTCCGCGCCAAGTTCCGGGCTTACAATAGCCGCGTCAAAGCCCAGCGAGCGCAGCGTGACGGTGCTGAAGCCGCTGGCCACGTTACAAAAAGGCCCGGCGGTAAGAACAAGGTTTTTTTTGTCAGCAAACAGGGCCGCCTGCCAGGGCGCGTTGCATACAAAATGCCGCGCCCCGTTGCGCAAGGCCGCCTGCAACATCCTTTTCCAGCCTTCTTCCTCATCCGGCCAAATAACCGGGGGCAGCCACCAGGAAAGGCGGCTGTAAAGCGTGCGGGAAACGGAATCCAGCGCCCGGGCGGAAAGCCACAAGCCCTGTACGGAACCGGGCTTTACGCCGCTTTTGCCGTCCCGCCCGTGGGGCAGGTAGCCGCGCAGGGTTATGTCCAGCGGGCGCCCCCCGGCCACGGGACGGGGCAGGGTTGGGGTAAAGCTGTTAAGGGCTTGCAGGGTTTTCACATCCGGTTCCGGGGCCGGGTATTTTTGCAGGCGCTTTGTCCATTCCGCAATAATGCCGGTAAGTTCCGGCTCACGCCGGTCAATAAGAAACACCGGGGTACCGCCCTTGGGGCTTTTGTGCCGGGGCAGGTTAAGGGTAAGGGAACCGCCCTTGGGCACCCGGCGGGTCACGGGCAGGGTGGTGTGCCAGCTTTCATCCTCATAGCCTATGCGCAAATAATCCTGCGCCAGCAGGTCAAAACGCGGCTTCAGCACAATTTGCAACGCTTCTTGCGGTTTGCCGCCTTTCTGCGGGGCCTTGCCCTTTTCCGCCGCCGGGGCCTTTTCCAGGCTTATTTTGCCGCAAAGCAGGCCGGAACCGGTCTGGCCTTCAAGGCTTACCGGGTGGGTATCTTTTTGCGGCAAAAACCGCGCGCGGGTTCCGGGGCGGCCAAGGGCCAGTTCCAAAAGCTCCACAGCCTCACGCCGGGCCGCCGGGTCTTCAAGGTTGTCACGCAAGGTGCGGTAGGCGCTTACCGCGTAATAGACGTAGTGCGGGCTTTTGCGCCGCCCTTCAATCTTCCAGCTGGTAAGGCCGGGTATTTCCAGCAGCAGTTTTGTAAGCACGTCCAATGAAAGGTCGCGGCAGGAAAAAAAGCGCCCTTCACGGCCCTTTTGTTTGTAAACCCGGCGGCAGGGCTGCACGCAGCGCCCGCGCAAGCCGCTTTTGCCGCCCATGTAGCTGGACCACCAGCAGCGGCCGGAAACGCAAAAGCACAGCGCGCCGTGCACAAAAAGTTCCAGTTCCAGCCCGGCGGGGCGGGCGGCGGACATCAGGCGTATTTCTTCAATGGAAAGTTCACGCGGAATAATGGCCCGGGTGGCCCCAAGGTCCCTTACCGCCTGCAAGGCGGCCTGGTGGCTTACGTTCGCCAGGGTGGAAAAGTGCAGTTCACCGCCAAAACCGGCCTGGCGGGCCAGTTCCACCATGGCCGGGTCCTGAATTATCAGGGCGTCCGGGGCGTGTTCCCGGCTTATGCGGGCAATGTTGCGGGCCACGGCGGGCGCGTCGCCCGGCTTCAGCATTACGTTCATGGCAACGTACACGCGCCGCCCTTCCGCGTGGGCCAATTGCAACAGGCGGGCCAATTCCGTGGCGGAAAAGTTGCCGGCCTCCATGCGGGCGGAAAAGTGCTTCAACCCCAGATAAACCGCGTCAGCGCCGGCAGCGAAGGCCGCCAGGGCGGCGGGCATGTCTCCGGCCGGGGCAAGTATTTCAGGCTTGGTCATAAATGAACCTTTAAGAAAAAATTTTATGGCGGCGCGTTGTGAACAGAAAGAACAGCCTTTATAAAACGCGCCCGCCGGGCATGGCGGTCTGGCCTGGCGGAACCCGCAAGCCCGCCAAGGCCGCAACTACTACAATAAAATGGGCGGGTCAAGAAAAAGAACAAGGGCAAAACCGCCCTGTGGCCCAAGCGCCGTAATGCTTGCGGCCTGCCCGCGCCACAGTTTTTTAGCCTGCCCCCCTTGTGATTTTTCGCCATAAATGTTAATGGATATTTGTTTATTATTGTCGCGTAGTACAGACCATTATGTAGCCGAACAGATAAAACCATATATCAGGAGCTGTTATGAAAAAATTACTTGTTTCCATGCTGGCTGCCACAGCCTTGCTTGCTTCCGCCGGGATATCCCTTGCGGCGGAAGACGTATTCAAAATGAACATGACAACCATTTATATGGACAAGCACCCTGTGGTGCAAAAAATTTACATCCCCTGGATGGAAAAAATTAAAGCGGAAACCAATGGCCGGGTGGAAATTACCTATTTCAACCCCGGCACCGCCTGCCCGGAAGGGGAAATATTTGACTCCGTCAAAAAAGGCCAAATCAGCCTTGGCGGGCACCAGGGCACCCGTAACCCCGGCAAGCTGATCACCCTTGGCGTTTTTGCCATGCCCACGGAAAATACCACCGCGGCGCAAGCTTCAGACGCGTTCTGGAAAATGTACCAGGCATCACCGGAAATGCAAAAAGATTTTGAAGGGATAAAGCTGCTTACCCTGCACAGCTCCGCCCCCACCCACTTCGCCTTTAACGGCCCGGAAGTGAAAAAGCTTACAGACCTCGCCGGCAAAAAAATTCTTTCTCCCAGTGGTGAAGCCGCGCGCATGGCCCGCGCCCTTGGCGCCAACCCCATCACACTGCCTTTTGGGGATTTTTACCTTTCTTTGCAACGCGGCATGGCCGATGGTTGCTTTACCCCCATTGCGCCGATGCGCTCTTTCAAAATTAACGAGGCAACCAAAAGCGTAAGCTTGTGCAGCCTGGCTTTTGCATCCGTATGGCTTGGCATGAATCAGGAACTTTATGACAGCCTGCCCGCCGACATTCAAAAAGTGTTTAATGAAAACACCGGCGAACAGATGAGCCGCGCTATTGCCGCCGTGCTGGACGCCGCTGACCAGGACGACCTTAAGGCCATGCAGGACAGCCACGGCATAAAGGTATACAAAATCTCCACCACCGACAGAAGCAAGATGATCCTTGCCATTACTCCCGCCCTGAAGGATGCCTGGAAGGAAAGGATGAAAAGCCTGAAGGATGTGGACCCTGAAGAACTCTACACGCGCTACATCAAAATTGCCAACAAGCTGTAAACGAAACATTTGAACCTGTTTGCCGGGCGGTTGCGCGTCAACCCGCCCGGCAAACGCGCGTTTGGGCATAAACGCCCGCAGGGCGGCCGCAACGCCGGAAATACGCGGAACAACCCGAAAACAATCATCTTTCAAATTAATTTCCCTGCAAAACAATAAAGCCCTTTGAATACAACAGCTTTAAGGGTCTTTATTGCTTTTTTCTTTTTAATTCACATTGTTATGAAAAAAATATTATATTTTTTTCTCTTGTGATTTTTTTATTTAGATGCTAGTAGATGACTACCCGCCATTCTGATGCGCGGCAGAAACGGTTATGGAGTTAGCACTAATTTTAACCTTCAGGTTAGGAGCATTTATGAAGAAATTGTTTGTTTCCATGTTGGCTGTTACCGCTCTTCTCGCTTCCGCCGGGCTTGCCTTCGCGGCAGAAGGCAAAGTATTCAAAATGAATATGACAACCATCTACATGGATAAGCACCCCGTAGTGCAAAAAATTTACATCCCGTGGATGGAAAAAATTAAAGCCGAAACCAACGGCCAGGTTGAAATTACCTATTTCAACCCCGGTACCGCTTGCCCGGAAGGCGAAATTTTTGACGCCGTTAAAAAAGGCCAAATCAGCATCGGCGGCCACCAGGGCACCCGTAACCCCGGCAAGCTGATCACCCTTGGCGTTATTGCCATACCCACCAAAAACACCACCGCTGTTCAGGCTTCCCAAGCTATCTGGAGAGTCTATCAGGCTTCTCCGGAAATGAAAAAAGAATTTGAAGGCGTAAAAATCCTTACCATGCACAGCTCCGCCGCCAGCCACTTCGCCTTCAACGGCCCTGAAGTGAAAACCTATGGCGACTT
Source organism: Desulfovibrionaceae bacterium (assembly GCA_031552315.1). Taxonomy (GTDB): domain Bacteria; phylum Desulfobacterota; class Desulfovibrionia; order Desulfovibrionales; family Desulfovibrionaceae; genus JAVBMP01. Next base: position 60,198 of record JAVBMP010000072.1, on the reverse strand, counting down.
TGCCGGTAAAAAAATTCTGGCCCCCAGTGGTGAATCTGCCCGTATGGCCCGCGCCCTTGGCGCCAACCCCATCACCCTGCCCTTTGCGGATTTCTACCTTTCCTTGCAGCGCGGCATGGCTGAAGGTTGCTTCACCCCCATCGCCCCCATGCGTTCTTTCAAAATCAACGAAGCCACCAAAAGCATCACCCTGTGCAGCTTGACCTTCGGCACCCTGTGGCTTGGCATGAACCAGGACCTGTACAACAGCCTGCCCGCCGACGTTCAGAAAGTGTTTGAAGAAAACAGCGGCGAAGCCATGAGCATAGCCATCTCCACACTGCTTGACGCTTCCGACAAGGCCGACCTGCAACTTATGCAAGACAAGCAGGGCATTACCGTTTACCAGATCAGCCCCGAAGACAGAGCCAAAATGATTGAAGCCGTTACCCCCGGTCTGAAGGAAGCCTGGTTGGAAAAGATGAAGTCCCTGAAGGGTGTTGACCCTGAAGCCCTCTTCCAGCGCTACATGAAGATCGCTGCTGAAGTTTAATTCTTTGGCGCAACATTGAATGATCAACCAGTCCCCCGGAAGGCATGCCTTCCGGGGGACTTTTTTAAAGGGACTTTTGCAAGGGAACTTTTTTAGTTTGGCAATATGCGTGTATTATTGTATTGTTGCGTGAATTATTTGAATAGAGGCCATCGCGCAATGAGAATTTTTGTTCTTTTACAAGGAGTGCCCTATCCAGTAGTTCCGTGCGGAGGGAGTATATTTAAGCAGATATGACCTTCGCGCGGGGCTACGAAACATGGGCACGACGCAAAAGGGCAAAAAGGCCATTGCGCAATGGCCTTGAACAAAAAACAGCGCGGCTGGGCTTGCCCCTGCCCGCCGCAAGGAGACAGCCATGTTAAAAACAGCCCTGGTAATTGGTTCCACCGGCATGGTCGGCCGGGAACTGGTCAAACTGCTTTGTGAAGACCCGGCTTACGGAAAAGTGCTTGCCTTTGCCCGCCGCGCTTCCGGCTTCACGCATGAAAAGCTTGAAGAACGCATCATAGATTTCGCCCGGCCGGAAGAATGGCGCGATGCGGTGCGCGGCGACGCGCTGTTTTCCTGCCTGGGCACCACCAAAAAACAGGCCGGAAGCAAAGAGGAACAATTCGCGGTGGATTTTGCCATTCAAAACGACTTTGCCATGCTGGCCGCGCAAAACGGCGTGCCCAACTACGCGCTGGTATCTTCCGCCGGGGCGGACGCCGGTTCCCTGGTGTTTTATCTGCGCATGAAGGGCCAGCTTGACCTGGCCGTGGCCGGAATGCCTTTTGCAAAAGTGCGCATACTGCGCCCCAACGCCCTGGAAGGCAACCGGGCGGAAAGCCGGCCCACCGAGGAATTTGGCCTGAAATTTCTGCACAAGGTAAACGAATGGGGAATAATGAAAAAATACAGCCCCATTCAGGCCAAAGACGTAGCCAGGGGCATGATTGCCGCGCTTGAATCGCCGGAACGCTTCAAGATAATCAGCGGTAACGACATCAGGGCGCTGGCGCGTTAGGTAATGTCGTCACGATGTGCCTTTTGGCCTCTACCGGCGCCAAAAAGCCTTTTTATTCCAGCTAAGTACCGTAAGAGTTCCCTCCATAAAAAGGCTTTCTTCCTTGTCAGAGGACAAAATTCACGCTCGTGACTACACTGCCTAACGCCATTCCCGCCGCTGGACAAATTGCCGCGCAAATTATATAGGCGTTGAGCGCGCATTGCATTTTCAGGCCTTCCGCATTTTCTGGCTGTTTGCGCCGCATACCGCGCCGCGCCTTTTGCGTGGCCCGGCTTTCACATTCATCCGATGGAGGAATAAACTGCATGAATCCACTGTATTATGGCGTTTGGGATAATGTTGTATATGATAACCGCAACACGCAGGGCAGCGCCCCCGCCGACATACCGCTTGAGCAGTTTTCCCAGTTCAACAGCGGCAACCCCATGCTTTCCTTCATCGGGGACAAGGGCTTTTTTATGCTTTCCCCCAATGCCAGCCTGCCCTATGCCCTGTGGAAGCACCATGAGCGCATCGCTCTGGAATCTTGCGGAAAGTGTACCCCCTGCCGCGCCGGTTCAAATATATTAAGCAAGGCCCTGGAACAGGCCAGCCTGGGCAAGGGCAAAGATGTTGATTGGCGCACCGTGCGCCAGGTGGCGGAACAAATGTGCGTTACCGCGTCCTGCGGCCTTGGCAAAACCGGCCCACAGGCCCTGTTGGCCGCGCTTGACCATTTTGCGGACGCCCTTATCAACACCCTGCCGGCTGAAGACAAGCCGCAAAACATCTATTCCACCGTAACCAGCCGATGTATGGAAGCCTGCCCGGCCCGCGTGAATGTGCCGCGCTACATAGACTACATCCGGGACGGACACCCCGACCTTGCCGCCGGGGTAATTTTGAAGGAATACCCCCTGGTGGGCAGTTGCAGCCGGGTTTGCGTGCGCCTGTGTGAAAACGCCTGCGCCCGCAAGGGCCTTGAAGGCCCGGTGGATATTAAAAATTTGAAGCGCTTTGCCGCGGACAACGCCATTAACGCCATGTCAGACCTTTTTGAAAAGGTCCCGGCCACGGACGGCAACAGCCCCAAAGTGGTGGTTATCGGCGCGGGCCCGGCGGGCATAACCTGTGCCTACCACCTGCTGCTGCGCGGCTATTCCGTAACCATTTTTGAAAAATCGCAATATTCCGGCGGTATGGCCCGCTGCGGCATACCCACCTACCGTCTGCCCAAAGGCGTTTTGCAGACAGAAGCGGAAATAATAAGCAAACTTGGCGGCCGCTATATTTACGGCCAGGCCCTTGGCCGGGATTTTTCCGTAAACAGCCTGTTCGCGCAGGGCTACAACGCCGTTTTTATAGGCATGGGTTGCAGCCAGGGCATGTTCCTGGGCCTGCCGGGTGAAGATACCACTCTGGCCGGCTACCAAAACGGCATAGACTTCCTGCTTCAGGTGCATGACGGCGTAAAAAGCGGCCAAATGCCCAAGCTGGAAGGCGATGTGGCCGTCATAGGCGGCGGTAACGTGGCCATGGACTGCGCCCGTTCCGCCGCGCGCCTTACCAGCGGCAAGGTGCATATTGTGTACCGCCGCACCGAAGCCGATGCCCCGGCGGATCATGAAGAAATTCTGGCCGCGAAGGAAGAAGGCATAGAATTTCACTTCCTTTCCAACCCGGACGCGATTGTTTCAGAAAATGGCCGCGTTACCGGCCTGACCTGCGTGCGCATGGAACAGACGGATCCGGACGCCAGCGGACGGCGCGGCGTGAAGCCCATTGCCGGTTCACAATGGAAGCTGCCCTGTGCCAACGTTATCGCGGCCATTGGGCAAAGCATAGACAGCGCCGCCATTCAGGCGGACGGCATTCAGTTTGACCGGCGCGGCAACATTGCCGTAAACGATGCCCTGGCAACTTCCCGCCCCGGCGTGTTCGCGGGCGGCGACTGCGCCACTGGCCCCACCACCCTGATTGGCGGCATGGCCCAGGGCAAAACCGCCGCCCTTTCCATCCATGACTACCTTACGCGCGGCAGCGTGGGTTTTACCCCGCGCACCCGCATGAGCCAGCTTATAAAGCTTGGCAACTTCCTTTACAGCGGCGCCGCGCCCGCCCTGCAACAGCATTTGCCCAGAACTCCGCTTAAATCCTTGCCCGCGCAAGAACGCGCCAAAAACTTCGAGGAAGTAGATTTGGCAATGACCAGCGAAGAAGCCGCGCAAGAAGCCGGCCGCTGCATGCGTTGCTACCGCATTTACTCTGTGGTAACCCAGCTCCCGATACCAGGAAATACGGAAGTCTAGGCCCGGCAACGCAAGGCACAAGACCCTGATATATAAACTTTAAAGCTTCTCACGAGGGTAGCATGAAAGCATATGTTAATGGTAAAGAAACAGACTTCCAGCAAGGTGAAACAATTTTGCAGGCCGCCAAAAGGCACGGGCACTTTATCCCCACCCTGTGCGCCTTCCAGCCGCTGGATCACAACCCCGGCACCTGCCGCGTCTGCCTGGTGGAAGTAATACGCGCCAATGGCGACAAGCTTGTGGTAACTTCCTGCAATACGCCCATGGAAGAAGGCATGCAGGTTATGACCCGCAGCGCCAGGGCGCGTTCCATGCAGCGTTTGCAGGTTGAAATGCTTTTTGCAGACCATGAGCAAAACTGTTCCGCCTGCGCCCGCCATGGCGATTGTGAACTGCAAGACCTGGCGGAATACGTGGGCCTTACGGAAAACCGCTTCACCGGCCTTGCGGCAACGCGCCCGGTGGATACTTCCACCCACGCCCTGGTGCGTGACGTGAACAAGTGCGTGCGCTGCATGCGTTGCGTGCAGGCCTGCCGCAAGGTGCAGGGCATAGGCGCGCTTACCTTTGACAGCATTGGGCTGGAAGCGGGCGTGGGCGTGGGCACCGCCCCCGACTGGGCCGCTTCAAACTGCGTGCAGTGCGGCCAGTGTACGCTGGTTTGCCCCACCGGGGCGCTGGCGGAAAAAGACCAAAGCGAAACCGTGCTGGATTATCTGGATAACCCGGAAATTGTCACCGTGTTCCAGTTTTCCCCGGCGGTGCGCGTTGTGCTGGGCGAAGAATTTAATATACCCCACGGCACGGACGTTACCGGCCAGATAGTTACAGCCCTGCGCCAGCTGGGCGGCGACATCATTCTGGACACAGACTTCACCGCAGACGTGGTCATAATGGAAGAAGGCACAGAACTGCTGCACAAAATCCAGCAGAAGGAACGCCTGCCCATGTTCACATCCTGCTGCCCCGGCTGGATAAATTATGTGGAAAAGCATTACCCGGAAGTTATGCCCCACATTTCTTCCACCCGTTCCCCGCAGCAGGTGCTTGGCCCCCTGGCCAAAACCTATTTGCCGGAAAAAATGGGTATAAAACCCAATAAAATCCGGGTAATTTCCATAATGCCCTGCACCGCCAAAAAAGACGAGGCCGCCCGCGCCGCCCTGCACACCAAGGGCGTGCCGGATGTGGACGTGGTGCTTACCGTGCGTGAATTTGCCCGCCTGCTGCGCCGCCAGGGCATAGACCTGGGCAAGCTGGAAGCTTCCGCCTTTGACAACCCGTTCATGAGCGATTCCACCGGCGCGGCGGTTATTTTCGGCACCACCGGCGGGGTTATGGAAGCCGCCGTGCGTACCGTTTACGCCGTGCTGAACGGCAAGGAACTGGAAGGCATTGAAATTACCGCCCTGCGCGGCATGGAAGGCATACGTGAGGCCACTGTGGATTTGGGCGGTAATAACGGCCAGGTAAAGGTGGCTATCTGCCACGGCCTTAAAAACGCCAAAAAACTGGTTGAAGATGTGCTGGCCGGCGTAAGCCCCTACCAGTTCATAGAGGTAATGGCCTGCCCCGGCGGCTGCATAGACGGCGGCGGCACCTGCCGCATAAAAAATGACTACCTGCCCCAGGCGGCCACCCGCCAGCAAGGCCTGTACAACATAGATAAAAAAATGCCCCTGCGCCAGTCGCACAACAACCCGCAGGTGCAAAAGCTGTATGCGGACTTTTTGGAAAAGCCCAATTCTCCCAAAGCCCATGAATTGTTGCACACGCACTACGCGGGCCGCAAAACAGAGCACACCCGTTCCATTCAGGATTTGTGGAACCGTCTGACTTTGGTGGAATAGCCCCGCATAAGGCTGCCTGGCAAGCTTGACAGGCTATAAATGCCGCGCATAGCGCTTTCGCATTATCCAGTTCCCCATTTCGGCCCGCCTGCGCGGCGTAACCGGAATGGGGAACTTTTGGCTTGTTGTTATGCCTTACGGAACTATACGGCATAACAACCTGTAATAATAGCATATTCATCAAACATGCCTGTTTTAAACATTTTTATTGCCCGCTTAAAAAAAAACTGTATACTGAAGATGCGCTATTTTAACGTTATCTTTATGTATATCTTAATTAAGGTGTGCCATTATGCATAGAAAAATTTCATTCAAAACAGGCCTCTTGCTGCTTTTATCCATTGTGATTACTGTTGTGGCCCTGATTTTTTTCGTGCGGATGGACGTGGGCAAACTGGTAAACAGCTTGGCGCAGGAATCCTTGCACGGGCACATCAGTTCTTCCAACAGCCAGTTGCGCATCTATTCTGACGGCATCAAAGGGCTTTTGAATCAGGCCATATACCGGGAAGACTTCGCGCAGGCCATTGCGGAAAATGACCGGGAAACCATTAAAAAAATTGTCATGGATATTCAAAATTCCAGCTTTATTGAAATGGTTACCCTTTCAGACGCCAACGGCAAGGTCATTATGCGTTCGCATTCAGACCTTAAGGATGATTCCGTCACCGGGCAGATAAACGTGCGCAACGCCATTGCGGGCAGCCGCACGGCGGACGGCAGAAGTGAAAAAATTATGACCATTGGCCTTGAAGGCGGGCGGGAATGCTTTTTCGCCCTGCGCGGCGGCGCCCCCATATTTTACAACGGCAACCGCGTTGCCGTGCTGACAATCGGCATACGGCTGGACAGCAACACGGTGGTTGACGCCCTGCAAAAAGACTTCGGCAACGCGCAGGTCACCTTTTTCCGCGGCAATGAACGCGCTTCCACCACTTTGGTGGGCGCGGACGGCAAACGCTTTGTGCACACCAAAACGGAAAACCCCGCCATTCTGGAAACCGTACTCCAGCGCGGTGAAGAATTTTTTGATACCGTAACCCTGCTGAACAAGCCCTACAAGGCCATTTATAGCCCGTTGCGCGACGCGGACAACAAGATTTCCGGCATGCTCTTTATCGGCGTGGGGGTAGAAACCATAAATAATTCCATGCAAAGCATCATGGGCCGCATTATTATGGTGGGCATAATCATTTCCGTCATCATGGTCGCCATAGGCATATTTGCCCTTACCAGAATGGTAAGCCGCCCCATGCGCAAAATTTCCGGCCTGATAAGCGATGTGGTTGACGACAAGGCGGAACTTTCCTACCGCCTTGATACCGCGAAGGGCGACGAAGTAGCCGACCTTTCCCGCCAGATAAACCGGCTTATGGATAAAGTGCAAACCATGCTCTTTGATATTCAGGGCTTTAAAAACATGGTGAACGCCATACCGGACCCGGTTTTTGTTGTGGACGACAACTACAAAATAATACTTGCCAACTCCAGCCTGTGCGGCTGCGCCGGGGTAAAACAGCCGGAAGAACTTTACGGCAAGCATATCAATTCCGTACTGAGAATTTCTGAATACGGCGGGGAAAAATGCCCGCTTCAAGATGTAATGCAAAGCGGCAAAAGCGCTATTTCCGGGGTATTCACCATCAACACGCCCACGGGTGAAAAAATGGTGCGCGCCCTGGGTGACGTGGTAAATGACCTTAACGGCAACAAACTTGGCTATTTGCAAGTGTTTATGAACGTCACATCCATGGTTAAGCAACAAGAAGCCATTACGGAACACCTTGAACAGACAAAAGCCGTAAACATGGCCGTAACCGGCATTTCAGAAAATGTTTCCTATTGTTCGGACGAGCTGGAAAATCAGGCCAGTTCCATCGCCCAGGGGGCGGAACGGCAATACCTGCTGATGAATGCCACCCTAAATTCCATGCAGGAAATGAATGCCACCATCATGCAAATTGCCAAAAGCGCATCCACAGCTTCGGAACAGGCCGCAAGCACCCAGCGGCAGGCGCACGGCGGTGAACAGGTAATGCAGGAAGCCACCCGCGCCATAAGCACGGTAAAAGAAATGGCCTCCGCCCTGCAAGGCAGCATGGGCGTGCTGGGTTCTCAGGCCGAAGACATCGGCAACATCATGAACGTAATTTCCGACATAGCCGACCAAACCAACCTGCTGGCCCTGAACGCCGCCATTGAAGCGGCCCGCGCCGGGGACGCCGGGCGAGGCTTTGCCGTGGTGGCCGATGAAGTGCGGAAACTGGCAGAAAAAACCATGAACGCCACACAAGAAGTGCACAAGGCCATCGGCAACATCCAAAAAGGCGCGTCCACCAACATAGCGGAAATGAACAAAGTGGCAGGCGCGGTGGAAAATGCCGCCAACCTTGCCGTTTCATCAGAAAAAAATCTGGTGGAAATTGTCGGGCTGGTGCAGGAAACATCCGACCAGATTACATCCATAGCCACCGCGGCGGAAGAACAATCCAGCACCAGCGAAATGATAACCTCTAATATTCACGAGGTTACACGCCTTTCCGCAGAAGCCAAAGAACGCACCAGCGAAAACGGAAATACCGCCCGCAAACTGGCGGAAATGTCGCACCAGCTGCGCCGGGCCGTGCAAAGCAGTTAATGTTGAAGAAGAATGCCTCCGGCGGCCAAAGGGGCCGCCAGACAATGGGGCCCTTTGGAAACCCCGCTACGCAATATGCCATGGGCGTCCTGAATCCGTGCGGATTCAGGACGCCCATGGCATATTGCGTAGCAATTTTCAACAAGGATTTGTCTTCAAAGCCTTGTTGAAAAAATAAAAGCTGTCGAGGGGTCGCGGGGAGTTCAACTCCCCGCGCGGGGTTCAGGGGCGGAGCCCCTGGCCGCCGGAGGCATTCTTGCTGCTTGAGGCTATTGCCTCTTACAGGGCCGGGCGGCCCTTGCCCACGTATTTGTCCAGTTTTTCAATTACCGCGTCAAGGCTGAGTGGTTTGCCAACGTGGTCATTCATGCCATATTTAAGGCATTTTTCTATATCTTCGCGGAACACGTTGGCGGTCATGGCCACAATGGGCACTTGCCCGGCCCACGGGTTACCCATGGCGCGAATTTCCTGTGTGGCTTCATAGCCATCTTTTTCCGGCATTTGCAAGTCCATAAAAATCATGTCAAAAATGGACGGGTTTGCGGCGAACACGCGCACTGCCTCTTCGCCGTTTTCCGCGCAGATAATATTCAGTCCGGTGGGTTCAAGCAGGTCGATTACAATTTCCCGGTTAATTGCCACATCTTCCGCCAGCAGAATGGTTTTGCCGTTGAAGCGCCCTGTAAGGTTTTCCGCCTTGCTGTCGGGTTTTTCGCAATTTTCTTCCAGGCCAAGGTAGTTGTTCAGGCATTCGCTTACAGAGGACATAAACAGGGGTTTGGGCAAAAATTTGTCCACCCCCGCCTCATTGGCCTGGTCTTGAATGCTGGCCCATTCCATGGCGGAAATCATTATAATCAGCACGGGGTAGCCGCAATTTTCTCTGATGCGCCTTGCCAGTTCCACCCCGGTCATGCCCGGCATGCGGAAGTCTATGAAAATAATGTGGAAAGATTGGCAGTTGCCGCTAAGGATAAGTTCTTCCGCCTCTTCCCCGCTGGCGGCCACAACGCATTGCCAGCCGAAATGCTGGGCCGTGTGCTGAAAAAATTCCCGCACTTCCGGCTCATCATCCACCGCAAGCACGCGCAATTGTTCCCCGCCGGTGTTCAGGGCCAGAGAGGGCGGTTCCTGCTCGCTGCCGGTTTTGGCCTGTATGGTGAAGATAAAGGTTGAACCCTGCCCGGGTTCAGATTCCACCCAAATTGTGCCGCCCATCATTTCCACTATGCTTTTGGAAATAGCCAGCCCAAGCCCGGTGCCGCCGAATTTGCGTGAAATGCCGCCGTCCGCCTGTTCAAAGGAACGGAACAGCTTTTCTTGCTGTTCTTTGGCAATGCCAATGCCGGAATCTTGCACTTCAAGCCGCAGGGTGCAAAGGCCGTCTTCTTCCTTCAGCAGTTTGGCGGCCAGGGTAATTTTGCCCTGTTCCGGCGTAAATTTTACCGCGTTGGCAAGCAGGTTGGTAACCACCTGGGCAAGGCGCTGTTCATCCGCTATAAGCTGGGGCGGGATGTCGCTGTCCAGCAGTACGTTGAAGACCTGCTTTTTTTCATCCAGGCGGAAGGCCAGCACACTGGACACCTTGCGCAGCATTTTTTCAAAATTGAATTCGTATTCGGAAAGTTCAAACTTGTTGGCCTCTATTTTGGACATATCCAAAATATCGTTGATAACGCCGAGCAGGTGGGTGGAAGCTTCTTCTATCTTGCCCAGGCAATAGTTCTTTTTTTCAATGTCATGGCTGCTTTGGGCAATGCTGGTCATGCCTATTATGGCATTCATGGGGGTGCGCATTTCATGCGACATGTTCGCCAAAAAGTCCGATTTGGCGGTGCTGGCGCGTTCCGCCACCTCTTTGGCCCGCACAATTTCCGTCAGGTCATGAAAAATGGCAATGGCGCCGTCCTGCGCGCCATCTTCATCCAGCATGGGGGTTACTGTTATGGTGTAGTTGCGGGTTTCACCCTGGCGGCCTATGGGCGCGGCCTTGTCAATAACCGTGGTGCGCTTTTCTTGCGTGGCGGCCACAAGCATTTCATGAATGCTGTTTTGCAGCCCGGACGGGAAAATACGTTCAAAAACTTCCTTGTACTGGCGGCCGTTTATAAGCCCGAAGTTCTGAATGCCGGCGACCTTCAAAAAGGCATCGGTGCAATAGGCTATGCGCCCGTCCTGTTCCAGCATTATGATGATGTCGGGGCTGTTTTCCAGCAGAAGGCGCAGGTGCTTTTCCTGCCGCTTGTTTTCTGCTGCCAGGGCCGCGTTCATATTGCTTTTGGCAAGCTCGGCGTTTTTATTTCTTTCCATCATCTCCTGAGAGTGACGCAACTGCCTGTTCAGCTTTTTTACTTCAAGCCGCAACTGGGCAAGTTCCGCTTCCTGGGACTGCTGTTCCGGGCTTATGCTTTCATCCGTCATAACAAATTACCTGTCAGGGCAAGCTGACTGTACGCTTTTAAACTTTTTAGGAATACACAGGGCATTTCAAGCGTAAACTCTAAAAGGCGCAAACAATGCATGTATAATTGTGAAAGCGGTTGAAGCTTTCATCCTTTTCATTGTACACCGGGCAGATTTCCCCGCCGGAATAGCACATGATGTATGGCATGGCCCCGTTCAAGGTGTCACGCACAATCGCCATTTCCGCCAGGTCATCCAGGCCAAGGGCCCAGCCCCGGCAGATGCAAGAAAAGATCAGCAGGCAAGAGGCATTGGGGGTGGCCATGGCCTTGCTTATAAGTTCCTTTGAGGTTTCTATTACGTCATCATGTTCCAGGGCCCCTATGGAAAGGGTGGAATTGCACGGCATTTGCCCGCCGCACATGGCGCTGCCTTCCGGCGTAAAGCGGTAAATGCCGCGCACTACCGGCGTGGTGCCGTCGTTGTAGTCCACCACAAAGGGGATAATCTTGACGCTGTCCACCCCGGTTGCGGAGCTTATGCCCAAGGTTTCCAAATAATCCAGCAGGGGCAGGTCATTTACCTTGTGCAGTATGTTGCCTTCAGACGAGGTAATAATGGCCTGCTGCTTCTGGCGCTTTTTTTCTGGTATGGAAACAACGTAAAAACGCGGGTTTACCGGGCCGGAAAGCATAAGCAGGGGCATGGCGTCGCTGTAGTGCCCGCCATTGAAAATGGTGTATGACTTGCTGTAGTCCGTGGTGTTGTCACTGGGTAGGGTGCCGAAAATAGGCAGCCCGCCGGAAATGCCGTTAAGCGCTTCTATGACTATATCCCCGCCAAGGTAGTCTATAATCGGCACAAAAGGGACAAGCATGGAAGGCGTGGCAACATCCGCCGGCAAGGCGGCGGCGGCGCGCTGGTACACACTTTCCAGCTGCGGCATATATTCCTTGCTCATGGGTTCAGAAAGCGCGGTGGAAAAGGCCACCTCGTCACTGGTAAGCACCGCCAGGCTAAGCAGCATTTGCCCTTGCTCATCCGCCGTGCCGCTGCTCATGGTTGTGCAGCCCACAACGGAAAAGGGCAGACTTTCACAAATGGCCTTCAGCACGCCGGTTTCAACAAATTCCTGATAGCAGGTAACAATACCGGCGGAATATTTGCGCATTTTATTGCCCAGATCAAGCTGGGACGCAATTTCCGCAATGGCGGAAGCGGCATCGTCAATTTCAAATGTAGTGGCGGTAAGCATGGTGATCATGGCAAGACTCCTGAAATTTTAAATAGTTGCCGCGCAAGGGTTTGCAAACAAATTCTTGCCGGGCAATTCACTCATTTCAATCGTAAATTGCTCTAATGGGCCAGGAATGAATCTTTAATAAACCTTCAAAGGCCCAATGGCGACATATCAACAATAATTCATATTAATTTCTAGTGGTATGGCAGAAAGCGGCTTGTGTCAATTTAAAAGAAATTAGGCCATTGCCCCCGGGTGTTTTGGAATATTTGCGGCGTTACCTGAAAATATGCGCGAATATGGGCATGGAATACAGTTCAACCGGGGCAAATTCATCATGCAGGGGGGGCACGTCGCGCGGGATGGGCTTTTTCCATTCCTGCTTCAGGGCCAAAAAGGCCATGCCCGCCTCCGCGTTGGCGTATTCCGGCTTCACGCCGGGCGCAAGGGTGTTGCCTTCTTTCAGCATACGGGCCAGTTCCGCCGCTTCCGGCAGGGTTTGTTTGTTTTTGAAGGCCACCAGCATGATGTTTTGCACGGCGCGGCCATCTGCCGTGTCACTGGTCAAAAATACCCGCACTTCCGGGAACACAGCGGAAACAGAGGCGTAAAGACCCCGGAACAGCTTGCCGGCGTCACCTTCCACCCCGGAAATGATGTTGGTTATGTAAATGCCGTCCGGCTTCAAACTGTCTTTGATCAGGCGGGCGCATTCCACCGTGCCCACATGAAAGGGGATGCTGTAGGCGGAACCGAACACGTCGCCCATGACCACGTCATACCCTTCACGCGGCAAATCCGCGCCATTGGCGGCGTCTTGCGCAAAGCGGTTCAAAAACATGCGGGCGTCTTCATGGTACACATGCAGGCGCGGGTCGTCCTTCAGGGCAAAATAGTCATAGGCGGCTTGCGTCATGCCGGGGTCTATTTCCACCACATCCAGCCGCTTGAAGGGGCCTTCCGGCAGGCGGCTGGACAAAAGGTACTTGGGCACGGAATACCCCCCGCCGCCCAGAACAAGCATGTTTTCCGCCCCGGGGCGCAAATGCCAGGCCAGGGAATAATAGCGGGTATAGTTCAGCATCAGGGCGTCCGGGTTTTGCGTATCCATGCCGGAATGCACAAGGCGCGGGCCGGTAAGCAGGTAGCGCATCCGCTTGCCGTCCGCGTCTTTTACATCAACAATTTCCATGTGGCTGTAGCGGCTGTCCAGTTCCACCCTGCCGGCCCGGGCCTGCTTTTCAAGCGCTTCCTGGCCGCGCAGGGCAAGGGTCATGCACAGGGCAAGGCCAAGCACGGGCAAAAGGAACCAGCCCAGCTTGCGCGGGCCGAAGCTCAAGGCAGAGACAAGCATTAAAAGCGCGGCTAGAAAATAGATGATTATGCCGGAACCAAGCCAGGAAATAAGGAAATACCCGCCCAAAAAAGTGCCCAAAATGGAACCCAGGGAAGAAATGGCGAAAAAGCGGCCTATCAGGCTGCCGGAATGTCCCGCCGTAACGCCGCGGCTTTCAATAGCCACGCGGATAATATAGGGAGAAACCATGCCCAGCAATATGGAAGCCGGCGCAAAAAGCGCCCCGGCGCCCACAAGGGCCGCAACCTGCAAGGAAAGGCCGTATGAACCCACAAGACCCAGCACGGCCCGGTGCCCAAGGCCAATCAAAAGCACGGTGGAAGCGGCGCAAAACAGCAACAGGCCAAGCTTGCGGCGGCTGGGCTGCCTGTCCGCCGCCTTGCCCCCAAGCCAGTAACCCAATGAAAGGCTTGCCAGCACAACGCCGATAAGGGCTGTCCATACCAGAATGGAAGATCCAAGATACGGGGCCATAAGCCTTGCCCCGACCATTTCCAGCACCATAACCCCGGCCCCGGCCAAAAAAGCGATAAGTTCCAGCATAGCATTTCCGTTTTTTCTATTTTTACAGCGCCAGGGCCATTAGGGCCATGGCGCAATGTGCGGAATAATTTGACCCAATTCAGCACAAAACTCAAGCAATTTGTTGACAATGGAAGCTTTTTATGCAAGCCTTCATTTTTAATTTTAATATAGGTACTTTACCTGCCTTTGCAGGCCGCAAAAGGCCAGGCAAAGTAAATTCAGGAGGATACATGGCTAAAGAAGAAGCCATTGAAGTAGACGGCACAGTGCAAGAAGCCCTGCCGAATGCCATGTTCAAAGTGGAACTGGAAAACGGTCACAATGTGCTGGCGCATATTTCCGGCAAAATGCGCAAATTTTACATACGCATTCTGCCCGGCGACAAGGTAAAGGTTGAACTTTCACCCTATGACCTTACGCGCGGCAGAATAACCTACCGCATGAAATAAACACAACGCCCGGGGCACCGTACTTTGACAACAATTTTGTTTGTGGGGTAAGGCATGAAGCTTATAAAAGAATTCAGAGAATTCGCCATAAAAGGCAACGCCATAGACATGGCCGTTGGTATTGTTGTTGGCGCGGCCTTTGGCAAGATTGTGGATTCTTTGGTAAAAGATATTCTTATGCCGCCTTTGGGCATGATACTTGGCCAGGTTGATTTTTCCAACATCTTTCTGGTGCTTTATGACGGCAAGGTGCCCGGCCCTTACGCCACGCTGGACGCCGCCCAAAAAGCCGGCGCGGTTACTGTAAACGCCGGTATTTTCATTAATGTCCTGATAAGCTTCCTTATTGTTTCCATGGCGGTTTTTCTGCTTGTAAAGGCCATGAACCAGGTGCGCGGCACCGCCGCGCCGGATACCCGCCCCTGCCCTTTTTGCACAAGTAAAATTTCTATAAAAGCCACCCGCTGCCCGCACTGCACATCCGCCATTGAAAGCATGCCTGAAAGCGCGCCAACGGCGGACACACAGGCAAACCAGACCACCGTTGCCTGAAAGCGCGCCCTATTTGCGGGCTGCGGGTTGCAGGGCTATGCCGCGCGGCAAAGCCGGCTGCCAGCCATGGCTGGCTTGACATTAGATACGACAGGCGCACACTATGAATGAACCAAGCGCAAGTTGCACCGTAATCATACCTGTTCACAATAACTGGGAACACACGCGCGATTGCCTGCTTTCTTTAGAAAAAAACAGCGTTGGGCAAAGCTTGCGCGTAATGGTTGTGGACAACGCGTCCACAGATTCCACCGCCGCGGAATTGCAACCCCTTGGGCAAGAGCTGTTCGGCAAAAACTTTAGCGCCATGCGGCTTGATGAAAACAAGGGCTTTGCAAAATCCTGCAACCTGGGCGCGGCGCTTGCCAAAACGCACCTGCTGTTTTTTTTGGACAATAACAACCTGCTGGCCCCAAACTGGCTGCCCCCCCTGCGGGAAGAGCTGGAAACCAACCCCGCCCTTGGCGCTGTGGCCCCCCTGCCGCTTTACCCGGACAACACCGTGCGCAACCTGGGCCTGGCCTACAGCCCCAAAGGGCTGCTGCCCCTTTACAGCCACTTTCCGGCAGGGCACCAGGTGGTTTCTACCCGGCGCACCTTGCAGGCCGTAAGCGCTTCCGCCCTGCTTATCTCCACTGGAACTTTTGTGCGTTGCGGCGGCTTTTATGAAGCCTATCAGCACGGCCTTGAAGAGGTAGACCTTTCATGCCGCATACGGGAAGAAGGCCTGCGCCTTGCCGTGCTGCCCGCATCTCGCGTTTACCGGCTTGAAAGCCCGCTTGCCGGCAAAGAGGCAGGCCCAAACGCCGACCTTCCCCTGCTATTCAGCCGCTGCCAAAGCCGGCTTTATTATGACCTGCACCTGCACGCCCAGCAAGACGGCTACCGCATGTGCCTTGGCCCGGACCAGGAAATGTGGCTGGCCCTGCCCCACCTGAAGGAAGAAGCCATAAGCGCGGAAATGAAAAAACGCCACCCGGAAGACTGGCTGGCGATGCTGAAAACAGAACCTTTGTGGCAACGCGGCTACGACTGGCTGGCCACCCATCTGATAAAAGCCCGTGAATATACAGAAGCGCTGCCCCTGCTGGTTAAACAGGCGCACTTTTTCCCGCTGGAAGAAAATTACAACCTTGGGGCCAAAATAGCGTCCCTGGCCGAAGACCGCGCGCTGGAAAAACAATTCACCAAAGCGGCCAGCACCGCCGCCGTAACAGCCCTGAACAAGGCCGCCCTGATTGATCAGGCCAGAAAATTCGCCTCTGACGATGACCCCCTGCTGGCAAAAATATACGCCGATTGGCTGGAACGGTATAATTAAAATGCCTCCGGCGGGCAGGGCGCTGCCCCCATTATCTGGAAGGAACCCGCGCGGGGAAATGATTTCCCCGCGACCCCTCAATGTATTTCCTTAACTATTTCAGCTTGTTCTGTTATCCATATCGACCCTACCCTCTGCGGCGGCTGTACATGCTTTCACTTGCCGCCGGGCGGTCTTTGTCCAAATCAAATATTCTGCGCACAAGCGCCAGGTTGCCTTGCAGGCTGTTTTGGAAATTGCCGGGCGAGGCTTCCGGCAAACTGTCGGAAAATCCGCCTGTGTCGCCATCTTCCACGCCTTCAGCATCAAAGGCCCGGCGCTTCAAAAATTCTATGGGCGCATGGTGCAGCTTTTTCAAAATGGCGTACAGCATGGTGCGCAGGGCCTCTTCCTGCCGCGCTTCCAGCGGGCCTATGCGCTTCAGGGTGCGTTCAAGCTCTTCCGCCGCAACGGCCTGACCGCGTTCCAGCAGGGCAACTATGGTGGGTTGCAGGGCCAGTTCTTCCAGCCAGCGGCAAAAGGCCGCTGTTTCATCCGCCACAATGGCCCTGGCCTTTACGGCTTCGCCCTGACGCTGGCTAAGGTTTTCCTCTACCACTTCCTTCAGGTCGTCTATGT
This sequence comes from Desulfovibrionaceae bacterium, assembly GCA_031552315.1. Classification (GTDB taxonomy): domain Bacteria; phylum Desulfobacterota; class Desulfovibrionia; order Desulfovibrionales; family Desulfovibrionaceae; genus JAVBMP01. The sequence continues at coordinate 43,407 of JAVBMP010000072.1, read as the reverse complement.
CATAAAGGTAAATGTTATCAAGCCCGTTCACGTCCGGGTCAATATCACGCGGCACGGCAATATCAATAAAGAACATGGGGCGGTTTTTGCGGCGCTTCAGCACCCCGCGCATGTCTTTGGCGCGGATTACCGGGTCTGGCGAGCCGGTGGAGCTTATGACTATATCCACGTCCGCCAGCGCGTCAAAAAGCCCTTCAAACGGCACGGCGCGGCCCTTGTATTGCGCGGCCAGTTCCTGCGCCCGGCTGTAAGTGCGGTTGCTTACCCAGACGGATTCTATGCCCGCGTTCACCAGGTGGGTGGCGGCAAGTTCCGCCATTTCACCGGCCCCTATCAGCATGGCGCGGTATTGGCCCATGTCGCCAAAAATACGCTTGGCAAGCTCCACCGCCGCGTAACTTATGGAAACCGCGCTGGACGCCACGCCCGTTTCCGTACGCACCCGCTTGGCAACGGAAAAGGCCCGGTGCAGAAGTTTGTTCAGAATGGCCCCGGTCTTTTTACATTCCAAAGAACTTTTATAGGCGGTTTTCAGCTGGCCCAGAATTTGCGGTTCACCCAACACCATGGAATCCAGGCTGGAGGCCACAACGAACAGGTGTTCCACCGCTGCCGCGCCTTCATGGATGTACACATAGGGCTTAAGTTCCGCGGCCTTGCGGCCCCTTGCCCCGGCCCAGGCTTCCAGTACGAAATTGGGTATAAAATCCGCCGCCAACGCCGTATTGGGGCGTTCTTTGGCTACCACCAGAATTTCCACCCGGTTGCAGGTGGAAAGCAGCATTGTTTCCGTTATACAGCCGCCCGCGCCGCCCAGGGGTATTACATCTTCCGGCGCAAGGCCGCGTTCTTGCAATGAAGACGGGCTTAGGGCAAAACTTTCACGCACGTCCACCCCGGCGCTGCGGTGGTTAAGGCCAAGCAAGTAGATTTTTGTTTTCATTCCGCCCGCCTACATTCCCGGCCCCGGCATGCCCCCATGCCGGGTTGGAAACACCCCCACAAAAGAAAGGGCAGAAATGGCAAAAATACCTATAAGCAACAAAGCCGCCTTGCGTCCGCGCCAGCCCTTGACCAGGCGCTGGTGGAACAAAAACGCGTAAAGCAGCCAGACAATTACAGAAATTATATACTTGGGGTCAAAGGTAACCGCCTTGCCCCACACCAGCGGCACCCAGATAAAACCGGAAATAAGCCCCACCGTGTAAAGCGGCAAACCCAGCAACACGGCCAGTTTGTTCAGGCGGTCAAAGGAATTTAAGTCCGGCAGTTCCTTTTCCAGCCCGGAAAGGGCCGCCTTGCGCTTTATTTTCCCTTCCAGCCGCAAAAACAACAGGGCCGCGCCAAAGGCCAAAGTCAACAATGCCAAACTTAAAAACAGCGGGCCGACATGCAAAAAGAAAAACAGTTCACCCAAATAATCCGGCAAACGCCCGTGCATTTCTTCCAACTGCAAGGAAACTATCAACATCAAAAGCGCCAGCGGCACCACCACCAGCGACAGGAAGGAAAAACCACGCCAGCGCCTTACAATAAAATAAGTCAACACAAATACCCAGGCAAAAAGCAACAAAAAATACCCGGTATCCAGCCTGTCAAAGGAATAAAGCAACACCTGGCTGCCCGCCAAAAAGGTATGCAGCGCAAAACCCGCGCCGCAAAAAAGCGTTGCCAGGGCCCGCAAGCGGCTGTCATGCGCGCAATAACCCCAAAACATCAGGATAATTGCGCCCAGGTAGCCCAAACAGGCCCCAAGCAGCGCGTAGAAAGCCAGATCAGGGTAAGTCATGCAACAATTCTCCAATGGCATAATGCAATTCAGCGGGCAAAAGTTCCTTCAGCAAATCTTGCGCCTTTTCCAGCCGCTGTTCAGGCAAAAGATCCGCCCCCAGGCACTCGTTCAGGCCGCTGTTTACCAGCTTGCGGAAAAGTTCCGTATTCCATTCCGTGCCCTTGCCCAAGCCCAGAACCAGAGGGCGCAAACGGGCCAGCAGCAGGGCCAGCGCCGTATAACGCCCGGCCAGCCAGGCCTGCAAATCTTGCCGGATGCGGCGGGAAAGCGCGGGGCTGCCCCCGGCGCTGGAAAGCGCCACAGAAAGACCGCCCTCTGTAAAATGCGCCGGCACAATAAAAGCGCTTTCATCCAAAGAATCCGCCACATTGCAGGGCAGGCCCAGTTCACGGCAGCGCCCGGCAAGGGCCGCGTTGACCGCCCTGTCCCCGGTACAGGCAAACACAAGGGCGCGGCCTTCAAGGTCATCAAGACTGGCCGCCCTTTGTTCGTACACCACTCCGGGTGACAAAATCAAGGCCTTGTCGGCAAAAGAAAAATCCCCCAAGCCACGCGCCGGGTCACAAAGCAAAATCTCCGCCGCCCCGCAGGGCAACAGAGATTCAAGCTTGCGCAAACCCACAGGCCCAGCCCCGGCAATAAAAATTTTTGCCCCGCCAAGGTTAAGGAATATCGGGTAATAGCGCATGAGTTTGCCAATAAATATAATTTTTAAGAAATGCCTCCGGCGGCCAAAGGGGCCCGCCAGGCAATGGGGCCCTTTGGAAACCCCAATAAGTTAGCCAATTACACGGCACTTATAATCACCTGATGGGGATTGCAAAGGGGGTCACCCCCTTTGCCGGGGGGCCTGGGGGGCAGCGCCCCCCAGAAAACCAACCTAACCAATTTATTCTTTTTCTTTCTTGCTCTTTGCCTTTTTCACTTTGCCGCCAAGGGCCAGCCCAAGCACTTCTGAAAGTTCGCTTACCGGGTGTATGGTTATTTGCTTTAGCAATTCCGCCGGTATATCTTCCAGATCTTTGCTGTTCTGCTTGGGTATGATGGCGTGTTTTATGCCACGGGCCACGGCGGCGAGGATTTTTTCCTTGATGCCGCCCACGGGCAGCACGCGTCCGCGCAGGGTTATTTCTCCGGTCATGCACAGGTCGTTACGCACGGGTTTGCCGCCAAGGGCGGAAACAAGGGCTGTTGCCAGGGTTACGCCTGCTGAAGGGCCGTCTTTTGGGGTAGCCCCGGCGGGCACGTGGATGTGCAAATCCAGCGTGGAGGCGAAATCCGTTGGTATACCAAGCTGTTCCGCATGGCTGCGGGCGTAGCTTACGGCGGCGTGGGCGCTTTCCTTCATTACATCGCCAAGCTGGCCGGTAAGGGTAAGCGCGCCTTTGCCGGGCATGGTGCTTACTTCCACGTTCAGCACTTCGCCGCCGTAGGGCGTCCAGGCCAGGCCCAGGGCCACGCCGGAACCGGAAAGGGAATCCAGCTCTTCATCCAGGAAGCGGGGCGCGCCCAGAAGATCGTGCACCATTTTTTGCGTTACCTTGAAGCGGCCCTTGGCCCCTTCTGCCCGTTTGCGGGCCAGTTTGCGGCAAATGGAGCCTATTTCCCGTTCCAGGTTACGCAGGCCCGCTTCACGGGTATAGCCGTTGATTATGGCGGCAAGCACGTCGTCTTCCATGCTTACGTCACCGGGCTTCAGGCCGTTTTCTTCTATTTGGCGCTTCAGGATGAAGCGTTTGGCTATGGCCATTTTTTCCTGCATGGTGTAGCCGGGCAAGCGGATAATTTCCATACGGTCCTGCAGGGGGCCGGGGATGGTGTCCAGGTGGTTGGCCGTGCAGATGAACATGACCTTTGAAAGGTCAAAGGGCAGGTTCAGGTAATGGTCGCTGAAGGAAAAATTCTGTTCCGGATCCAGCACTTCCAGAAGGGCAGAAGACGGGTCGCCCCGGAAATCCGCGCCTATTTTGTCCACTTCATCCAGCATTATCACCGGGTTGCGGGTGCCGGTCTGTTTAAGGGACTGAATGATGCGGCCGGGCATGGCCCCAACATAGGTGCGGCGGTGGCCGCGAATTTCCGCCTCATCACGCATGCCGCCCAGCGACATGCGGGTGAATTTGCGCCCCATGGCCCGCGCGATGGAACGGCCCAAAGAGGTTTTGCCCACGCCCGGAGGCCCCACAAAGCACAGGATTGGCCCCTTGGATTTGGGGTTGAGCTTGCGCACGGAAAGGTATTCCAGAATGCGGTCTTTGACCTTTTCCAGCCCGTAGTGGTCTTCATCCAGAATTTCTTTGGCCTTCGGGATATTCAAAGCATCACGCGAAAGCACGGACCAGGGCAGGTCGGCAATCCATTCCAGATAGTTGCGCAGCACGGAATATTCCGATGAATCGCCGTGCATGCCGGAAAGGCGCTTAAGTTGCTTGTCCGCTTCCTTTTTCACATCTTTGGGCAGTTTGGCCTTTTCCAGGGCTTCAGCAAGTTCGTCCACATCGCCGCCGTCCGCGCTGCTGTCGCCAAGTTCATGACGTATGGCCTTAAGCTGTTCCCGCAGGAAGTAGTCCCGCTGGGCCTTGTCCATGCCTTCACGGGCGCTTTCCTGAATATGGGCCTGCATGGACGCCAGTTCCACCTCTTTTGCAAGGTAGCGGTTCACTTCTGCCAGGCGGGCCACCGGGTCAAGGGTTTCCAGCAGGGCCTGGGCGTCTGACGCCTTCAGGTGCAGGTGGGCGGCTATCATGTCCGCCATGCGGCCGGGGTGGTCAACGCTGTTCAGCACCGCGCCAATTTCCGGGTTCACCATGCCGCGCGCGCCCAAAATCTTTTCACTTTGCTCACGGGCGGCCCGGAGCATGGCTTCCACCTCCAGCCCAACCGGCACCGCTTCACTTTCTGGCAGCAGTTGCACGCGCGCTTCCATAAAGGGCTTGAAGGTGCTTACAGATTCCGCATAGGCGCGGCTTACGCCCTGCACCAGCAGCTTCAGGCGGCCATCGGGCAACTTGAGCATGCGCAAGATGGAGACCACGGTGCCTATGCGGTGCAGATCCGTTGGGGCGGGGTTTTCCACCTCTTCACTCTTTTGGGTAAGGATAAGCATGTAGCGCTTGTTTTGCAGGGCTTCTTCCACCGCCCGGACAGAGGCCTCCCGCCCGACAAAAAGCGGCAGTATCATGTAATTGAACAGCACCACATCGCGCACCGGCAGCACCGGCAGGCTGGAGGGTATTTCATCCGCCAGCGGCTTTTCTTCCGCCGAAGCGCCGGACGGGTCTTCATTTTCCGCCTCTGCCATGCGCATTATATCTTCAAGGGTAATTTCTTCAGCCCCGTCAGGTTTTTTATCTTCAAAATCGCTCATATATTCACACCTCTTCAGGAGATTTTAACAAAATCTTTCAAATTTGACCATGCAAAAACGCAATGGCCCGGCAAAAAAAAGGAAGCAATGGACATAAATTCAAGCAACAGGCAAGGTTTTGTGGAACAGCCGCCCCTAGGGCAACAGACCTTCCTGCATAATACTGTAGCAAGCGCCGTCTGTGACTATTACATGATCCAGAAAGCGCAGCCCGATGGTCTTGCAGGCATCTTTCAGCATGGATGTGGTTTGCAGATCCGCCCGCGAGGGGCCGGGGTTGCCGCCGGGGTGGTTATGCACCAGCACGAAGCCGGAAGCCTTCAGGATAAGGGCGCGTTCCATAATGTCACGCGGTTGGAGCATGGCGTGGTCTATGGTGCCGCGAGAGGCCATTTCCCACTGCACTAGTCTGTTTTGGGTATCCACATAGGCCACCCAGTTTTCTTCATGCCGGCAGGAAGCCAGACGCCGGCGGGCCATTTCCGCCACGGCGGACGGGCTGGAAAGCACTTCCCGCTGACGCAAGGGCGCTTCAGCGTAACGGGCCATAACTTCCTGCAAAAGCAGCCAAAAGGCCTGAAGCGAGGGGCCAAAGCCTTTTATGGAAGCCAGTTCCGACAAAGACGCGTCAAGCACGCCGCGCACGGACTGGAAGCGTTCCAGCAATTCTTTGGCCAGGGGTTTGGTATCTTGCCGCAGCAGCACATGCCCAAGCAACAGTTCCAGCAGCTCATAATCGGCCATGTGGGCCGGGCCGCTTCTAAGCCGTTCACGCAGGCGTTCTCTGTGTCCGTGGTAGTGCATTTTCATTAGATAAGCAGTTTTGGAAAACTGGCAAGGGGGCACGGCAAGCTTGCCGTCAAAAAAAAGCTACCATTCATGGAATATAACAAAGGCCGCGCCTATGATCATGGCAAACCCCAGCACATAGTTCCACTTTAAGGGCTGGTTCAGATAAAGGACGGAAAACACCATGAAGACGCTAAGGGAAAGCACTTCTTGTATGGTTTTAAGTTCCGCCGCGTTAAAATAGCCAAACCCGGCGCGGTTGGCGGGCACTTGCAGGCAGTATTCAAAAAAGGCAATGCCCCAGCTTATAAGCACCACCCGCCACAGGGTGGAATCCGGAAACTTCAAATGGCCGTACCAGGCCGCTGTCATAAAAATGTTGGAACAAAGCAGCAAACCTATGGTTATAACGGGAATTGGCAAAGAAGATGGCATGGCGGCTTCCATAGTAACAGGGATAACAGGGGATAATGGGGATAACAGGGTAACAGGGGTAAAAAACACGCAACTGCGACCTGGGGCCTGTCTTTATGGACAAGCCCTAAATTTCAGGATGCCAGAACGGTATATTCCAAACAGAGGCCATTGCGCAATGGCCTTACATATCAACTGGATAATGCGTAGGGTTTCAGTTTTACCCCATAACCTTTAAGCAGGTTTTCCATTTTGACAATGCTTTCTCCAGGTCTGTAGCGCACCTCGTATTCCTTGCCTTCTTGCGGCATTACCCCACTGCGGAGCAGTCTTTGCACAAGGTCTGTACGGTTCCATTCAATAGCCTCTTTCAACATATGCGGTTGAACTTCCGGGCTGAAATAACACATGCCGTAAATTTCATTGGCAAACACCTGGTACTCGCTGTTTGCTGAATAATTCGAACCTCGCGCCAGCTTGTCGCAGGTGGCCGGTGGAATTTGCCCGCCGGCCCTTTTCAGCACGGCCATAATTTTGGCACTTGGAACACGCTCCCATGTGCCCGTGTCTTCCCATGAATCCAATTTTGCCCCCTTCTTTATCAACAGGCTCAGAATGTCCGGGTTGTCGGCATTAATAGCCGCAACCAGCGGGGCGCTAATACCTGCCCGCTGATACTTGTCCAAACCACGCGGGTCCGGGGTACAATTAAGGTTGGCCCCGGGGTGCTGTTGCAAATACGCTTCCAATTCCGGAAGCATTTTCTTATCCACAAGGAAAGATGCGGTAAAGCAATTGAAGGGCACAGCCTTGTATTCTTCCAGCACGCTTCCCGCCTGCTCGCCCCTAAGCGACGCCAGCCGGTAGTTGAAGCTTTCTTCATCTGAAATGCCGCTGGCCCTTTCAAGCATTCTTACAACTTCCCTGCTTGGGGAATTTTTTCGGGCCACGTCCACCGGGCGTACCGTTGTTTCTGTTGTGCTGATATGGTGGTTGGGGATAAAAGGCCAGGTAATCTTGCTGAAATCAATAAACCCAACGCGCGAGTCACGGGCAAATTCCTTTTCTGAATATGTAGTTTGCTCGCCTACAAGCGACTTGTCGCCAACAAGTTTTTGCACATCTTCCAGCGTGGCTGTTTTGTAAAAATCCGGGTCATAGAGATCGCCGCGCGGAAGATCCGGCAAATTGATGCTGCCAACCCACACCGCGGAATCATAAAGTATGCCGCAAGCGCCAAGCAAAAGTAACGGCAACAGGGCAAAACCCGCCGCGAATACCTTCAAATTTTTCATAATGCACCACAGGGTTGTTAGATGTGGCCAGGTAATTCATCAAGTGACACGCTAAAATAGTAAGCCGCGAAAATTTGGCGCACGAGAATGCTAGGCATTAACGCGGTCTTCCAACATTTTAATCATCTGGTTGTCTACAAAAAAAGGCGAACATTTAATGTTCAAGGCATTGGAAAGCGCGATGAAAGAAATTGCGGCATCAAGCGTTTCATTTGATACAGTTCCATCATTAACCTCTCTGAAATCAAAAGAAAACTCGACATTTTTTATTCCAAGATATTTACATAAGGCAAAGAAATCTTCTATCATTTGCTGAGAATTATTAGCTGAAAAAATGATGTATTTGATGGTAATGTCACACTCATTTCTTGAGGCGGCAATATATTTGCCAATGTTCGCGGTAACCCGCTTGAAGCCGTCAAGCCCCTTGACGGCTTTGTATACTTCCGGATTTCCGGAATCAAGACTGATATTCACCCCTGCCGATTGTTTTTCAAGCAGGCCCGCAATGGTGTTGGAATAATGCAAGGCATTGGTATGAATATACTGTTTGAAGCCATAATTGTATATTAATGTTGCCGCTTCTTCAAATTCGCGCAGTATGGTTGGCTCGCCGCCGCCCCAGCTAAAAAAACAGTCTTTATGCAAAACATTTTGGGAATACAAGCTGTTAATTGCAGGCAGTATGGAATACGGCAACAATGTTTGCTTGTGAAAATCGCAATATACGCATTTGCAATTGCATAAATACCTGTGCATATTAAAAGAAACCGTCTGGAACAGAATATTTGAGGCAGACGTCTTGTTGGCGGGAATTTCTATTAATTCCGGACAGTTTTTACAAATACTATCATCTTGCATGCGTATTATAGTGTCTTGAACATGCTGACAATATTCAACCATATTCACTTTGCCGCCCTTAAACGCAAATCGTGGGACTGAAAGTGAACGGACATTGCAACACGGCTGAATGGCATCAGGTTCAAAATTAATATCACGGACAAGATAAGGACAAAAAATCACAATACCTGCTCCATTTTAAGGCATTCATTAAAATAATCGTCCAGATACGCATCGCTATAGCTGTACACAAGAGGATAAGAGAAATCAAGCGCCAAACGGGATAACAAAACTTGGAGGCCATTGTGCAACGGCCTACAATGGGCTCTACCTGAAACACGATGAGGCCGTTGCACAATGGCCTTTTTGCCCTTTTACTGCGTCGTGCTTCGTCCCGCGCGAAGGTCATATATGCTTGAATATACTCCCTCCGCACGGAACTCGCACTCCTTGTAAAAGAACAAAAATTCTCATTGTGCAATGGCCTCAGGTAGTTATTATGCCCTGGAAATGTTTGTGGGAAACATCTTCCCGTGGTACAATTGCAACCCTGCCTGTGAATAGGCAAAAGCCACGCGGAATGCCGCCAGGTCATCAAAGGTGTTGCCGATAATCTGCATACCCATAGGGATTTGGTTTTTGGCTATGCCGACCGGCACATCAACAACCGGGTAGCGGCTTAAAAGGTTCCAAACCAGGGTAATTACATAGCTTAGCCCTTTAACCTGTTTGCCGTTGATAATGACCGCGTCTTTTGTCGGGTCATGGTCGGCGGCTACGTACGGGGTAAGCAGGGTCGGCATAATCAAGGTGCTGTACCCTTTGCTGAAGATTTCCCTTTGAAGCTGGCTGTGCATTTTTGTCGCAAGGTTGCTGGCCTCTGCCATGGCAACGGGGCCACTTTGTTTGGCGCTTTTGATAAAATGTTCCGCATAGCTGGTAAAATTACCGCCCTGTTTGCCGGCCTCAAGCATCATGGCGCCAATTTCAGTTGAAAGCAGGCCGCTCATGAAGGTATTGAAAATATCTTTGTATTTCCAACCCAGGTCAATTTCTTCCACCACAGCGCCCTGGCCGCGCAGCACATCTGCCGCGTTCGCCAGTGAATCCTTTACCGCGGCGTCCACGCCTTCCGGAACCCAGTTGGCAAAGTAGTCCAGGGCTATCTTGACGCCTTTAAGCGAATCATAGCTGGCCGGGTAATCAAGCTTGGGCCGCAGGGCGGCATGCACCGAGGGGTGCGGGCCTGTGATGATATTTTGCATCAGCACCATATCTTGAAAATTGCGCGCCATTGGCCCTGTGGTCTCATAGCTTGTTTCCGATGTTGGAATACGCCCGAACGGCGCTTTGAAGCCATACAGGCCGCACAAGGAGGAAGGAACGCGGATTGAACCGCCCATGTCGGACCCAGTGGCAAGGGTGGTAAAACCGGCCGCCAGCGCCGCGCCGGATCCGCCGGATGAACCGCCGACAGAATACCACAGGTTCCACGGGTTGCGGGTTACGCCCCACAGGCGCGACCAGGTGGAGGCGTTGATGTAAAATTCCGGCACCGTGGTTTGAATATGCAGTATTGCCCCGGCTTCAAGCAGCATGTTTATTATTGCCGCGTTTTCCGTGGCCAGCGGGGCGTCTTTCAAAAGCAGAGACCCCATGGTTGTTCTCCAGCCGACTACATCATTTTCATCTTTCACAGCAACGGTAATGCCTTCAAGCGGCCTTGCCGTCCCGGCTTTATAGCGCTGTTCCGCCTCTTTCGCCGCTTTTATGGCAGGCTCAAAATGCTCGTAGGTAATGGCGTTGATTTCGCCGTTGAACTTCATGAAATCTTTTGGTTCATCATTGCTTACATTCAGGGGGCCATTCAATTCTTTTATTCTTTCAATTTGGGCCATCAGGACATCTACGGGTGAAAGCTTGCCCGCTTTAAAAAGCTTGATCTGTTCTGTCGCCGGCAAATATGCCGGGCTTTCCACCGCGCCGTCAGCGGCAAAGGCGGATAACGGGCTGCCTATAGAGGCCAGGTAGCCCCCGGCTACCGCCACTGTGCCCAGGCGCAAAAAATCCCTTCTGTTCATTGTCGCAAAGCTATTTTTTTCATCCATGATATTTCCCTCCGTTTTTTGAATAACTCCCCAATCTGTCACACTTGAAACGATTCACCGGCATTTGTAGCCAATGGGGCATGTTCAACAGATTTACACCGCAACGTAATACAAATGTATGACAAATTATCGCCGCGTTCATTTTTTCGCCTTGACTTTTTTCACCTGAAGATTTGCCGCCGGACAGTTTTTCACCTGGGCAGTTTTTCCGCTGGACAGTTTTTTCGCTGGTCAGTTTTGCCAAAAGGCGTCGCGCTGGGGTAAACGGGGCATGCGCGGTTCCCGTTTGTCTTGACATTATATGGCTGTGGGGCTATGTATTATCATAGGTAGTTATTTATTTCACACGTTCCCGCAAATGGAGACCATTGCTTCAACTTCAAAAAGCATAAGGGGTACAGCATGAAGACAGACCCAAAAATTCAAGAACTTGTCGATGGTTATGGTAATTGGTTTAATGACGAGGCGGTGCTGCGAAGCGGGCGGATGACGCAAAACCTTTACCCCTACAGCAGTATTTTTTCACCCATCACCATAAACCGCACCACTATAAAAAACCGCCTGGTCATGGCCCCCATGGGCAATATTTCCATGTGCGAGGAAACCGGACGCCCAAACGACAAGATGCTGGAATACTTTTTTGAACGGGCCAAAGGCGGGGTTGGGCTTATTACGTCCGGCCTGGTGCCGGTAAGCCATAATTTGGATAATTCCATTATAGAACTCGGCCAGTTAAGCTACTTTCCGCGCATAGACAGAAGCCGCACCGTTATGGCGGGCTGGCGCGACCTTGTTCAGGGTATTCATGCCTACGGGGCCAAATTTTTTATTCAGCTTACCCCCGGCCTTGGGCGGGTGGGCAACCCGCAATGCCTGGTAAATTCCTTCAAATTTCCCTGCTCGGCCTCACTTAACCCCAGCTTTTACATCCCGCAAATTCCCTGTTTGCCCCTTACGCCTTGGCGTATCCGCAAAATCATCAAACGTGCCGGGCAGGCTGCGGCAGATGCCCACGCCTGCGGCATAGACGGGGTATATTTGCACGGACATGAAGGCTACTTGCTGGAACAGTTCACCAACCCGGCCTTCAACCGCCGCAAATTTGGCCGTTACAGCAACTGGCAGGCCTTCGGGCTTGATCTGGTTAAAGAAATGCGCCGCCGCACCAACCCGCATTACCCCATCATGTACCGCATAGACCTTTCTTTGGCCCTTAATGAAACCTATGGCGAGGACATGAACGTAAAATCCCTGCGCAAGTTCAAAAACGGGCGCACCATAGATATGACGCTGGATTATATGGAAAACCTGGTCAAGGCGGGCGTTGATATATTTGACGTTGACCTTGGCTGTTATGACAACTGGTGGCTGCCGCATCCTCCGGGTTCCATGCCTCCGGGCTGCTTTGTTGAAGTGGCGAAAATTGTGAAGGAACATTTCGCGTCCAAAAAGGTGCTTTCCAACGCCGGGGTGGAAGTGCCGGTAGTGGGCGTGGGCAAGCTGGGCTACCCGGACTTGGCGGAACAAACCCTGCGTGACGGCAAGTGCGACATGGTCATGCTGGGCCGCCCCCTGCTGGCCGACCCACAATGGCCCAACAAGACTTACGCCGGCAAGGTGGCGGACATTCGCCCCTGCATTGGCTGCCAGGAAGGGTGCATCAATGAATTTGTGGAAGGCGGCCACCCGCAATGCGCCGTAAACCCGCGCACCGGCTTTGAGCATATGATGCCTTCTCCCATTCCCCCGGCGGACAAGCCAAAGCGCATAGCCGTTGTGGGCGGCGGCCCCGGCGGCATGGTGTGCGCCGCAGTGGCGGCCCGGCGCGGCCACACGGTAGATTTGTTTGAAAAGCAGGCCCTTGGCGGGCGCCTGGTGCCAGGCGGCGTTGCCAAAATAAAATATGAAATTGTCAACTACCGGGAATATCTTGAAAGAAGCGTAAAACTGGCCGAAGAAAGCGGCAGGCTGAAGCTGCGGCGAGAACCCGCAAGCGCCCAAAGCCTGAAAGACGCCGGATATGACACGGTAATTATGGCCGTAGGTTCAACGGAACCTGGCCTGAAGCTGGCGGAAAACACCAAAAGCAACTGCCGCGTCATGCGGGCCACAGAACTTTTCCTAAAGCCGGAAGCCCTGGAAGGCATTCAGCGGGCGGTAGTGATAGGCGGCGGGGTTGTAGGTTGTGAAGCCGCCTACTGGCTGGCCTATGAACACGGCATACAAACAAGCGTGGTTGAAATGACGGAATATTTCATGCACCATGTTTGCACGGCCAACCGCGCCCACCTTATCTATTACTTGAAAAAGGCCGGGGTAAAGCTGCTTAACTGCGCGCGTTTTGAAGGCCTTGGCGAAAACGGCGTGCACATTTCACGCAACGTGTCTTCCAGCGTGCCCAACCCCTATGTTACCTGGCACCCCATTCTGCCGGAAAACATTGAAAACCCCCTGGCCCCCAAAATAAAGGAAGACATACGCAATGAAAACATCCCGGCGGAACTGGTAGTGGTTGCCACTGGCGGCAAGCCGGATGACGCGCTCTTTTTTGAATGCCAGCGCATAAATGCCGCGCCGCAACTTTACAACATAGGCGACAGCTTTATGGTGGGCAAGGTGTTGGAAGCGGTACGCGCGGCCTACCGCCTGGCCCTGAACCTGTAACGCGCTGTAACGCGCGGGCCGGGTTAAGTATTCTGAACAGGCCTGTCGCGCAATGAAATTTCAACATTGCGCGACAGCCTGAAAATGTTCAACGCTTTGGAGGTAATATGCAGCTTGACGCGGAAGAACAAGCCATTCTGAACGGAGCGCAAGGCGAAGCTCTGTCCAAGGTGATGAAAACCCTGGTAGCTTACGGGGATATTTTTGAAGCGGACAGACTTGTGCCGGTAACCCACCAGGGGCACCTGGTAACCAGCTTCGGCATTTCCATAATGTCGGCCACCTTTTCCCTGATGCAGGAACTTATTGACGCGGGCGTAAAGGCCAAGCTGCCTTTTACGGTTGACCCGCGCCCCATAGATAACGCCAATGTGCCGTCAAGCCTGCTGCAAAAAATTGTGGCGCACTTTATGTACGGCAAACAAAAGTTTTATGAAGGCCAGCTTGAATCTCTTGGCCTTAAAAGCAAACAGGCCTTTACCTGCGCCTGTTACCTTGACGAGGTTGGCAATACCCCGAAAAAAGGCGACATTTTAAGCTGGGCGGAATCTTCCGCCGTGGTATACGCCAATTCCGTTCTTGGCGCGCGTTGCAACCGCAATTCCGCCTTCATAGACCTTTTCGGCTGCATTCTGGGCAAGGTGCCCAACTTCGGCCTGCTTACGGATGAAGGGCGCAAAGCCACCTGGATTATAGAGGTAAAAACCGCGCAAAAGCCGGAAGCGCAAATACTTGGCAGCGCGATAGGCATGAAAGTGGTGGAAGATGTGCCCTACATAAAGGGGCTGGACAAATTCCTGGGCCAGCTTGATGAGGCAGCCCACGCCTACCTGAAGGATTTTGGCGCGGCCACCGCATCAAACGGCGCGGTCGGCCTGTACCATGTGGAAGGTATTACCCCGGAAGCGGTGGAATTGAAAGAAAAACTGCTGGTGGAAAGCCCCAACTACTACCTTATTGATGACGCGGAACTGGCAAGAATAAAGGAATCTTACCCCGTAATATGGAAAAACAGGGCGGCCAGGCCCAAACTGGCCTTTATAGGCTGCCCGCACCTAAGCCTTTCACAATTGCGGGAATGGACAACCAGGCTGGAACAGGCCCTTACCAGAAGCGGCAGAAGCAAACCCGCGGTGCCGGTTGTGTTTTGCAGCACCCCGAACACCATTGAACTTTTCAAGCAGGAAGCGGAATACGCCCGCCTTATGCGCACCGGGGCCAAGCTTACCCACATTTGCCCGCTTATGTATATGAACAACCCGCTGTGCAAATCCTTGCCGGTTGTGACCTGTTCAAACAAATTGCGCACCTATACCAGCGCCCGCTACCATACGGAAGCGGAATTGCTGGATCTTGTGGCCGGTGTTCCCGCTTCATCCGCTTCACAAAAAGGAGGCCGCTGATATGAGCAGAATATTCCAGGGACGCGTAGTCATACCCGGCACGGTGAAAGCCCCTGCCCTGGTCACGCATAGCGGCTTCAACACGTTGGCCAGCTTCCAAAAAGCCCTGTTGGGCAAAAAAATGCAGGCCCCCTGTTCAGACCAGAACAACAAGGAATTGTACAACAAGCCCATGGCCCAAAAGGCCCTGTGCCTGCCGCGCACCATAGGTTCCACCACTGGCGGGCTTATTCTGCACACGGCTTGCGACATGGGCATGGGCTTTTCTTGCATGCTTTTTTCAGAAAGCATAGATTCCCTGGCCGCTGCCGGGGCCGTGCTGGCCGATATATGGACAGCCAACTCCATGCCTGTGGTTGACAGGCTGGGCAAAGATTTCCTGGACTTTGTACAAGACGGCATGCAAATAACCCTGCATGAAGACGGCAGGGTGGAAGTGGAAGGATAAAAAAGCCCAAACCGCAAATCGCCAATAATAGCAAGCCGTTAAGCATATGCAGAACCCTGACGAGGGGTGCGGGGAAATCATTTCCCCGCCGGGTTCCAAGGGCAGCGCCCTTGGTCGCCGAAGGCATTCTACCCCAAAAAACAGGCCGGGCGTTTTTGCCCGGCCTGTTTGCATCCCCCGAATCAATTTCACTTTATCGAGGCCATTGCACAATGGCCTCATTTCACTTTATCGTTTGATTTTACCGCTTCAGCTCCAGCGCCTTTTGCAACATCTGGTCTGACGTGGTCACAACCTTGCTATTCATCTGGAAGCCGCGCTGGGTTACTATCATCTGGGCAAATTCCCTTGCCATGTCCACGTTGCTCTGTTCAAGCATATATGAACTTATCACCCCAAAATTCTCGTCACCGGCCCGGCCTTCCTGCGCGGGGCCGGATTCCAGCGTGGCGGAAAACAGGTTCTTGCCTTCATGCTTCAGGCCGTCCTGGCTGGTAAAGCGGTAAACGCCAATGCGGTAAAGGTCTTGCGTCTGGCCGTTGTTGTAAACGCCGCTTACCGTGCCGTCCGGGTCAATAACCAGGTTGCTAAGGTACCCTGTGGCATAGCCGTCCTGCCGGGACATCCGGTTGGCCTTGCTGTCGCCAAAGGCTGTTGTGGCGTTTACTGAACGCTGCGCGCCGGGGGTTGCCGCGTAAAAGGCGCTTACGTCCACCGCCCCGCCGTCGGCGCGGTTGGTTATGGCCGGGTTCCAGCCCGCGTTCATCTTCAGCCCAAAGTCCAGGGTAACCGCCTGCGCCCCGGACCCGGCAAAATTTGCCGTAAACTGGGGCACGCCATTCACCAGCGCCGCCGGGGTTCCGTCCGGGTTAAAGGCTGTCATGCCCTGCAATTGCCCCTGTGATGTAAAGCTCAGGGTGCCGCTCATCAGCATGCCGGCTTGCGGGCTGCCCGAATCCGCCGATTCTCCGGGGGGTATGCCCACCAGGTATTCATAGGTCTTGTTACCGCCGCTTTCCCCGGCCAGGTTGTAATATATGGTCATGGTGTGCCGGTTCCCGGCGGAATCGTACACGGAGACCGGTTCACAATAGCTGTAGTCTCCGCTGCCAAGCCCGGACTGTTGCGCGCCGTCCCACTTGTTTGTCAGGGCAAAAAACGGGTTGGCCGGGTCATTGGCCGTGGCCCCAACCCCGCCCAGGTTGGAAACCATGCCCAGGCTGCCCGTGGCCTTGGCCGGTATGGTATGCACGGCGCTGCCCGGGGTTACGTCAAGCCTTACGGGCGTAACCGCGCCATCTTCCTGACCATTGGTTATTTTATGGCCCAACAGCGTATACCCGTTAGGGTCCACAAGGTCGCCTTCTTTGGTAAAGCGGAAGTTGCCCGCGCGGGTGTAAAAGGTTGCGCCTTTCGAGTTTTGCACGCCAAAATAGCCTATGCCGTTAATAGACATATCCGTAACGGTGTTGGAAGCTTCCCAGCCCCCATCCGTAAACAGCGTGCGTATGCTGCCCGGCGCAACGCCCATGCCGGCCTGTGAAAGCCCGGTGTGGTAGTTTGATGTGGCCGGCACGGTCTCGCTTATCAAATCCTGGTACAGCATCATGGATTGCTTGAAGCCCACGGTATTGAGGTTAGCAAGGTTATTGCTTATAACCCCCATGCCCTCGCCCAGGCTGCGCATTCCGCTGGCGCCTATAAAAAGTGAACTCATCATAACAGTTTACTCCCGCACAGATTGCTCCCGCAAAAAAATCATCCGCCTTGCGGCAAAAAATTCCTCTCACGGACTTAAAAGCATTTTCCATGCCAGCCTCTTACGCCCTTCCATGGTTGAACCTAAAAAAAGATTTTTTATCCAGCCCAAAAAAAATGTTGCCTACTACGCTTCGCGCTGGTATGGAAAATGGCAACGCCGGGCGCGAATGCTTTTTTGCCCGGTACGTTATCCGCCACGTCAAGGAGCCTTGAGAATGACCGAGAACAATCAAAACCTGCCGGAAGTGAAAGAAGATCAACCCATGCCGGAAAAATTTGAACCGCATCTCCCCATGCCGCATGTAGAACACCTTCCGGCCAATGTTGAAAACACGGAAACCGATGAAGGCGCAAGCTTCGCGGAACTTCTGGCCGCGCAGGAAGAAACCCCGGCCCCCCGCCTGGAAGTGGGCCAGCGCGTTAAAGCCGCAATTGTGCATATTACGGATGATACCATATTTGTAAGCACAGGCAGCAAGGTTGACGGGCTGGTCGACCGGGCCGAACTGGAACAGGACGGCATAAAAGAATACGCGGTGGGTGATACGCTTGACCTGCACGTTGTTCACGCTTCCGCCCATGAAGTGCGCCTTTCACGCTACGGGCGCGGTTCCGGCAACCTGGCTTCCCTTGAAGCCGCCAAAGAAAGCGGCCTGCCCATAGACGGCAAGGTAAGCGGCGTGGTCAAGGGCGGCTTTTCCGTAGATATTCTGAAGCGCCGGGCCTTCTGCCCCGTAAGCCAGATAGACCTGCGCCCGGTTGAAAACCCGGAAGAGCTGATCGGCAAAACCCTTTCCTTCAAGGTTATGCGCGTTGAAAAGGGCGGGCGCAATATTGTGCTTTCCCGCCGCGCCCTGCTTGAAGCCCAGCAAAATGAAGGCCGTGAGGCTTTCTTGGCCGGGGTGAATGTTGGCGATGTGCTGGAAGCCAGCGTGGTTCGCCTTGCGCCCTTCGGCATTTTTGTGGAACTGGCCCCCGGTGTGGAAGGCATGGTGCACGTGTCTGAACTTTCCTGGTCCCGCGTGCAGCAGCCGGAAGAAGTATGCGCCGTTGGCGACACCCTGCGCGTAAAGGTGCTCAGCCTTGGCCAGGGGGAAAAAGGCCCGCGCATTTCCCTTTCTGTGCGCCAGGTTACAGAAAACCCCTGGCAAAACGTGGGTGGCCGCCTGAACGCCGGTGACGTGGTAAGCGGCAAAGTGCTGCGCACCACTCAATTTGGCGCGTTTGTGGAAGTGCTGCCCGGCATTGAAGGCCTTATTCACATTTCAGAACTTTCTTATGAAAAACGCGTGAACAAGGTTAGCGATGTTCTGGTAGTTGGCGACGTGGTAACCGTAAAAATCAAGGAACTTGACCTTGATAAAAAGCGCGTTTCCCTCAGCCTGCGCGATGTGGCCGGCGACCCGTGGGACAAGGTTGAAGACAGCTTCGCCCCCGGCGCGGAAGTTACAGGCCGCCTTGAACGCCGCGCCCCCTTCGGGCTTTTCATAAGCCTGGCCCCCGGCGTTACCGCCCTCTTGCCCAATTCCGCCCTGCCCCAGGGCAATGGGCGCGCCAAGTTTGACAAAATGGCCCCCGGCACGGAATTTACCGTGAAAATTGGGGAAATAAACCTTGCGGATAAAAAAATATCCCTTACCCTTACAGAAGCCGAACAGGCGGAATTTGCCGGCCAGGTTGAAGCCAGGGCCGATAAAGACCCCAAACGCGCCAGAAGCGGCCAACGTGAAGGCCGCAGCGCGGAAGAAAAAGACTGGAAGAAGCACGCCCCCAAGGCCGCCGAAGGTTTCGGATCTTTGGGCAACATTCTTCAGGCCGCCATCCAGAAGAAAAAATAGTCAGTTATCAGCTTGAAATATAAAGACAAAAAGCGCCATTTTGGCGCTTTTTGTCTTTATATTTGATCAACAGACCAAATGCGCAATGTGAAGGCAAATGAAGAAAGCCTTTTTATGGAGGGACAATTACTTGCTTCTGGGGTGATGTTCCCGGTGAATTTTCTCCAGCCGGCCCTGTTGCACGTGGGTATAAATTTCTGTGGCGCTTATGTCGGAATGCCCCAGCAGCATTTGCACGGAACGTAAGTCCGCCCCGCCCTCCAACAGATGCGTCGCAAAGGAATGGCGGAAGCTGTGCGGGGAAATTGGCCGGAAAATACCGGCGGCCTGGGCGTAACGCTGCACCAGCTTCCATACCCCCACCCGGCTAAGGGGCTTGCCGGAACGGTTCAAAAAAATGTTGTCGCAAATGGGGCTGAACAGGGGCCGCCAGTGGGCCAGGTAATCGCTCAAATACCTTGCCGCTTCCATGTGCATGGGCACAATCCGTTCCTTGGAACCTTTGCCGAACACCCGCAACACCCCGGCGGTGGGGTCAAAATCCAGCGGCTTCAACCCGCACAGTTCAGAAACCCGCAGGCCGGACGCATACAGCAGTTCCAGCATGGCACGGTCACGAAAGCCCAATTTGTCATTCAGGTTCGGCTTTTCAAGCACGGCGCGCATTTCATCGCGGGTAAGCAGTTCAGGCAGGTCTTTTTCTATTTTGGGGTTTTCCAAAAATTCCGCCGGGTTTTTATTAAAGACCCCTTCAGCGCAAGCAAAGGCAAAAAAGCCGCGCAAGGCGGAAAGGTGGCGCGCCAAAGAACGGGCGGAAAGCTTGTTGCGCCGTATGCGGGCAATGTAAAGCAAAAGCCCTTGGTCATCCAGCTCCGCAAGCGGCAGGGCATGCGCCTCTAAAAATTCATACAACCCAAGTAAATCAGCCTGATATGCCGCAAGGGTATTTTCCGCAAGGCCCTTTTCCACCAGCAGATGTTGCAGGTATGCGTCAAGAAGCGGATCAGCCAGCCCGGCCGGCATGTCCGGCCTGTTATTGTTTTCTTGCTTTTTTACCATTTTGTTGTGTATAATCACAGTTCAACATCCCAAACGGGCTGTTTTGAAAAAGGTTTGCGCCCGGGCCAATTGCCAGGCCCGTTGGCAGGCCCATTTCCAGGCCAACTGGCAACCCCGTTGCCGACCCCGTTGTCAAGCCAGTTGACAAACTTGTCCCGCTGTTTATAAAGCCAAACAGTTAGAAAAAGTTTGACAGGGAAGAAAAGCAAGGGTAGCTTATTGCAACAGTTTTTAAGCGCCTCAAATTATGCATAAAAGCTGCAAGAAGAGACAGGTTAATCAATGAGTTACAGCAAAGTTTACATCAGCCTTGGTTCTAACCTTGGTGATAGCAGGCTTTTTTTGGAAAAAGCTGTGGAAGCTATCAATGAAATACCAGAGGCGCGGGTTTTGCGCGTTTCCGGGGTCTACCGTACTGAGCCGGTTGACGATACTGACCAACCCTGGTTTCATAATCAGGTAGTTGAGCTTGAATGTCAATATGAAGCCGGGGGCACCCCGGCGGAAAACGCCAAAAAAATGCAGCTGGCGGCCATTCAATTGCTTTTCAAGTTCATGCATATTGAAAATACCCTTGGCCGCAAGCGTGACGCCAACCGGCGCTTTGGCCCGCGCAACATTGACATTGACATGCTGATGTTTGACGGCCTTGGCATAAATACCCAGCGCCTTACCTTGCCCCACCCGCGCATGCTGGAACGCGCCTTTGTGCTGGTGCCCCTGGCGGAACTGGTGCCGGATACGCCGCTGCAAAACGGAAAAACGGCCGCTGAAGCGCTAAAAGACCTTACGTATCGGCTTGAAGGCGACAAGATATTTCAAAGCTGACCGGGCCAAAGGGCCAAAGGGCCAAAAAATGAATCCGGCTCCGGGCAAGGGCCAGGCGTTAAGCGCAACCCACTTTAAAGTCCCGGCAAAAATGCTGGTTTAACCACAGCTTACAAGGAAGTAGCAATGAATAAATATTTCTGGATTATTCTTGCCGTTGCCGTTATTTACTTTATGTTCCGCAACGACTTCAAACGCAAGAAGGGCGAGTTCAAGAAAAAACGTGAACAGGAAAATGTGGCCGGGACCAATGATCTGGTAAAAGACCCGGTTTGCGGCACCTATGTTTCAAAATCAGACAGCATAAGCGTGCGCAACGGCAATGACGTGCACCGTTTTTGCAGTTACGAATGCCGTGACAAGTTCCTTGACCGCTTGCAGGAAGGGGATAAAAAAATAGCGGACAAGGAAGCTGATTCCTGAACAACGCCGGGCGCGGCAAATTGACGGCACCCGCAATTTGTTCCGGTTATTCAAGGCCTTGCCGCAGTGTTTGCCATGCATCTTTCACGTTGCGTGGCAATGATTCCAGCGTTAAAATGATCTTGGGCAATTTTCTGTTAAAGTGGCTTGCTTCGCGGGGGTTTGTCAAAAAATCCTTGCCGCTGAATAGCTGCGGACGCGCCTTGTGCGCCGTCAGGCTGTTTCAAGTGCCGACCGCTCTAAATTGATACACCGTATAACTGATTACTGGCGCCTTTTCAGTAAAACTGAACGGCAGTTGTGGTTTACCTGGGAGACCTGATCATGGAACAACAAGACATTGAATATTTTCGCAAGCATCTGGCTGAAATGTTGGAAGAAGCCCTTAAACAGGGCGACCTTACCATTGAGGATATGACAGACAGCAATGAACTGTGCGCCGACCCGGCAGACCGGGCCACTGTTGAATCTGACCGGGCCTTCACCTTGCGCATACGCGACCGTGAACGCCGTTTGATCAAAAAAATACGCGCGGCCATAACCCGCATTGAAGACGGCACCTACGGCATTTGTGAAGAATGCGGCGAAGATATCGGCGTGCCGCGCCTCAAGGCCCGCCCGGTAACCCGCCTTTGCATCAACTGCAAAAGCAAGCAGGAAGAAGACGAACACCTGCGCAATGATTAACGCCAGCACTGGCGGGGCAGGCCACTGCCCCGCGCCCTGTACCTTATAAAAACGAACCTGTTCTAGAGATATTTTGTGGACGCTCACGTTTTTCGCCTTCTGGGGCAGGAACTGATTAAACTGCTTGAAGGGGCGCGGCTGGAAAAAATTCATGCCCCGGCGGAAGATATTCTTGTTCTTACCCTTTTCAACCCCATTTTCAATCCGGGGCCGAAACAACGCCTGGTTTGGCGCTTCAACCGCCAGCACCCGGCCTTTTATCTGACTGAAACCCCCCTGCCCAACCCGGCGGAACCTTCTTCCGCCACCATGCGCCTTCGCAAATACCTGGGCGACAAACGCCTGTTCAACCTTGAACTGGACTGGAACCAGCGCCGCATCTTTTGCAACCTGCCAATTGGGCCGGGCATTGGGCCGGGCCGGGCCCAACACCACGCCGCCGCAACCCATACAGGCGGCGCAGCCCATACAGGCAGTGCAAGCAAGGGGCGTGAACCGCTGGCCTTCTCGCTGGGGCTGGCGGAAGGCCCCGTCCTGCATACGGAAGCGCAATGCGCCGCCCCGGTTGTATGGCCCCCGGCAAAAACGGTTCTGCTGTTCGCCAAAGACGCCCCCGCCGGCCAAAACCCGGGCGTGGGTCCTGATAAGGCGCAAGCCTGGCAAAACTACCCCGTTCTTACCCCGTTTTTGCGTAAAACCTTGGCCTGCCTTGACGGGCCAGAGGCCCTGAGCCTTATGGCGGATTTGGAATATGAGGCCGAACGCGGGCAGGGCAGCCTGTACATCTACCATTCTGCACGCGGCCCGCTTGTATCCGCCTGGCCCCTGCCCACGGCCCTGCTGCCCCCAAATACCCCGGAAGCTGCGGAAGTGATTGAACCGCAATATGCGGCCAACACGACTGGAAATACGGCAGGCAACACGGCTGGCGAGGCAACCAGCCCCAGGCCCGTCCAAACCCTGCCCCTGCTGGACGCCTGCAAAAAAATCTTTGAAAAACCCGTGCTGGAAGCCCTTGGCCTGTGGCACGGCAAGGAAGACCGCAAAGCGCAAAAAAGTTCCGTCAACCACCTTGAACGCCTGGTAAAAAAACTGGCGGAAGAAGAAAAGCGCCTGCAAAACCTGCTTGAACTGCGCTCCAACGCCATTATCCTGCAAAAAAACCTGTGGCGCTTCGGCCCTGATGAACGCCCCCCGGCCAACGGCCAGCTGGTCTTGCCGCCGGAAGCGGATCCGTGGCCGGAAGCGGATCAAAGGATGGAAGCAGATCGGTGGATGGAAGACCGGGCGGCAGGCCAGATAGAAAACCCGGTGGAAAGCCGGGCGGAAGCCATGGCAGAAGACCGGGCGGAAGCCCCGGCCAGGCCAACCAGCGCCCGGCAAGCAGGCCTGAAAGATGCCCGGCCAGAAATTCCGGCGGGCGCGGGCTTGCAACTTAACCCGCTTCTAAGCATACGTGAAAACATGCTGGAGCTTTTTCACCAATCCGCCAGAGGGGCAAGGGGGCTGAAAATCCTGGCGGAACGCAAGTCCGCCGCCCTTAAAGACCTTGAACAGGCCAAGAACGGGCTTTACCTGCCCCCGCTGAAGGAAAGCCGGGGCAGCAAAAAAGCTGCCGCTGCCGCAAAAAAAACAAACGCGCCGCAAAGCAAAGCGCCCCAAAAGGGCGCGGAAAAGCTGGTGCAACGTTTTATTTCAAGCGACGGTTTTTTACTGCTGCGCGGGCGTAGCGCCCAGGGCAACCAGGCCCTCTTGAAAATGTCCATGCCGCACGATATCTGGTTTCACGCGGCAGACGGCCCAAGCGCCCACCTGGTATGCCGCCGGGCCAACGCGGCCATTGAAGTGCCCCGCCGCACCCTGGAAGAAGCCGCCGCCCTTACCGGGCTGAAAAGCCCGCAACGTGATGCCGGCAAGGCGGAAATCATGTGCGCCCTGGTCAAAGACGTACAACCCATAAAAGGCCAGGCCGCCGGAACCGTGCGGGTAAACCGCGCCCTGCCCGGCCTGCGTGTGGAACTTGACCCGGAACTGGAAAGCAGGCTGCAAGAAAAAGCAGACGGCTGACAACGCCAGAACATTTTATCCGGACAGATAATTCCAATGACAACTTGCTCAGCAAGAATTTATCTTCAAAGCCTTGCCGGGCAATGTCGTCACAAGCGTGAATTTTGCCCTTTGCCCTTTGCCTGCGTCAGAAAGCCTGTTTATTCCGGCAAGGCTAAAATTCATACTTCAGCCGCAAGCTGCCGCTAACGCCATCGCGCACCCCGGTGTAGCCCTGCACGCTTAAATCCAATAAAAACGGGTAACCAGCCACAGGCTTCACGCCAAGGCCCAGTTCCCCCATAACCGTGCCGCCCTTCAGGCTTGGGGCGTCAATGCTGAAGCCATAGGTGCTGGCCTTGGCCCTGCCGTCAAATTCATACTCATAATACGCGCCCAGGTACGGCACAACGCGTTCATGTACCGCATAGGCAACACGCGCCCCCGTGCGCCAACGGTGGGAATTTGCCGTGTCAAACCTTACCGGGTCACCAGCCACATTCACAGAATCGCCGTTCTGGCGCGTCCAGATATAGCGGGTGGAAAAATCCAGTGAAGCCTTTTCCGTAATCTTCCACACATAACCAAGCCCGGCGTGCGCCCCGTAATAGCTGGACGATGAATCGTAATCCGCCTGTTGGCCGCTAATCGGGTCGCGCAGGTCGTTGGACGCAAAGTCCGTCTTTACCCGCCCGGCCCGGAAGGATGCGTCCGCATAGACGCCGCAAGCCGTGCCATAACGCGCCAGCACGCCGCCGCCATAATATGACGTATCTCCATTGCTCTTGACGGAAGCATAATCCGTAAAGGAATTATACGCGTCATAGGTGCCCTGCCCAGCTTCAAAAAACGCGCCTATAAGGAAGTTGGAACCATTGCCGTCCAAGGACTTCCGCCAGGCCAGACCGGTATTTACGGAAAAGCCTTCCACATCCGCGTATGAACCGGTGTTGTAGCGGCTGAAGCCGCCAGCACCCACGGCAAAGGGCACAAGGCCGCCCTTGGCGCTATCTTGCGCCAAAATGCCGGCCATGCCCGGCCCGGTTATCAGGTCGCTTCCCTGGTTCAGCAAGGCGTGCCCGGCGGCGCGGCCCTCTGAAAGGGCCTTGGTCTGAGGATGGGCCGCTGTGGCGCGGTAGGCGGCAATCAACGCATTGCCGGTGGCGTCCAGGTCAAATATATGGCGCAGGGTAAGGCCCTGGCGGGCTTCAAGCGTGCCGCGCGGCGGCAGGCCGGTTTTGCCGTCAATCAGGGTAAGGGTATAGCCGGGCGTTGGAAAGGGGCGGCCCCGGGGAACATGAAAAAAATGAAGCGCTGCGTTGTTGATGTCCATAAAAACAGAGGGGCCAGGCTTGTTCACGGCAAGCAGTGTGGAACCGGACGGCACGCCATCCAGAACAAAAAAAACATCTCTGCCGCCGGCGCTGATCATCCCGTTATAAGCCGCGCCAGGCCCAAGAACGCGTAAGGTGGAAAAGTTCAGGGGGTTGGCGCTGGTAAGCATGGCGCCCCCGGCCAGGTTCACATCACTAAATGCGGGCACGAAATTACCGGCCAAAGAACCGCCGGCCCCGGTTACATCCAAAATACCAAAGCTGCCCGCGCCGTTTCTGCTGCTGTTCATGGTAAGGGCGCTGCCGCCTGAAAGCGCCACCCGGCCAATGTTGACCTCTGTAGGTAGTGTGCCCGCAAAATCAAGCTCGGTGTTACCGGCGCTAACATCCAGAAGGCCCACATCAAAAATGAGCGCGCCATCATTTCTGTCAAGGTTGATAGTGGGCGCTTTCAGCGTTTTTACCATGAAGCTTACCGCCCCACCCCGTCCGGCAAAGGCGGGGCTGTTGCCCCACCCGTTCGTGCCGCTGGCAATGGTAAGCGTCCGGCTAAACGTCGCCATTTCCGCGCGAAGCACAACCGTGCCGCCATTGCCGCCAGGCACGGAATTATCGCTGTTGCCGCCATTGCCGCCTCTTATGGTGCCTTGGCTAGAAAATTCCAAATTTCCAAGTATATACAGATGAGCATTGCCCCCCGCACCGCCCACGGCCAGTGGCCCGACACCGGAATTACCACCTTGCCCACCGCCCATAATAATATTTTCACCCGGGATACCTATAAAGTGGCCCGGGATTGTAACAATAGCGCTACCACCAGCGCCGCCGGGGACATTGTTCACCCCGTTCCCGCCAGCGCCAGCTATTATAACATAGGCTTGAGCCGCGCGGGGTAAAGCCGTCAACAAAAAGCAACACAACAGACAACGCAGCATGGCTGCCAAACAAAGCGCAATGCGGCAATTTAACATAGTGCCCTCCTTATATTAAAGGGGGTTGTATTAACATGGCTTGTGTTACCTACTGGTTTACGGGGCCTGAATTGATTGCGTTTGGATTATTTGAGTCTGGATTGATGATGTTTAGATTAATTCAGTCCGAATTGCCGCATTATAGTTGCCGGCGCGGCGGGCTTGCGCCCATGCCGGTTGCGGCCAGTTGTGGCCAATTGCGTCCGGTCGCGACCGGTTGCGGAATGGCAAAACCGCCGGGCCACTTGCTGAAGGTAAACAGAACAAGGGGCAAACAGTTCTTGGTTTGTTATTATCTTATATCCACCGTTGAAAATAGGCAATCTTTAAATTCATTATTCATGGAAAGGGTATCTTCTTAAGTGAGGCCATTGTGCAATGGCCTCTAGAGCAATTTATGATTGAAATGAGTGAATTGCTCAGCAAGGATTTGTCTTCAAATCCTTGCCGCGGAATAGTCGTAGGCGAGCTTTGCTCGCCGTTAAGCGACTATTTCAAGCGTAACCCACTCTAAGTGAAGGTTCATTTGATTACCCCAGGCCCGGCCTGACGCATAACTGGACTTTCGCTTCAAAAACATATATGCTTTTTGATATTGTCAATGTAAATGGAGATGTACAGTTTATGAAAAAATTTTATGCCGTATTTGCTCTGCTTTTGCTTTGCGCCTTTGTTCAACCCGCAACATCTTTATGCGCAAGCGGCGCTGAAAATACAGATTTCCCCGCAACCTTGATCGCCGCCGAGCAGGGCGACCCCAAAGCCATGCTTGACCTTGGCAATATGTATGAACACGGCCAGGGCGTTGACCGCAACTTCGGCAAGGCCTATGAATGGTATAAAAAAGCGGCGGACAAAGGCCTGCCTTCCGGCACCTACAATGTTGGCGTGTGCCACCAAATAGGCATGGGTGTGCCCACAGACCTTACAGCGGCCTTCAATTTCTTCAAGAAGTCGGCGGATCAGGGCTTGCCCATAGGCATGGCCATGACGTCTGAAATGTACCTGCAAGGCATGGGCACAGCCAAAGATATGGAAAAAGGCAAAGCCTACCTTATGAAAGCGGCGGATGCCAACCACCCCGGCGCTTGCCAGGCCATGGGCGACGTTTACCTTTCCGGCCTGCTGGGCGTTAAGCCAGACAGCGGCAAAGCCCTTGATATGTATGAAAATGCCTCCAGATACGGAGACCTTGAAAGCATGAAAAAGCTGTCCGCCATTTTCCGTGACGGCAAGGGCGGGGTCAGGCAAAACCACGTCAAGGCCTTGAAATGGGCCTTGATAGCGCAAGAATATGCCCCGGATGACGCCACATTGCCGGGTGAAGTTGAAACGCTGGAAAAAAAGCTTAGCCGCGCGGACGCCCCCAAGGCCCAGGCAGAGGCGGACACCTGGCTGAAAACCCGCCGTGTGCTTACCCAGTAATCCCGCCCAAAAATCATAAGGCGCGTAACAACAGCGCGTTAAAAACCAGGAACAGCCTCGAATAAAAAAATATTTCGAGGCTGTTCTTGCGTATTCCGCTTTTAGAGCAAGTTGAGGCCATTGCGCAATGGCCTCAAGTTACGATTGAAATAAGTGAACTGCTCTATGAGGCCATTGTGCAACGGCCTCTCTATGACATTTTCGCTTTGAGATTTTCGCTTTGAGATTGTCGCTTAACGGCGGGCAAAGCCCCTGCCATATCAGCTGCAAAAAAAACCTGCCCGATGCAATTTTTTTTGTGCGCCAGCTTTTTTTTTCACTTCATATAACCAGCCGTTCAAACTGTATTTTATCAGTCCGAAAACATCCAGCCACCTATAAACTGGCCTGCCTGAACGCTTTTATGATATTTTTTTTCTTGCGGTAACTTTAAAAAATATTTACTTTAACAAAATGGACGTTGTCGCCAGCAGTTTTTAATATGGGGCCTACAAGGACACACTTGCGGTATATTAAAACTGAATGGCTATGTACCCCAAAATAAAACTTTTTTTCGGAGGCATATTTTTGCAAGAGTCTTCGCGACATTTTGGGGGTGTTTTTTTCTTGCCAAGCTTGGGGGGGTTACATGACAATCAACAATTCATCGGTCACCAAGGGGACAATTACCAAGGGGACAATTCAGCTCCACATTCCCGCAACAGGGCAGACAGCAACCATTGAAAGCGTTGCCGGAAGTCTGCTGCAACTCGGGTTTTCTCCTTCAAACGCCAGCTTTGAACGCAGCGGCAACAATCTGGTTATCACGCTTGATAACGGCGGCATAATGGTGCTTGACGGTTTTTTTGCCGTTGGTGAAAGCACGCTGCCTTCTTTCGTCACGCCAGACGGCGCGGTTGTGGGCGGCGCGGAACTGCTGGCCAGCCTTTACCCGGATATGGATTTGACGACCGCGTCCGGTTCATCACCCCAAAACACCAGCGGCAACTTGGGCGAATACACTGATGACGCCGGCAACCTGGTATCCGGCGTGCAAGGCCTGGGCATGCTGGGCCGTGAAGGCTATGCCGCCGGCTTCGGCCCCGGCCTGGAAACGCCCGCCAATATTTTGCTGAACGCCGCCGGAAACAACGCCGCGCAAACTGGCCCGGCGGGCATTTCGAACGCGGATCCGCTTCCCGGCCCTACCCCGGCCCCCTTCCATGCCAGAGGCGTGCTTTATGTGGGCGGCGCTTCCCCCACAGACAACTTCAGCTTTGGCGTGCTTGACGGCAACCAAAATCTTGTCCCGGGCGGCGCTTCAGCCGCTGTAACGCTTTCTCCGGCCGGCGACCACCCGGAATACTACACTTTTTCATATGACCCGGCCACCGGCCGTGTAAGCTACGCGCTTACCGCCGCCGGAAAAGCCGCCCTGGCCGCCCTGCCGCTGGATGAAAACCTGTACAGCAATATTACCGTAACGGTGAACGGCCAAGCTTATATCATGCAAATTGTGGTCAACCGTGACAATAAATTTGATTCCGCCGCTCAAGATGCCGCGGATGCGGCGCTTGACCCAAGCCTGAACCCCGCTTCCATCCTTTGGGGTGAATGGCATAGCGACAGCAACGGCTTTGCCGCCTTTGCCCGGCATGACATTAACGCCAGCAACGGCAATGACAGCATGAACTTTTACAACGCCGTTGACCAGGGCATTGGCTTTTCCGGCAGTCTGCAATCCAACGCGGGCAATGATACCCTTGCCATAACCGGCGCATCCGGCACAGACATTGGCACAGACATTGGCACAGGCATTGGCGCGGGCATTGCCAAGGGGCTGGATCAAAACGCCACTGTAAACGCGGGCAACGGCAACAACCAGATCAACATCACAGGTATTGCGGAAGGTAATAACGAAGCCTTCGGTTTTTTCATAGCCGGGCTGGAAAGCGGCAGCGGCGATGACAAGCTGAGCGTGCGCGCCCAATCTGAAGACAATGGGGCCACAGGCACCTGGAACAGCAGGATAAATGTTGGGAACGGCAATAATACCGTTGAATTTATAGGTGAATCTGCCACTTCACACGCCTATGGCATAAACTTTCATACCCAGGTTGAAAGCGGATCTGGTGACGACAGCCTCAGCTTCAGGGGCATATCCAGCGGCGGCGGTGACGCCACGGGTTCACGCTACAACTCTGTCATTGACAGCGGCGCGGGCAATGACACCCTGGTTTTTGAAGCGCGCACCGTTTCCGGCAAGGCGCACGCCGCGCACATGAGCACCATAACAAGCGGCGCCGGGGCGGATTCTATCAGCATTACAGGCGCTTCCCAAACTGACCTGGCCTATGGCGCTTACGCCAGCGTTATTGACAGCGGGGTGGGCGATGATACGGTTTCCGTATGGGCGGAATCCGGCAGCGGCGTTGCCACCGGCATGGGCAACAACGCCTCCGTGCTTGCCAGAAACGGCGATGATAAAATCACAATTGACGCCATTTCAAGAACCAATATGAGCTTTGGCCTGAACGATTCATCTTCTGTTGACGGCGGTAACGGCAACGACACCGTCACCATAAATGCGGAAGCCTGGGCCAATGCCCACGGCGTGCACAAGTCGGGCATTGACGGGGGCAGGGGCGATGACAGCATAACCATAACCGCCCTTTCACAAAATGCCCTGGCTTATGGGGCGCTTAACAGCACAATTGACGGTGGGGCCGGCAACGACTTCATCCGCGTCCTGGTGGAAGGCAAAGGCAACGCCCATGGCGCGCACCTTTCAACCATCAAAAGCGGTGAAGGGGACGACAGCGTAAGCATAAGCGCCACTTCCAACACCGGCGCGGCTTACGGCTTGCTGAACAGCGGCTTTGACGCCGGAAGCGGCAACGACAATATTTATATCGAAGCAATTTCCAAAACCGGCATGAGCTTTGGGGTGCAAGGCGCAACGGCTTTTGACGGCGGCAAAGGGAAAGATACCATAAGCATCAATGCGGAAGCTGAAAGCAACGCCCACGGGGTATACCTTTCAACCATCAATGCCGGAAATGATGACGACAGCTTGACCATAAGCGCCACTTCCAACACCGGCACGGCGCTGGGGGTGCTTAACAGCACTGTTGACGGCGGTGAGGGGAATGACAGCATTTCCGTAGAGGCGCTTTCACAAAACGGCATGAGCTTTGGGCTGAACAGCGCATCCGCCGTTCTTGGCGGGGCGGGCGATGATACCATAAGCATCAATGCGGAAGCCAGGCTGAACGCCCATGGCATTCACCTGTCAACCGTCAACAGCGGCGAGGGCGATGATAACGTCAGCATAAACGCTTCTTCCAGCAATGGCCTGGCCTATGGGGTGCTTAGCAGCACGCTTGTAACCGAAGACGGCAACGATTACGTTTCCGTTACGGCAAATGCGGACAACAGCGCCGCCTACGCCCTGCACAGCTCCACCCTGAACCTGGGTGACGGCAATGATACGCTTTACCTTGCGGCTTCCGGCAATGCCAATTCCCGCGCCATATTCAGAAGCATGGTGGATCTTGGGGCGGGCGACGACCACCTTTACCTTGACGGCGCAATAGAAAACGCCACCCTGAACGGCGGCGGCGGCGTGGACGCGCTGCACCTTGGCAACAGCATAATTACCTTAAGCGAGCTATTGGACAGTTCCAACACCATCAGCGGGTTTGAGGCGCTTGACCTGGCGGGGCCGGGCAGCAAACTTGTGGTGAATGCCAATGTAACCGGCTTTACAGACATCAAGGGGCTTGAGGCAGAAAAACTTGGCAGCGATACCACAAGCCAGGGCTTTGCGGATGAACATATATTGCGCATTACCGGCGATAATCAGGATTCCGTACAACTTGACAGTTCATGGAGCAATACGCCAGGCAACACCATCACTTATGACGGCACGGTCTATCAGCAATGGATCAGCCATGATAACACCCAAATGCTGCTGATACAGCAGGAAATAATGGTTATCTTCGGGTAATGCGGCCATTACGCAATGGCCTTTTTGCCCTTTTACTGCGTCGTGCCCATGTTCCGTAGTCCCGCGCGAAGGTCATATATGCTTGAATATACTCCCTCCGCACGGACCTCGCACTCCTTGTAAAAGAACAAAAATTCTCATTGCGCAATGGCCGCATAATGGAAACACAGCTATAACCACCAAAACACAAAAGGCCGGCTTGAACAGCCGGCCTTTTGTATTACTCAACAATTTTAACCAGATACATACCGAGGGGGTTTGGGGGGAATCATTCCCCCCAATTGCCTTTATCCTCTTTGCCTTTTACCACGTTTACCCGGCGTAATATTCCTGCAAGGACTTTACCGCCAGTTCCCGGTCGCGGGAATCCGCAATGGCCTGGGCAATGGCTTTGGCCCCGGACATGGTTGTGCTGTAGGGCACCTGGTAAAGCAAGGTGGCCTGGCGTATGGATTTGGAATCTTGCGCGGTGCGTTTGCCCGCCGTGGTGTTTATTACCAGGGCGATGTCACCGTTCTTTATAATATCCACAATATTGGGCCGCCCTTCGTATACCTTCAGCACGCTGGTAACCGTCACGCCGTTTTCTTGCAAGAATTTGGCTGTGCCGCTGGTGGAAAGTATTTCAAACCCAAGGCTGTGCAACAGGCGCGCCACTTGCGCGGCAGCGGGCTTGTCCGCGTCTTGCACGGAAATGAACACCTTGCCGCTTTTGGGCAGCACCTGGCCGGAAGCCAGCTGGCCTTTCATGAAGGCTTCTTCAAAACTGCGGGCAATGCCCATTACCTCGCCGGTGGACTTCATTTCCGGCCCAAGCAGAATATCCACGCCCGGGAAGCGTTTGAAGGGGAACACGGCTTCTTTTACGGATGTGTAGCCGCCGCGCTGCATAGCTTCCAGCTTCAGGTCGGGTATTTTGGCCCCCATCATGATACGGGTAGCCATTTTGGCAAGGGGCACGCCGGTGGCCTTGGAAACAAAAGGCGAGGTGCGCGAGGCCCTGGGGTTTACTTCCAAAATATACACCAGGCCGTCTTTTACGGCAAACTGGATGTTCATAAGGCCCACAACCTTCAATTCCGTTGCCAGGGCTTTGGTTTGCCGGGCAATTTCATCCACTATGCCCTTGGGCAGGGTGTGCGGGGGCAGCACGCAGGCGGAATCTCCGGAATGTATGCCGGCTTCCTCAATATGTTCCATTATGCCGGCCACAAAGGTATTTTCACCATCGCACAGGGCGTCTACGTCAACTTCTGTGGCGTTTTCCAGGAATTTGTCAATCAGTATGGGGTGTTCCGGGCGTTTGCGGCGCAGGGTCTCTGTGAAGTATTCTTCCATCTGCTCATCGTCATAAACCACCATCATGGCCCGGCCGCCCAGCACGTAAGAGGGGCGCACCACTACGGGGTAACCTATTTTTTCCGCCACCTGCACGGCTTCGGACTGGCTCATGGCCGTGCCGTTGGCCGGTTGGCGCAGGTGCAGCTTTTGCAGCAGGGCCTGAAAGCGTTCCCGGTCTTCCGCCCGGTCAATGGCGTCCGGTGAAGTGCCGATAATGGGCACCCCGGCGCGCATAAGGGGCACGGCCAGGTTAAGCGGGGTTTGCCCGCCAAACTGCACTACAACCCCTTCCGGATTTTCCCGCTCCACAATGTTCATGACATCTTCAAAGGTAAGCGGCTCAAAATAGAGGCGGTCAGAGGTGTCAAAGTCTGTGGAAACGGTTTCCGGGTTGGAGTTGACCATTATGGATTCTATGCCCATTTCACGCAGGGCGTAAGAGGCATGGGAGCAGCAATAGTCAAATTCAATGCCCTGCCCTATGCGGTTGGGGCCGCCGCCCAAAATGATAACCTTGCGGCGTTCGCCCGGTTCCCGCGCCACGGCGTGGGCGCTGTAGCCGTCGCCGTAGCTGGTGTAGTAGTAGGCGCCTTCGGTGCCGCGCCCGGCATAGGTAGCTATGGGGCGGTAAACCGGCTCGCAGCCAAGGGCCTTGCGCAGGGTGCGCACGTCGCTTTCCGGCCGCTTCCACATTTCCGCAAGCTGGCGGTCGGCAAAGCCCAGGGCCTTGGCTTCGCGCATCAGGTTTTTCAGCTCGGCGTTATCCGCTGTCATGGAATTTGCCAGGGCAAAGCCTTTCAGGCGCAGTTCAAAATCCACCAGGTCTTTAAGTTCATTAAGGAACCAGGGGTCTATAAGGGAATATTCGCTTATTTCCTCTATGCTCATGCCGGCCAGCATGGCGTAGCGTATGTAGAAAATGCGGCGGGAGTTAGGCACCCGGAGCTTGGCGATAATATCTTCCCTTTCCGGCAGCTTGCCGGAAAATTCTATGCCCAGCCCGGCCGCGCCAACTTCCAGCGAACGCAGGCCCTTTTGCATGGCTTCCTTGAAGGTTTTGCCCACAGACATGGCCTCGCCCACGCTTTTCATGGACGTGGTAAGCTCGTCTTTGGAACCGGGGAACTTTTCAAAGGTGAAGCGGGGTATTTTGGCCACAACATATTCAATGTACGGTTCATATTCCGCCAGGGTGGCGTTAATGCCGCGCTTGAGCTTGGTTTCATCCACAATTTCATTCAGGCAGTAGCCCACGGCCAGCTTGGCGGCAATACGCGCAATGGGGAAGCCGGTGGCCTTGGAAGCCAGGGCGGAAGAACGCGAAACCCGGGGGTTCATTTCAATAACCACCAGTTCACTGGTATGCGGGTGCATGGCAAACTGGATGTTGGCCCCGCCGGCCCGCATGCCCACGGCCCTTATGATGTTTTTGGAGGCCTCGAACACCGTGTCTATTTCCGCCTGGCTCAAAGTCATGGCCGGGGCAATGGTAATGGAATCTCCGGTGTGCACGCCCATTGGGTCAAAGTTTTCAATGCTGCAAATAATTATGCAGGCATCGTTGGTATCGCGCATAATTTCAATTTCAATTTCCTTCCAGCCCAGCACGGATTGCTCAATAAGAATTTCACTGCGCATGCTGGCCGCAAGGCCCTGGGACGCCAAAGATTCCAGGTCTTCCATGTTGTAGGCTATGCCCCCGCCTGCCCCGCCCAGGGTGAAGCCGGGGCGCAAAATAAGCGGGAAAGGCATTTTGGTGGCAATTTCGCGCACATCCTGCATGTTGTGCGCAATGCACGAGGCAGGCATTTTCAGGCCTATGCCGTGTATAACATCCGCAAAAAGCTCGCGGCTTTCCGCCTTGGCAATAACTTCGGCGTCCGCGCCCAAAAGTTCCACCCCGCATTCTTCCAGCACGCCCATACCGGCCAGGGTAAGTGTGGTGTTAAGGGCCGTTTGCCCGCCAAGGGTGGGCAGAATGGCGCAGGGCCGTTCCTTGCGGATAATGGCGGCCACGGTTTCCGGCTCAATGGGTTCAATGTAGGTTCTATCCGCCAGATCCGGGTCTGTCATTATGGTTGCCGGATTCGAGTTTACCAGAATGACTTCATAGCCATCTTCTTTCAGGGCCTTTACCGCCTGGGTGCCGGAGTAGTCAAACTCGCAGGCCTGGCCGATAACAATGGGGCCGGAACCTATGACCATGATGCGTTTTAAATCTGTGCGCTTGGACATATTCATCCTTTATTTGACGTTGCTACTTGACGTTTGGCGGATACAAAAAAAGCACAGAGGGCCTTGCCCGGACTGTGCCGTAAAAATTGACGTAACGCTAAAAAATTGGCTTTCATAGCGCCCGAGCAACCCTGTATATAGCTTTATACGAAAAAGCGCAAGCCCAAAAAATTGCCGGCCTTCCGGTGCAGCGGGTTTGCTGAACCGGAAGACCGGATATAACACACCTAATTCAAAGCCAATTTTTTGAGTTCATCATCACCCAGTTCAAGGGGTTTTTTAAATTCAATACCCACCTGTTTGCCGTCGCACCAGCTTACAGAGGCGTTTTTGCCGCCCAGCACACGGCCCAGAGGCCCGCCAAAATTGTCCAGCGCAACCTGGGCGCCCGGCCTTATGTCATCAATGCCCTGCAGGCGCAAACGCACCCCGGCGCGGCTTATATCCAGCAAGGCAGCCTCACAGCTTTTTCCGCCTACAGACAACTGGAAGGAAGTGGGCCTGGATATAAGGAAGCGCTGGGTCGCGCGGCGTTCATTGCGCATATCTTCAATAAGCGCCTTAAGTTCGCCGGACTGACGGGCCAGCACCACTACCCCGTCATTTGAACGGTTCATGGATTCAACCGTGCGCTGGGAAAGCGCGCCAATTTCATTCATAATATCGCGCACCTGCAAGCTTACCTGTGATTGTTCCCGGGTTATCTGCGCTATGTTGGAAATTTCATTGGCTACGGTATCCGCCATTTCCACTATTTTAGCCAGGCTTTTGCCGGACTTTTCCGCCAGCGCGGTGGATTCTTGCGTAAGGTTCACCGCCGCGGCGGTGGTTTCTTCGCTCTTGCGGGTGCTGTCCTGAATGGAGCGCACGGCGGTTACCACGTCGCGGGTGGCGGTCATGGTTTTTTCCGCAAGTTTGCGCACTTCATCGGCCACAACCGCGAAGCCGCGCCCGGCCTCACCGGCGCGGGCCGCTTCAATGGCGGCGTTCAGGGCCAGCAGGTTGGTTTGGTCGGCAATATCTTCAATAAGGATAATAACCTTGCTGATATCCTGGGCGTGGCTGCTAAGGGCGGAAATATCCTGAGCAAGTTCGCCGGTTTGGCGTGACACCCGTTCAATGCCGTCTATTACGGTGCGTACAATATCCGCGCCGTTGGCCGCCTCGCTACGGGTGGTTTCTGTGCTTTCCCGCGCCTGTTCGGCCTTGCGGGCGATATCGTCCATGCTTTGGGTCATATTTTCAATGCCGCGCAAGGCATTGAACGAGGTTTCGCTCTGCCGCCGGGCCGCGTCGGAACTTTCCTTCAGCACCTCTGTTATTTCCGCAAAGCCGACGCTTTGGGCCTGAGAAATGCCCTGGGCGTTGCGGGCCGACTGGTTGATTGTTTCATTCAGGGTGGCAATGCGTTCCTGCTGGGCGTAAGATTCCGAAAGGTCACTCATTATGGTTATGGCGCCCATCAGGTCGCCATCCAGACTGGCAAGGGGAGAAAAGCTGGCCATGACGTGGCGGCGTTCACCCATGCGGTTGGTAAATGTAAGGGTTTTATCGGTAATTTCTGCCCGGCTGTCCAGCACTTCATTCATTTCTGTGCGCAGTTTGCCTTCACCAAAACAGAATTCCGCGTAATTCATCTTGTGGTAATCTTCCTCGCCAATTCCGGCGCGCCCCCACAGGGCGGCAAAGCGCTGGTTTATCATCTTCATGCTGCCGTCTTTGTTGCACACGGCCAGGGGGGCGCTTATGCCGGCCAGCACCCCGCGTGAAAAGCCAAGTTCCACCTTAAGGCTATCCAGCATGGCGTTAAGGTTGTCCGCGATAACCCCAATTTCATCCTTGCGGTGAATATCCAGGTGGGCGTCCAGCTTGCCGGAACGCACCTTCATGCCCATATCGGCAATTTGGGCCAGCGGGGCGGAAAGGTTCCGCGCGAAAAAGTAGCTGCCCACAGCGCCCACCACGGTGAATACCAGGGCAATTATCAATGAAAGGACCTGAGACATTTTACCCGCCTGCATGAACATGTCGCGGTCTTCAATAGCAAGCTCGTGGGCCTTTTTGCCAAGCTGGGCCAGCAGGCCTATAACTTCACGGGAATTGCTGATTATTGTCTCGTTCATAAACGTTACGGCTTCCAGCTTTTTATCCTGTGCCATCAACTCTTTTACCCGGCCCGCCCCCCTGTGCAGTTCCAGGTGGGGTTTTTCAAGCTTTTCAAGCAGGGGCGCAAGTTCCGGCATAATCACTTCCACGCGCTTGCGTTCTTCTCCGTAGTACCATTGCCCAAGTATGCATTTATGACCGTCTTCCTGAATGCCCTCGCCATCCGATTCGCCATGAATGAACATGTTCAGGCTGGCTGTCCAGTTCATATGGTCAATTTCTCTTTGACTGAAGGATGTTGCGGAAAAAGATTTTTCCAGCGCAAGGGAGGCGGTGCTTTTACCTTTTTCGGTAAGGAAAATGCCCAACCCGGCCATAACAAACAAAATAAGCAGGGCGGCACAGGTGTAAACGGCCATTTTTTTTCTGATTGGCAGATTGCTCCAACTCATAGATACTCCAATAAAAATAACAACTTAAATGCATAACACAGAAGACGGCACACACAAAGAAGCAAAAAAACTATTTATAGTTTTGTGATATAGAATAGAATAAGATATATTACAAGGATTTTTATTGCTGATTGATAAAAAACTGCTGGCGCCATCTCTTCAATTCTGCGGCAAATCAACTTCCAGCGCCAGAATGCTTTTTTGTGTGGAACCTTTGAAGGCCTGCAAAAATTCCCGCAACTCCTCCGGGGTATTCATACCCATGCGGTAGCTCTTGCCGCTGCCCGGCGCGGCGTGGTAGAACCAGGCCTTGTTGTCAGCGTCACGCCACAAAAAGCCCACA
The DNA here is from genome assembly GCA_031552315.1 of Desulfovibrionaceae bacterium. Lineage (GTDB taxonomy): Bacteria > Desulfobacterota > Desulfovibrionia > Desulfovibrionales > Desulfovibrionaceae > JAVBMP01. Next base: position 5,450 of record JAVBMP010000072.1, on the reverse strand, counting down.
TGATAGTGCAGCAGTTTGTAAGGGGCCTTGGCGACCGGGCGGCTGAAGCTTAGCAAATATATTTTGCCCTGCCGCACTCTGGGCATAAGTTCCGCCAAAGTTCCCGGGTTGTGCAGGTCATAACCGCGAAAGTTCAAAATATCGCCCTGCCAGGGGGTATTTTCTACCGCCAGCACAGACCCGCCCGGCATAATCCAGCGCCGGGGCAGGCCTTCGCTTACGTTCAGCACAAGGTCAAGCCCAAAATCCCAGTCCTCGCCAAAGGGGGCGTTGGGGCCGCTGTTCCCCGCCCGGTCACGCCTGGCGTCTTCAATAGCAATATCGCGGCCAAAGGCCAGGCGGGAAGATTGCAGCACAAAACCGCTGCAATTGAAGCCAGGGCCAGGAAGCGCCTTGTCCGGCTGCATAAAAGTGGCGTATTCCCCTTTGCAGTTTATGGCCCCGTCCGTGCGGTAGGGCACATTCAAAATCTCGTCAAACCGCGCTTCAAGTTCAGAGGCATTTTTTGCGGGCTGGATGTCAAGGCCGCAGGGGCAGGCCGCCCCGGCCAAAGGGGCGGCGCAAAAAAGCGGAATAAAAAACAGGGCGCAGCTAAAGATATTACCCAAAAGGCTGCGCCAAGCCGCCAGCGCGGTAAATTTTTTACGCCCATAACGTTTTTTTATTCTGCTGGTCATAATACGCCCCTTGTTTTAAAGCTTGTTGAGCGGGAAAGCCTTCCCACGCGCCACACGATGGACGATACACATCAACCGTTCCAGAACATTCAGGCTTGAATTTATTGCGTAATGGCTTTTAGAGGCCATTGTGCAACGGGCTTCTTTAAGGCCGCTATGTCAGAAATAAAACCGGTACGGTTGCGCGGCCCCGGCCTCCACCTTTGCGGCGGCGGCGCGGCCAAGTTCATTGATTGTGCTTTCAAGCGCCCGTTCCCAAAAACCGGGCTTTTCTTCCGGCCCTTCAAGGATAGATGAAGGCAAAGAGGGCAACTTGCAGCGCCGGGCCAGTTCCCGCAGGGCAAAATCTTTGTCGCCCAGGGCGTCAACCAGCTTCAATTGCAGGGCCTGACGCCCGGTAAAGGCCCGTCCGTCCGCCAGTTTGCGCACATCTGCCGGGGGTAGCTTGCGCCCTTCCGCCACATCTTCCACAAAACCGGTGAACATATCCTGCATCAGTTCTTCAAGGTAGGCCTTTTCTTCCGGCAGCATGGGCCGAAAGGGAGACCCGGCGTCCTTCAGGTTGCCGCTGGTCAAAACCTGACTCCCAACCCCGACATGCTGCATAAGGCCGGAAAGGTCGCTGAACTGCATTTTTACGCCAATGCTGCCGGTAAGCGTGGCCGGGTTGGCCACAATATAGGGCGCGCCCACCGCCACGTAATAACCGCCGGAAGCCGCCGCGCCGCCCATAGACGCCACAACCGGCTTGCTTTTTGCCAGGCGCTTCACCGCCTGATAAATTTCTTGCGAAGGCACAACCGCGCCCCCGCCGGATTCAATGCGCACCAGCACCCCGGCAACGCCCGGGTGTTCCTCCAGTTCCGCTATCCAGCGCAGGACAGGTTCAGAATCTTTGATAACACCCTGAATATTCACAACACCAAGCCGTGGGCCGGTAAAAAAGCCGTTACGGTCAAGGGCGCTGTAAACGCCGCCCAGCACCAGCACAACCAAAGAAACCAGCAAAACAAGCACCGGCCAGAACAGACGGTAACCAATTGTTTTCATTTCTCCCATAACCCCGCCTTTTTATGTGCCCACTTTTGATGTTATTGACAACAAGCCGTTTTTTTAGGCCTGCCGCTTCCGGGCCTCATATTCTGTCAAGATAAACCCCGTCCAAAAATCCTTCAAGGGCGGAATCCATTTTTGCCAAATATTCTTCAAGGGCAAATTCCTGCCGGCAGTGCGGGCAAAAAATGTTCACGCGCAAGCATGAACGCCGGGCGCTTACCGGCTTGCCGCATTTTTTGCAGGACATTGTTGTTTCTACCGAACGCGGGTGAGAAAAGTAAGAAGCCATATTCACTCCTGAAGTTGACTTGCCCCGTGCCGCGCTTGCCCGCGCAGGCAAGCGCGGCACGGGTATTGCCAAAAATTTTATAAGAAAAATCCTTACAGCGCAAGAGCGGCTGCGGTAAAGTTTTTTGGGCCGCAAACAAGCGTTTGCATACTTTACATATTTGGTGTATTTATAGGTTGTCTTTTTGACAAGCTTACAACACACTAAATTATTTTACTTTTTGCCAAAGCAGCGTTGGCGGGCATGTATGACAGAAAATTTTCGTCCTAATTTGACAAGAGAAGAGGTTAATGAATGCCCCCTCTTTCGTTATGAAGGCAAAATAGTCATTGTGCGCGACCAGGCGGAGCTTGAACTTGCGGTTGAACGCATAAAGCAAGAAGATGTTGTGGGCTTTGATACGGAAACCCGGCCAACCTTTGTCAAGGGCAAAACCCATTTGCCCGCCCTGGTTCAAATAGCCTGTAGCGACGTGGTGTTTTTGGTGCAGTTGCGCTGGATTTCACTGCGCGAACCTTTGTTGGACGTGCTGGAAGACCCGCATATCATCAAAAGCGGGGTGGCCCTGCATGATGATATGCGCCTTTTGCAAGGCCTGCACCCGTTTAACTGCCAGGGCGTGTTCGACCTTTCTGAACCCGCCCGCAAACAGGCCCTGCGCCTTTTGGGTTTGCGCGGCATGGCGGCCGCCTTTTTGGGCGTGCGCATTTCCAAAAATGCGCAATGTTCCAACTGGAACGTGCGCGACCTTAGCGACCAGCAAATAACCTACGCCGCTACAGACGCCTGGATAAGCCGTGAACTGTTCATGCGCATGCGCGCGCTGAACATTGTGCCGCCGCCCGCCGAAATTATTGCCGCCAGCCTGAACGCCTGAAGCGCCAACCTGAACGCCATACCAGAGAGAACCCATGGATTTCATTTATTATATTATAGATTTCATTATTCATATAGATAAACATATGCTGGAACTGGTGCAAGCTTACGGCACCATGGTGTATGTTTTCCTTTTTCTTATTATTTTTTGTGAAACCGGGCTGGTGGTCACGCCATTTTTGCCGGGCGATTCCCTGCTTTTTGCCTGCGGCGCCCTGGCCGGTTCCGGCTACCTTTCCTACCCTCTGCTCTGGTGCCTTATTCTGGCCGCCGCCATTACCGGGGATTTTGTAAACTACCGCATAGGCAGCTACATTGGCCCACAGGTGTTTTCCAAAGATTACCGCTTGTTAAAACGCAAACACCTTTTGCAGGCCCATGAATTTTATGAACGGCATGGCGGCAAGGCCATTATTCTGGCCCGCTTTGTGCCCATTGTACGCACCTTTGCGCCCTTTGTGGCCGGGGTTGCCAGCATGAACCCCAAACGCTTCCTTTTTTTCAACATTACCGGGGCCTTGGGCTGGGTTACCCTTTTCCTTACCCTGGGATATTTTTTCGGCACCCTGCCTTTTGTGCAAAACAACTTTACCCTTATCGCCCTGGGCATCATTGTGATATCTGTAATGCCCATGGTTGTTGAATTTGTCCGCGCCTGGCTGCGCAAACGCAAAGGTGAAGGCATGGAAGCGCCGGGCAATGAAACAGCGGCAAAAGACAACGCCGGGCAAAAGACAGAATAAAGGTCAACGGACAGATGAAAATACCCCTTACCCCGTTTATTCCGCTTGTAACCTGGCTTTACCGCCTGTGGTGCTTCACCTTGCGCATAAGCCAGGATGGCCGCGAGGCGCTGAATGAACTGGCCGCCCAAAAACAGGGGGCTATTATTTGCCTGTGGCATTGTGAAATATTCGGCATTATCGCCGTGCGGGAAAAGCTGAAGTTCGGCGCGCTGGTAAGCCCCAGTCAGGACGGTTCCTTCCTTGCGGGCATTTTGCGCCGCCTTGGCCTGGTTATCGTGGCTGGTTCAAGTTCCCGCGGGGGGGCCGCCGCCATGAAAAAACTGCTGCCCCTGGTGCAAAATGAGGGGCTTTTGGCCTGCATTACGCCAGACGGCCCACGCGGCCCGGCCCTGAAGGTTAAAAACGGCATTGTCTTTTTGGCCCAGCATTCCGGCGCCCCCATAATTCCCGTGCGCATGTTCGCGCAACGGGCCAAACGCTTTTCATCCTGGGACAGGTTCATACTGCCCCTGCCCTTCAGCCGGGTGCATATTCGAATTGGTGAACCTTACCATATTGCGGAACCAGCCGGAAATACAGAAGAAACCGTACAAACAGGCCAGCCGGATCCGGCAGCCCAACCCGTCACGGCAACCCAAACAGGCCAGCCAGTTCAAACAGGCCAGCCGGAAATTGAACAGCAATGCCGCATTCTTGAAGAAAAAATGCGCCAACTGGCTGAAAAACCTTTGCCCTTTACCAATTATGTCTAAAGAATCCTTGTCTTTGCCCAACAGGGCATTTTTGTTCTTTTTGCGCAAAACAGCCGTCCTGCTGGCCCTTGGCGGCTACCCGCTGGCCAGGGGCCTTGGTTCCTGCGTGGGCTTTCTGCTTTGGCATTGCGTCCCTTCACGCCGCAAGCTGGCTATTGAAACAATCATGGCCCGGCTTGAACTGCCGCGTGAAAAGGCCGTGGCCGTGGCCCGCGCATCCTTTACTGAAAACGCCCGCTCATTTTTGGAAATTCTTTTAATTGACCGCGTTGGGCTGCACAACAACCCCAAACTTGCCTATATCCACCCGGAATTTATTGCCCTGATGAACGAGCAACGGCCAGTTGTGGGCGCCACCGCGCACTTTGGCGCCTGGGAACTTCTGGCCGGCCTTTTGGGAGAAATTTTTACCGACCGCCCGCGCCAAATAGTGGTGCGCCGCCAGCGCAACCCGGCCATGAACGCCTTTATTGCCGGGCAGCGCGGCAAACGCGGGGGCGTAAGCGTAAACCACCGCAATGCCGCCCCCAAGGTGCTGGCCGCGCTGAAGCAAAACGGCCTGTGCGCCTTTTTGGTAGACCACAACTGCCCCCCGGCCGAGGCGGTATTCCTGCCCTTTTTGGGGCTGGAGGCCGCGGTAAACGTTGGCCCGGCCCTGCTGGCCCTGCGCGCCAAAGCCGTTGTATACCCGGTATTTTTGCGCCGCGACGCGGATGGCCGTTATACCCTTATAGCCCACCCCCCGCTTGATACCACAACCCTGACCGGCACCATAGGCGAACGCACCAGACAAATAGCGGAGTTTTATACCAAAAGTGTTGAACAGGAAGTCCGGGCCCACCCTGAACAATGGTTCTGGATGCATAAACGCTGGAAGACCCGGCCAACTGATTAAGGGGCTTGTCCACAACTATTTGAGGCCGTTGCACAATGAGAATTTTTGTTCTTTTACAAGGAGTGCGAGTTCCGTGCGGAGGGAGTATATTCAAGCATATATGACCTTCGCGCGGGACGAAGCACGACGCAGTAAAAGGGCAAAAAGGCCATTGTGCAA